>CASIBY010000001.1 GCA_949373095.1 Candidatus Poseidoniaceae archaeon
GACAAACCAACCTCAAGAAGATGGTCGCTTATTCCTCTGTGTCTCACATGGGAGTTATTCTCATCGGTATCGCAACCATGCAACCGCTTGGTTGGGCTGCAGCCCTCTTCATGATGTTCGCTCACGGAATCATCAGCCCAATGCTCTTCGCCGTTTGTGGTGCATTCAAGCATCATTACCACAGCATGGAAATTGGTTCTATGCGAGGTATGGCTAAGCACTCTCCTTGGCTTGCAACGTCAATGATGTTTGCCTGGATGGCTTCTCTTGGCCTCCCTCTTCTTGCTGGATTCGTTGCAGAACTCATGATGTTCCTCGCTCTGTGGCACTTCCTCGCAGCAGAGAACTGGAGTGTCTTTTGGATGGTTGGCCCAGCGTTCGTTCTCGCTATCACTGCTGCCTACTATCTGTGGTCCATGCAGCGAACCATCTTCGAAGGTGGAGATGAAACCCAACCACCTGCAAGTCTTAATGGCGAACCGGTTCCCGATATTGCAGACTCGGAGAAAATCTCCATGGTCATTATGGCAGCATTTACTATTCTCTTCGGAATCATGCCTTGGATTGCCCTTGACATGATGAACGGATGGACAGTTGCGTTCTTTGAGCAGTTATTGATCCCAATTTTAAACGGAGGTGTCTGATATGGATGATGTAATCAAGCCCTTTGGAGATGGTTTTGTAACCGCCTTAGCCCCTGAATTTGTCCTCGTGATTGGGTTGTTCACGCTAATGATTGTGCCAAACCTCGGAGACGCAAAGTTCCGAATTCCATTGACGCAAGTGCGAATTCCCTGGTTGTTTGGTGGAAAGCGAGGAACGCTTGACAGCGACCCACGTCTTCCTGGAATATTTGCATCGATCTTCTTCGTCATGGCGTTCATCATCGCAGCTATTTCTTTCATTGGCGGAATGGAGACCAAAACCATTGCATCAGGAACCAACGAACTTCTCAAAGTTGACGAATTCAGCCGCTTGTTTGAATTGATATTTTACGGTGCTCTCGCCTTGGCTTCTATCGCATCGATTGATCGCCTCCCAGCGACCAGTCGTAAGGACCGAAGTGTCTCAGGCCTTTACAACAATCGTCGCCAAGTTGACTTTTACATTCTGCTCATAACCTGTGGTCTTGGAATGTCAGTTGTTGCTTTGGCCCAAGATTTGTTCTTGCTGTTCATTGGATTAGAGTTGGCTTCGTTCTCCACTTACGTTCTTGTAGCGTTCATGAAAGAAACCAAGGAAGGCTCAGAAGCTGGAATGAAGTATTTCATCGTGGGTTCAGTTGCTTCAGGAGTTGGTCTTTACGGTCTTTCTCTACTCTACCTATGGTCGGGCTCTCTTCAATTTGAAGAGCTCACTGCTCACTTCAATGCTACTGGAATGGATCCACTTCCACTTACCGCCTTGGGAATGCTTCTTGTTGGATTTGGTTTCAAGGTCAGTGCTGCACCCTTCCACTTCGCAGCGCCTGATGCATACGCTGGAGCGCCCGGACCCGTCGCAGGTGTTCTTGCTACAGCAAGCAAAGCAATGGGAATTGTAGGGCTTCTACGCATTCTTCTGGTGGTTGCAGCTCCTGAAGGCATGGAGGATGCAACGACGGTGTGGCTCATCGCTCTGGCGGTCTTGTCCGTCATTACCATGACTTGGGGAAATATTGCAGCTCTTGGTTCAACCAATCCAAAGCGAATGCTTGCTTACTCGTCTGTTGCTCATGCTGGATACATGCTTGCGGCTATTACAGCAATTGGTGCCTTGAACTGGGATGCCGCTCATGCTGATACGAGCAGAACTGCAGCACTTGCAGTTGTTACAGCGTTGATGTTCCATCTTGTTGTTCTGGTCTGTTTCAAACTTGGAGCCTTCTTGGTTCTCTCTCTTTTGGAATCCGAAAACGGAGGGCACACCCTCGAGTCGTTGGGTGGCTTGGTCAAGCGAGAACCCTTCATCGCCGTTGCTATGTTCATCTTCATGATGTCTTTAGCAGGTGTTCCACCGCTTGCAGGTTTCCTCTCAAAGCTGCTCGTAATAATGGGTATCGTCAAGGCAGCACTCATCGAATCAACTGCCTCTGGCAATGTTACGTTTAGTGAAATCCACTGGATTTGGTATCTAGCCCTTATCATGGTAATCAATTCAGCAATTTCAGTCTTCTACTACCTCCGAGTTGGCTTGGTGATGTTCTTCAACGAACCCGAAGAAGGCCGAGAGGGACCGCTTCCACGTGGGACTTCAGTCCGCTTAGCAATCGTAGCCTGTGTGGCTTCAACGATTTACTTCGGTGTTGGCGCAGGGCAACTCATTGCACTATGCGAATCAGCAGCGAATGCCCTTGTTGGGGCATGGTGAATACATCACGCAGGCGCCCAAAACGCCTTCTTTAGGTGATGACTTCAAGAGGGGTAGGCCGATAGCACAGACAGGTGAGACTGATTGGGTCGCAGACATGAGGAAAAAGTAGACGTGGAAGAACTCGCACGTCTTGAGAATCCTGAAGGCTCAAATGACGGTAAAATCCGTGTCAAAATGCCCAACAAGAAAGTGAACGAAATGTTCGCTCTTGCTTCACAAATCCTCGGAGGTCGTCGTGTGACCGTTCTCTGTGCTGACGGCGAAACCCGAATGGCCCGAATTCCAGGAAAAATGCGACGCCGACAATGGGTCCGTGAAGGAGACTTGATCATCGTTTGGCCTTGGGACTTCCAAGACGCAAAGGCTGACGTCAAGCACCGCTATACCAAAACTCAAGCAATGTATCTGTCACGAAAAGGCGTCCTTCCAGACGATGTTGACATGTTCGGAATGAGCACACGCTATGATGATGATGACGAGCACGATGATTTGTTCAGTTCAGCGGGTTCACCTTCCGAAGAAGTTGCTCAACCCGTAAAGGAAGAGTCAGAAGACCTCTTTGCCGATGACGATGATAGTGACGATCTTTTTGCTGACGACGATGAGGGCGGCGACGACTTGTTTGCTGATGAAGAAGAATCAAAGCCTGAAGTTGCTGCTGCTCCAGTTGAGGAATTCCCAGAAGAAGCAAGCGGCGATGACGACGACGACGATGACGACGATGACATTGATGCCGTCTTCGCCTGAACTTGATTCAATGAGGTGCCAGCATGGCCAAGGACGATGAATGGGAAGAACTCGCCCGTCGTCAATCACGTAAGCGTCGTCCTCTCAAGAAGGATAAGAAGGGGTCTAAAGAAGAGCAACTTGATTCTGACTTTGAACGTAAGGAGCAAAACGAATTTGTTCGTGATTTGGAAGAAAAATCATCAAAGTACGCATGGATGAAAGAAAAGCGTTTCAGCACGATGTTTCGTGATATTGAAGAGAAAATTCAGGGAGCGATGGGTACGGGTTCCTTCGATTGGGTTGACCGTCGTGTGTTTGATCAAGTGTTCGACCGTTTGACGCTCATGGCCCTTTACAAATTAATGAAAACTGGGGTCATTGACACACTTGACTTTCCAGTTGCACGTGGAAAAGAAGCGCACGTTTTCCATGGGACAAGTCTCTCAGGGGAGCCCGTAGCCGTCAAAATTTTTCACACTTCAAACGCTGTATTCAAGAATCTCGTACAGTACATTGAGGGTGACCCCCGCTTCACAGGTTTAAGGCGCAAGCACCGTGATCTGGTTGAAGTATGGGTCCGTAAGGAACATCGCAACCTCACTCGATTGGCTCGTTGGGGATTGAATGTCCCAATCCCAAGAGGTATCCACAAGAACGTTCTCATCATGGATTATCTTGGTACCAAAAATTCTCCTTCACCAAAACTTCGTGAAGTTCTTGTTGATGACCCTCAGTCTGTATACGAAGATTTGCTCGAATTCCTTGCCGTTTCATGGCAGAAGGCAAATTTGGTTCACGGAGATTTTTCTCCGTACAATATTCTCTGGCATGACGGCCGTGCAAAAGTGATTGATGTCGGGCAAGGTGTGGTTGAAAGCCATCCCAAATCACAAGAATTCCTCGTTAGGGATGTAACTCGGCTTGTTGAATGGGGGCAGAAAAACAATCTAGATGTAGACCTTCCAGAAGCGATGTATGAGGTTCTTAACATGGATTTGTCTCACGTGAAACAAATTGAACTTCCAGAAGAATGGAATTGATCATTCTTCTTCCCAGTTGACTGTCTCGTCTTCTGCCAGTTCCATCATATCTGAAACGGCATCACCATCTTCGGGGTCAACCTGTGATGCTCGCATTCTGCGATGATTTCGGCTATCTGATATTTCAGCAAGACCGGGGACGAGACTGTCAAAGCCTGATGTAGGACGTTGTGTGTCTTCTCGCTCTTCAAATGCGTCAAGTGATTTAGATTCAAGACGTGCTCGTTTGCGATCCCGTTCAAGGAAACTGATGACACTGCCGTGTTCCGAGCCGCCCGCTAACATCTCAATGGCGTGTCGGGCTGAGTACAATCCACCTTCCTCTCCAACGAGGACCACGGTTGAATTGTAGATGCTGATTTGAGTCTGTGTCAGATTCTCAATGAGTTTCCGAATCTTCCCTTCCCGCCCAATAATTCGGGCACGAATTCGCCGTTGTTGGTTGGACCGCTTTCCGACGAAATCGCGAAGGTCAATAATTTCGAAAAAGTGGTCATCTTCGAGAAGCGTAACGGCTGCGTTCGGCGCCATGCCCCGACCGATCGCTTTGACAACATCTGGGAGTTTCATAGCCTTGACGGGGTCGTAAGAGCCTACATCGCCCCAGAGAACTTCAATATCCCCATGGTCCGAATCAATGTTGAACTCTTTACAACCTGCAGCCTTCCTGATGGCTCTCGCTGTTTCACCCTTGGCTCCAATGATAACCGCAATGCGGTCTTTGGGCACCCGTGGTAGGGACTGTCGCATGGCTAACCCTGCGGCCCTTCTCTTTTCAATCCCTTGTCTTCCGCTGGAGCAAGGACAACCCAAACCCAACAAGGATGATGAGGAGTAATGATGGGGCAAACGAAGGAACGGTTCCAGGGGCGTCGAGGGACGCTCCGGTTACAACGAGATAATTCGCATTGTTGCTTTCATCGAATTCATCAATAACGTTTGCAAAATCGATGACAAGACGCAAATCAAACTGTCCCGATGTTGGGACAGTATAGTACCATGTCACGGTCTCTGTACTGTTTGAGAGCGTACCCAAGGGAAGATTTCGGGTTTCCATTACCGTCCACTCAACCGTTGAGGAACGGTCGGCAGGAGCTGATTCCAGGCGAACGATAACGCTCCCTGGATAATCTTGATTTGATTCGAGTACGCTCGTAATGGTGATGTTTCCGTTTTGTTCTCCTGGTCGTACGACCAATCGGTCAAGATTTGTTTGAGTTGCATTCCAATAGAGGTCTAATCCAGGGAGGATTTGGAAGGAAGCGGATTCAGTGGTGTAGGTATTGCCTGCCTCATCTTGTAAGAACGCCCTTAGCATAATGTGCTGGCGGGATTTTGTCACCCAGCTGGACAGGCCAATCTGTCCGTCAAGTCCGTTGACGCCTAAATTCAACCATCGGCCTGAAATATCCGGAGTTTGACCAACACCGTTGGAATCGAATCCATACTGAATGTAGGAGGAAACATTATCCATTCCAGAACCGAGGTCTTCAGCGCTAAAAGAAACGTTTGCTGGACCGATTCTGCTGGTTGTAAGTTCGTCAACAGTCCATCCGAGTGGTATAGGGTCCGTTTCATCTACGTTAATTTCAATCGTTTGGTTAGCACCAATATTCCCTACACGGTCAATGGCTCGAACAATGAGTTCATGGGTTCCCTCGGCAAAGGAGAGAGTCAATGAGTCGCTCGTTGTAGTGGTCCAAGATGAAGCTCCTGTGGCCATGTATTGGATGCTCTCAACCCCGGAACCTTGTCCGTCGTTGGCTGAAGTCATGATGTTACTGAGGGTGATGCTTCCAGAACGGTGCCATGTTGAGCCGTCACCAACAGTAATCGCTCCAATAGATGGCCCTGTACGGTCAATGCCAATGTGGAATGTTGAGGTGTTAGAAAGTCCGGATTGGTCGTATACAGTGAGTCGGGGGGACCATGTGCCTTCGGGCATATTGCCTGAAGCCCAATCCCATCCATACGCCAGCGAAGTAGGCCCGTCGGTTGCTGGAGTTCCCGGTCCTGGGACCGTTGTGAGTGTTGCCTGTTTCAAATCATCGTCGTTTGCACCCCAGCGGAAAGAAATTGTTCCTTGAGCGGGTATGTTGAACCATGCACGGTCGTTGATCGAGCTACCATTGCCAGCATTGGGGTTTAGCGCCGTGAAGATGGTAATCTCGGGAACCTGATTTGTGATATTGAAGGAGCCAGAAAGAGTGGTCGTATTGGCTTCTGCATCACTGTCCCAGCCGGTTGCTCGTAAGGTGTAACTTCCGTTCGTGTAATCGGTGCTGTCGAACGGGTACATCCAAGGCGTCTCGGTCAGGTTGACGACCGAACTGTAAACGGGTGTTGAGGTTGAGATGTCGTCATCGGTAATTTCGAGTAACAGGGAATCCAGTGTTCCGGTTCCAGTGATGCTGAAGGTTAGCGTTTGAAGCCCGGTAATGTTATCATCTTGTGTGGGGCCATTTGAGAATGCAATAGAAAGACTCGAGGAGCCACTTTCAAAGGGCATAATGGCATCAGAGAGGGGCGATGTGTCTCCTTGCTGGGGCAGTGGAGCAGTCCCAGCGAAGAGGATGAGCACAAGCAAGATGCCCATACGACTCCGTCCCATGCATTCACGACAGGTGCGATTGTCCTTCAATCCTCCCCTCCGTTTCTGCCTTCATTTACTCTTTCGGGCTTTCATACACCCTCCCGTATAATGTATTCAACGAAGAAGCACTGCGCTTAAACGGGCCAAGAAGAGATGGGTTCAAGTGCTTTGCATGTGCAAGTGTTATCCATGCAGAGAACACCGAAGGCCGCCATCATCGTAGCCTTGTTATTGGTCACTTTGATTCCACTCCCCGTTCAAGCCGGCGACAGTGGAGGAGTTCAATCGTCTGTAGCTCAACTTGCATTGACTCCAGAAAACCCTGTCATGGGGGGCTCTGTGGACATCGAAGTTGGATTGTATAACAGCGCCCTAAGCGATGCGTTTGACGTCCAAGTTGCTTTTTACAAAAACTCAATTGCGACTCAGAACCGTCTTCTTCAAGATGAAATAAACATTCCTGGAGAAAGTTTTGTCACGGTAAGTGTCACGTGGAATGGATTGACGGAAGGAGTGCAAAAGGTTTGGTTTGAATTTAGTGCTGGAGGCGATATTCCGGTTTCATTTAAAGAAGAATTTACAGTTCAGGGCCTACCTAACCTTCGAATTGATACCGCTTCAGTTGACCAAACTCAAGCGGTTTATTCTGGCGATACCGTTGACTTCTCTGCTCTCGTGTTGAATTCAGGTTCGGTAGACGCAGGAGCTAGTAATATGTTGCTTAGCGTTCCAGAATCTGCCGATGTGATTCTCTCAACACCAGCACTTGTCGCAGGTTCTTCTGCTTGGGTCAACACCACCATTACCGCTCCTAGCAGTGGAATACATATGATTGAGGCAACACCAGATATTGACAATTTAATTTACGAGGCCTCAGAAATCGGAAAAACAGAGTCCGTTCAGTTGGTTGTTTCTAGCCGGATGGACCTTTCGTTCAAAGACGGTCTAACCGTTACAAGTGACGCGGAAGCACTCGAAGGGCCATGGTTGATTTCGGGAACGATTGTTCGCACTAATGGGACTGGAGCAGCAAACATCCCGATGGTTCTTGAAATCAACAACCCACTTGGCGGGGTAGTCATGGGCGCTCCCTTCACGGTACAAATTTTAGGAACAGGCTATGCAGAACAAGCCTTTTCGGCAGAACTGAATTCCTCAACCATCGGTTCTCTACCCGACGGGGACCACGTTGTCACAGCGCGAATTAATCCGTTTGACGAAGTTGGTTTTGAACAAGAGTCAACCGATAATGATGAAGCTTCTGGCATGCTTACTATCTCTCCAATTCCAGATGTGAACGTCGATCCTCCGCTTTGTACTGCATGTACCGTTCAATCGGGTGATGATGTTGAATGGCGTATCACCGTAACCAATACTGGAGATAAAGCCGTACGAGGATACATTGAGTATACATTTGACGGAATTAACGGACAATCGCCTCAAATCACCCTTACTGACGGAGAGATTCTGACTTGGACCGTAAGTTTACCAACCAACTTAGGAGAGCATGAAGCACTCTTCAACGGCAATTGGGTTGCGGCAGAAGGAAGTTGGGATGACAACAAGCAAAACTCGAAGTTTTCAACATCTGCTCAAGTTGAATCAAAATTGAAGTTAAGTTGGGAATATGCCTCCTTACAAATCATTGATGCTGACAACCAGTCAGTTGGAAGTCCTCTTCAGGACGGAGCAGCATACACGCTTTCTATCAATATGACAAGTAAAGAAACGGGTAGTGCAAATTTCACATGTGCTGACGGGTCGGGAAATATCCTCGCAACCTTGGCGACAAATGTTGCAGAGCGTGGAGATCGTGTGTCTCTATCATGCACCTTTACAGCAACTGCAGCAATGACAACCCTCCGTATTATTCCAGATGAAACCAGTATTGCCGACCTCTTTAGCATGTCCTTTACGACATTAGCTTCAACCGAGGGTGCAGATGATGCAGGCTCATCAGAAGCAGGAACTATGACGCTGTTTGGTATTGGAGCCCTCATTCTTGTTGCCGTTCTCGTTGCAGCCATTCTCCTCACCCGGGAGCGCGAGGAAGAGGTTGAGCGAGACATCTTCGACTACTGCCCTTCCTGCGATGGAGAACTCGAAGGAACCGAGGACAAATGTCCCCACTGTTCCTTCAACCTCAAGAAAGCCCGAAGTCAGTTCCACGATTGCAAGGAATGTGGAGAATCAATTCCCGACTTGTTGGACAATTGCGCATACTGTGGAGCGGAGCAAGATGTTTCGTCTTACTTTGAACAACGAGAACGCAAAGAACGTAAGGAAGTCGTCAAAGAGACGGTTGCCCTTCCAGAGGAAGAAGACGAAGATAGAATCGTTACCGGAACTCAAAACTTTGCTGAGACCGTCAAAGAATTCGGATTTGATGAAGAACACCTCGAGGAAGAGTGGGATGCAAATATCGAAGCTGCTGAAGCTGAAGTTGAGGCTGCATATGACCGCCGCTATGCTGACGAGATTGCCCTAGAAGATATGACTGAAGAAGAGGTTGAAACCTACAAGTCTCAAGTCGTTACAACACTCAAGTCGTCCCGGGATGAATCGCCCGATCACGACTTTGAGGCGATTCTCGCATCCAAGGGTGAATTGCGTTCATTGGCTAAGGAAGATGGGGAATTAAGCGCATCAGATGCTAGTATCAGAGAACGTTTGTTCGAAATCACCGGTGAAGACGGTGTTTTGCCCGGTGAGAAGGTTACGGTCGGCATGACCCTTACCGACTCTGCTCTTGCTGGTAATGAAGTGGCTGAAGCAACGACAAACTTCTCGTTTGAAGATGATGATTTGCCCCTCTCGGCCTCTACCAAGACGGCTGACGAGCAACGAGAGGATTCCAAAGCACGCAAACCTGTTCGCCGCCGAAGTGCACGTCAACGCAAGAAGGAAGAAGCAGGAAAAGATGTTGCTGAACAAACTTCCGAATGTGGAGCTTGTGGCGCAGAACTACCTCTTGATGCGGAGGAATGTGGGACCTGCGGTGCACGGTTTAGTTGAGCGTCTGTCAGCGTTCATAGGGTTCGTCATCGCCGTGGCTCGGCCTTGTGCTCGCTTCATTCAGACATCGGCCGGTTGCCCTTCATCCACTTGAACTCAACGGAAACACTCTGTCGCGGAATTGATAGGGGCCATCATCTTCGGTAGGCATGATGAGGCAACAAGGTAAGGTCTTGGCGTTGTTGTTAACAGCCCTGCTTTGCTCTATGTCCGGATGCTTGAGTTTAATTGCGGCAAGAGAAACCGTGGAGAATTTGAGGCCTGAGGCATATGAGAGTCTTGATTATACCAAAATTGAGGTCGCTCATACATTCACTGTTGTGAGTTTTGAAGAATTCACCAACCGTTCCACCTTCCTTGTAGACGGTTCTACGACAGAGGTTCGCATTTACTTCAAGGCAAGTTTTTCGTTTTCCGATACCCTGCCGTCCGACAATACCACTCGCTATGTCCGTGCAACTCTAACCGATGGTGACGGAAACATTGCCTGGGAACAGGACGTAAGTGAGGATTCCTCGCCACTTGAAGAACGGCTTTCGCCAAACCCCACTTTTGCTGAAGGTGATTGGGTACTGGACGTTAAGGCTCGCGGATGGGGAGAGAGCACCTTTGGAACGATTCAAGACAACTTCAATATTCTCGTAACTGTAACAAATACTTGCATGCAATATCCTCTTGTTGAAGAGTGCTCCTGATTCGTATTGATATGCGTCTTAGGAATCTGTTGGTCGCATTAACATCGTAACCGATTTGGTATCGTGATGGAGAACTCCAACCTCTTCAAACAGAAATCTTGAGTGAAAGCGCATCGAGCCAGGGTTTGGAGGCTTCAGGCTCACCTCTGCTGCAACGGGTGCACTGATGTTCATGGCTATCTCAACAACGAAGTCGTACAGGAGGGTCCCTATGTTCTTGTTTCTATGCTGCTTTGAAACTGCAATACGGTCCACATAAACGAACGAATCGTATTTGTCATTGAACCAAGAATAATTCGGACTAGCATACTGGGTTCCTGGAGGCATGCAAATCACAAAACCAAGAAGTTCATCATGCTCAAAGATTCCAACTGCAAATGAAGCTAATCTGAGCAACTCCTCTAGTTCTTCATGGCTCACCTCCCCAGTCCCGGGTAAGCCTTGTTGATTGATTTTCCAAATAGCCGAGATGTCCTTTTCCCTCAACTCTTTGATCTCCATGCGAAAGTCTCGGGATTGGAGTATATTGCTTCTCTCTCCTGTAGTGTTGTTATCGGGGTCACTTCAGGCCATTTATTCCTGTTCAGCCGGTATTGCGTCAGCCCGATTAAGCACTCAATCAAACAATGATTCGTTGAGCATTGACAGTACCACGGGGGATACTCGTCCATTGATGTAGAGATGCTACCAGGTACCTCTATGAAATCGCACCTCGTAGTCAAACCCGTATGTCTGCGATCTCCTGGAAAAAAATTTGGTGACCTTACTTGGTAAATCCTATGTTTTCGAGATGCTTTATTTTATGAATACTCGTAATAAACCTGTCAGATTTAATGAACTAAAGCGAGAATTGTCAATAACGGCAACGACCCTAAGTCGAAGACTTGATGAATTTGCATACAGTGATCTTCTGATTAGAGAAGTGTTTGCTGAAGTCCCAGCTCGAGTTGAATATTCGCTCTCAGAGAAAGGCAAATCCCTTGGTCCTGTGCTCAAGAATCTGTTCAGTTGGGTTGAAAGTAATCATTCCTGAGTATCAATCCAGGATGTCCGTCATGAGCCTAACGGGTCAGGGCAAGCGTAGCGACGTGAACAATTTCTACATTTTCCCTCTCTTGAGTGGTTTCGTGATGCTCCGCCTTTGGCCATGGCTTCTTGAATGGTTTTGACCCGTTCGAAGAGAGAACTCTTTGTCTTCGCATTCCAATCGATGACATGTAAATCATCTTCACCATACCTGAGAATGCCGTAGGGAGGAGTTCGCCCAGTCGTGGTCTCAATGAGGTGAGCATAGGCCAGCACTTGCATCGAATGAGATTCATGAGGGCGTTTTGGAACCTTCCCTGTTTTTTGTTCCACGGGAATAAATTCTCCGTCAATAATGACGATTTGGTCTGGCCTGCCTCTGAGTCCAGTCTCTATGTCAATGAGCAAATCACTGCTTGATTCATCGTCAGAATATGCGACATCAGTCCCGACCGTGATGTTGTTTTGGTCTGCTATGTCCAAGGATTTACTGTTGGCCACCAGCGCTCGCTGAAGTTGGAAGGAAGCCAAGAGCGTCCAACAGATGGCGATGAATGCAAAAACGTAGGCAGCCTGCTCTTTATCGCTTGCAAAGCGTAGAGCCATGGAATGGAGTGCCATGACGATAGCCGCCATGAAAAATGCCACCTCAATACGGCCTCCTTCAAACCATCCGCCCTCGAAGCCTTTTGGTTCAAAATAAGGCTCAACTACAGCCTTATTCTCTGCACTGAAGTGGATGGTCGATTCTTGATGGATTTCCATTCCAATAAGTTGTCGCCAAGGAAGAAGCAGTGCGCTAATTCCTACCACTAGGCAAGATAGGGCCCATGTTGCAAGTAATTTTGAGAATTCATCAGTGTCAAAATTTGAACGACTAAATCCTCGGAACAACACGGCATCAATTACCAACACGAGAACTACGGCATACCACCACTGCCAGATGAGCAAATTGCGCTTCGTTTGAATTCTCAGATGTTGGTATTCGGAATAGATGTGATGAATTGCCTTGTGACTTTCCTGACCCTTTACGATCTCTTCACCTTTTCCGGCATGACCATGTGCCGCTAGCGACCAAGAAAGAGGGCAATAGGTGTAACGCTCTAAGTCACTAGCACTAACCGGCAAGAATTCCCCATTTTCCGCCATCCAGTACCCTTCGTCGGTAACCGTGGCGTTCGGGTCGGTAGGTTCGTAGGCCACTGCCTTTTCTTCAGCGCCCTCCCCCATGAGATGCCCTGCTGCGTTCTCTTTTTGATACCTTTTCCCTCGTTGATTTCACCAAAAGCCCGAAGTCTCATGAACGCTTTTGGGACGAAGCGGTTTAATACAGGGGGTCTGTGGGCGGCTTACTGTGGTCTATTATGTCCGATGAAGGAAGTTTGTTAGTCTCCGCCGAAGCCTATGAGGAGAGCGCCGTAAACATCGGGACTCAACAGAAGAGTGCCGACATGGGCCGCTTCATTGACCGAGTCCGTGAAGACGGTCTTTACCTTCTTGATATTCACATCACAGACGCCCGAATTCGCTCAATTGCAGCTTTCCTGAACACCTTTGATGCGCCATCAATCATGATTGTCAGCGCTCGCCAATATGGACAACGCCCCGCTCGTAAATTTGCAGAAGCAGTTGGAGCTCACTCGGCTGTTGGCCGATTTATCCCAGGATCTTTGACCAACCCGGCACTACGTTCCTACCTTGAACCAGATGTCTTGTTCGTTACCGACCCTGCAGCAGATCAGCAAGCCCTTCGTGAAGCAGTTGCTACCGGCCTACCTATCGTAGGTATCGTCGATGCAAACAACCATCTTCGAAACGTCGATATCGCTCTTCCTGCAAACAACAAAGGTCGTCGCTCACTCGCTTTGATTTACTGGCTCCTCGCCCGTGAAGTTCTCAAGGTTCGTGGAGAAACCACTGATGAGGCATGGGCAGAGTCCAACGACCTCGAAGACTGGGAATCCACCTTCTGAGTATTACACTCCGTTGGCCAAGTAGATGCTAATTGCATCAGCCATTGCTCTAGGTGTATTTTGCTCATGCATAATGTTCCTAACTTTTTTTGCATTGGGTAAACCCTTGGTGAATGCAATAGCATGCCGCTTCATCCAACGGGCTTGAATACCAACCGTTTCTTCACACAAATCGATGTAACGGTCCCAGCACCACCTTCGTGATGCAAAGGATTGTTGGACATCATCTAACTCATACCATTCCTCATTGGAAGTAATCCAAGGTAATTCCTCTTCTTTCATCCACCCCAGGCCAACTTTGATGTCGGCAAATACGGATGGGCGTCCAATTGCACCTCGCCCAACCATGAGTCCTGCTGCCCCTGTTTGCTCCAAGCATGCAGCCGCAGAAGCGGCATCTACAACGTCCCCATTAGCGATGACTGGGACCTCTACAGCCTCTACAGCTTGCTTGATTGAAGTCCAGTCTGCAACACCGGTATATCTCTGGCGCAGGGTTCGTCCGTGGATGCAGAGTCGTTGTGCGCCCACCTCTTCCAAGCGCTTACAAATTTCAGTAGCGTTGTTTTGACCACTACCGGTTCCAAGTCGCATTTTAGCGGTCACTGGTGTATCTACACGTTGAACGATATCATTGACCATCCCAACCAGACGTTCTGGTTCACCCATGAGGGCAGCTCCAGCACAAATATTGGTTACTTTTGGTGCAGGGCAACCAAAATTTAGGTCGATGATGTCAGCACTCGGTGCAAGCATTTCAGCTGCAGTAGCCATGTCTCCCGGGTCGCCTCCAAAGATTTGAGGAATGAACGGGACTTCGGCATCATGCGTTTCCATGCGACGCCATGATGTCGCCGCTTCTCGGGTTAGCGCAGTTGAGTTCGTAAATTCCGTGATGGTTACATCCGCACCACATTCCTTTGATAGCAACCGGAACGGCAAATCCGACACTCCCGACATTGGAGCTAGAAAAAGAGGACGAGCATCACCATCCCAAGGCCCTGGGGCGGGTTGGATGTGCTCGGTCATGGTTTTGGCTCAATTGAAATTGTTTCAAGCATTTCCCTCATCCCTTGAGGTTTCAAGGGCTTCATCGAGTAAGTTGGCGACTCGGACCATTCTCCGGAGCACACGGTCCATACGCTCCTGAACACGTCGCTGGAGGGCTTGAGGCGAGGGGCCTGAGAGGCGATATCCCATCGGAAGGCGACCGCCGAGAAGGTTTAGGAGTAACATCTGGTCCCGGGCTTCCATGGATTCCAAATGTGTTCCAACATCATCCACATTGAGAGTTTCCTTGTTCAAGGATTGGAGGAGGGTGTTTTGCTGTTTATTGCTAAGCAAACGCTGAAATCCCCCTTTTTTCAACATCCAATCTTCACCTCGTCGCTGATATTGTGTGGTCATTGCGGTCCATAACGCGACGCTTAGTCGGTCTGTACGGGCAACTCTCTCAACCATGCCAGACGCTCTGAACCGGTCTAAAATCCGCCCAATGCGAGCCTTTTGTCCTCCATGGGATTCAACTGCTTCATCAAGAGAAAGAGGGAGGTCTCGTTCCAATAGTGTCGTCATCAAGCGAACGGATAACGAATCTGCAGTAATTTCTTGGCCGGGGCGCTCACCAAGCATCCCCAAATCATTCATCCAATGGGAAAGGACAGTTCCGTTGGAATCGTTGGGTATTGGCCTGTGGTCGGTTAAGCCAAGCATGAAGGGAGCATGTTCGGGTTCGGGCAGTTCCACTTCCATCGGTTCACCTGTTCGTTTCCAATACGGTTCCAATGCGGCCATTCTCTGGGTGAGGATAAGAGAGCAATTTTGCTGGAAAAACGCAACAGCATTGCTCAATGAACCGCCTCTAAGGAAATAACGGCGCCATCCCTTTCCTTCATTGGTGTAGCCTACAATTCCGCTTTCTACAAGCCGTGTCAGGTGATGATTGAGGGAGGCAGGCATTAAGGCGAGTTCATCAGCTAGCATTTGAGCGTCCCAAGCGGTATTGGGTTGACCAAACAAATGGTCTCGCAACAGTCGGTGAACCGGGCCAGCTCTGCCATTATCGGCCATAGCATCTCCTCGCTTTCGAACCAGACAAAGAGTGTCAGTCATCCATTCGACGAGGGCGTCAACCTCGCGGTCGGTTGAGGGAAGGGGGAGTTCAACCATTCGTACCGAGAACATTCTGGCTACCGAAGAGAAGCCAGTGGCGGAAGCCTTTGAAGTCTATGCAGTAAATGCCGCTCAAGCGATAGATTTCAAAAGAAGTTCAGAGGAGCGGTCACGCCGTCCTTCGTTCGTCCTTCCATTCGTAATCCACGCTACCATGGGGTTGCCAGCACATATCAAGGTCAATATGTGGCATGAGTTCAATGCGGTCATCTCGCAAAATACCACGTCGTCGTAGTACCTTTACAGCACTGTGCACGGTAGCCCGAGTTCTTCCGAGACGTCGGGCAAGTTCTGCTTGTGATCTGGGGACGCCCTCACGATCAATGTTTTCCAAAATTAAGCGTTGTACGAGCGAAAGCCCAATCGGGAGACTTTGGGCCATTCTTTCTTCTCCGATCACTGTGCTTCGGAGAACTTCAACTTGACTTGGTGCTCCTGCAAAATAGCATGTTCGGCCGTTGACTGGAAGAATTGTGACTGATTTATGAGTTTGGAGAACGTCAAGATGGTGTCTCAATGTTCCATTGGCGGTATTCATTGCAGTTTGTAATTCACGGTAGCACAAGCCGGGATGTGCCTCTAAGGTGGAAAGGATTCTTCGCCGCAACGGGTGCTCATGGTGGGTTGCTTTGGTTCGGATTCCCCCCATTGTCATAGCGCCAACGGCACCTGCTGCTGCAGCCACACCTCCAGCCAGCCCGGTAACACTGCTGGCCGCTCCAGCCAAACCAGCAGCTAGCCATGGTCGCTGACGCACCCATTGGGAGAGGAGAGGCATACGCTGAGGTTGGTCTTCTCCTCCCTTAAACCATCGCCGTTTTGAGTCGCACTTTCACTGCTTGAATAAGCCGTTAATATACCCTTGAAAGCGTTAACTTATGGTAGAATTTTATGATAAAAAACAAGAGAAATGAAACGATTGAATCCCAGTTACAATCAGCGTTGGACCAAGGAGCAAACGTGTGGGTCATCGGAGATATTCACGGATTTTATCAAAGTTTTATTTCGCTCCTTGAACAGTTGAATCTTGGAATAAACGACCGAGTAGTTTTGTTGGGCGACCTCATTGACCGAGGCCCGAATTCTTACGGTGTTATACACACTGCACGAACAAATGAACAGATGTTCTGCGTAAAAGGAAATCACGAGGCTATGATGGCAGAAAATTTCTCATTTGAGCAACTGGAAAATCCAAACATAGACATGTTAGTTTGGATGAATAACGGCGGGAATACAACCATTCGTTCGTATCTGGATGCCTTCAACAATGCGTCGACGACATCGGATCGTCAAGTCATGGAAAAACAACTCCAGAATGATATCAAATGGATTGAAACTCTCCCTCTCCATATTGTCCTCAAGAACTGGCGATTGATACATGCAGGTTACAGCCCCAACCTTCCGCTTGATGAACAAACAGAAGAAGAATACTTGTGGGTGAGGAAGGAATTTCACCAGGCTCCTGAACCTGTTGATGCCGAACGAACTGTTGTGTTTGGTCATACTCCAACGGTGAGCCTTCCAGGGCACACAGAGCTATCGTGGGGAAAAGTATGGCGTAATGAAGTGTGTCTGGAAAACAGCCGACCGGCATCAATAGGCATTGATACGTGTTTGTATCATGGAAAGCATGGGATGCCTGCAGTCTTAACCGCCTTCAACCTTCAGGACGAGAGTGTAGTTCAGCAAAATAGAGTTGAGCCTTGACTTCATTCAGGTTGAACTGAGCCCATCTTCACTTTGAGGTGTGCTACTAGCGGCGAGAGAAGTCTGCCGCAAGTCAAGCCGTGCTGGCTGAGTTCGTAATTGACTTTGACAGGAGGTCCTTCGGTAACCAGGCGCAAGACCAGCCCTTCCTCGGTTAGAAATCGCAACTTATCCGAAAGCGTTCTGCTTGAAATACCACTAAGCATGTTCTTCATTTCATTGAATCGGCGAGGGCCAGTAATGTACAATGTTGCAAGAATCTCGATGGTCCATCGGGACCCGAATACGTGAAGAGCTTCTACTGCTGCTTCAACTTCCCAATCTGCGTTAAAGGGCCCTTGATTGGAGTAATTAGCCAGGGTTGAACGAATGATTTTGCCGTTGGTGAGTGTACTCTCGATGTTATTTTGAAGAGATTCAAATGCATCGGTTGGAATTTTCATCGGTGGCGTTGGCATGGGATTCAAATGGCCACAGGTGCCACCACTACTTGATTTCTTTTCCACACTCAATGTCGCTCTGCGTCTAGATGCACGTCATGACGAAATCTTCAGGTGATTCTTTCAAGAAGTCCAGCACCTTCCCCAGTTCATGGCTCAAGACAAGGACACGCACCCTAAGCGGCGCGTGTTGCTTGTCCGTGGAGGAATACTCTCACGCTATTCCGGGCTTGGAGGTGCCTTTCACGATCTAAGAACTTCGCTTCAAGAAGGTCAAATTAGAGACTGGGAATGTGCTGGTACAGAAGAGTACAACCTTCCTGCAGGCGCTTCGGGATTGCGACGTATTATGAAACGCTGGTTCGGACATCCAAAGCAAATAGGGCGAAGCGTTCGTAACTTGCACAATACCGGTTCGCTTGACTTAATTCATGTAGCTGACCAGGAACAGGCTCATTTGATTCCGAAGCATTCTCCTGTTCCTGTAGTTGTTTACATCCACGATTTCTTTCACCTTTTCCCGGAAACGATTTCCCTCAATGGAGAGCGTATTGAAGTGGGGGAGCAACGGCCACCTTTGTACAGGCGCTCTGATTTGAAACGTTTGATGAAAGGGATCGGTCGAGCCAACGCTATCATCTGTAACACGCAAGCAACGGAGTCGTTGTGTCGGAAGCATTTCCCTGACAAACCCCTCTATCGTATCCCCTATGGGTTGGATACTGCAAAATTCGCTCCTGTCTCACCTCTGCCTTCTCCACCAAGTGGACTTTCATCGGCGAATTGCAACCTTTTGATAGTTGGAAGTCACGACCCAAGAAAGCGTTTGAAGTTCCTTATTAGAATGTTAAGCAAATTACCTGAAGAACTTCTTCAGTCATTGATGGTTCATCACATCGGCGGCGATTTCTGCCCCTATGGAGGTATGGCTGCAAGCGAATATGCATCTCAGCATAGTGTTCCTTGGACTCAAGTTGGGGGTGACATCAGCGATAACGTACTCAATCATTATCGATGGCACACTGAGGCCCTTCTGTTTCCTTCGGGGGCTGAAGGGTTTGGCTACCCTCCTGTTGAATCCATGGCTGCAGGTCAACCCGTTCTTGCGTCGAATCGACCAGCGCACAACGAATTGATGCCGGATGGACAATGCATTGATGCTGAAGACGAAGATGCTTGGCGAGAAGCAATTCAAGAGATTCATGCCCGTTGGGTGGCTCGGAGCGGAGCAGACCGCGAACCCGACCAGAACCTCATCAAACACGTTGAATTTCTATCACCAGAGCGTTTCCATCGAGATATGAGCGATGCTTGGGCCGAGATTTCGTCATTGTGAACCATCCGTATGCTTCATGAGCATCGTTTGATTGCGCAGTAACATGCAACCTATTCAGCGTGTAGCCGTCGTCGGCGCAGGAAACATGGGATCGGGAATTGCCCAGAAAAGTGCTCAAGAAGAATTTGATGTCCAAATGGTGGACCGCGAAGCACAATGGGTTGAACGTGGCCAGTCCATTATTACCAACTTCCTCTCCGAAGCAGTCGAACGTAGAATTTTCTCCCCTCAGCAAGTAGAAGACATTCAAGGCCGCATAACAGGCGTTATCGGAGTTGATAAAACAGCAGTAGATACCGACCTGGTCATTGAAGCAGTTTTCGAAGATTTTGACGTGAAGACAGCAGTATTTGCTACGCTTGACAAGGCGTGCGGGCCAAACACTATCCTTGCATCAAACACATCTTCACTCTCAGTCAACGCTCTTGCTGAAGCGACTGGCCGCCCTGACCGTTTTGTTGGCCTCCATTTCTTCTATCACCCAGCGAAAAATCGCTTGGTCGAAGTGATTCCTGCTCAATCTTCAAGCCAAGAAACCATCGATAAGGTTGTTCAGTACTGCAAGATGCTCGGTAAGGTTGTCATCGTTTGTGCTGACCGACCAGGATTTGTCGTCAATAGATTCTTCGTTCCGTGGCTGAATGAAGCCTGTTTGCTTTTGGAAGAAGGTGCAGGGTCGGCAGCTCAAATTGACGCTATTGCTTGCAAAGCCTTCCGAATCGGTCTCGGTCCGTTTGGTTTGATGAACCTCACAGGACCTCCTATTGCGCTGCATTCAACCGACTATCTCGCAGAGCAATTGAACACGCCTCGATACACTGGGGCTCAAAACCTCAGAGATTTGATTGAAGCAAATGCTCAATGGGACGTTTCCGGTGAAGCAGACTTTTCCGAGGACCAATATACTGCAGTTTCAGAACGTCTCCTTGGCGTTGTTTTTGGGGTTGCAGCACAAATCGTTGATGAAGACATTTGCAGCATGGAAGACGTTGACCGCGGTGCAAAGGTTGGCCTCCGCTGGGCTCGTGGACCTTTTGAATTGATGAATAAAATCGGCGTTGAAGAAGCACATAGAATGGCCATGAAGTACGCTGATGTGGCTGGAGAAGGCTGGAATGTTCCTGCATTCTTTACTCAACAAGGCAAAAGCAGTTGGGACTTTTCATATGTTGATACAACCGTTACAAACGGCATCGCAACCATAACTATCAACCGGCCTGAAGCCATGAATGCACTCAATGTCACCGTTGTAGAGCAACTGACAACGGCTGTTGAAGCAGCTAACTCAGATGCTTCCGTTCATACCATTGTTCTTGATGGGGCCGGAAAGGCATTTGTTGCTGGAGCTGACGTCAAATTCTTTGTTGACAAAATCCGTGCAGATGCTATTCCAGAAATTTACGATTTCACTGCAGACGGCCACACCATGCTTGACATGCTTGAAAACTCCTCCAAAACAACCGTGGCTCTTACGACCGGCCTCGCTCTCGGTGGTGGACTTGAACTCGCTCTTGCATGCGATTACCGAATCGGAACCCGAAGAACGCAATTCCGCTTCCCAGAGACTTCCATCGGAATCTACCCGGGACTTGGAGGTTCACAACGGCCCGCACGAATATGTGGTATTCCCGCA
Organism: Candidatus Poseidoniaceae archaeon; assembly: GCA_949373095.1. GTDB lineage: Archaea > Thermoplasmatota > Poseidoniia > Poseidoniales > Poseidoniaceae > Poseidonia. Next base: position 20,712 of record CASIBY010000001.1, read on the forward strand.
GCCCGCTGGGCTGTATTAGCTGGGAATTTCATGAATGCACAAACTGCAAAGGATCTTGGCTTGATTACCCACCTCGTGGACGTTGCTAGCGTTGATTCTTGCGTAGCATCCCTTTCTTCGGAAGGAAAGCCAGCCAACAAATATCCAGGGCGACCGTCAAACCCTGAATCAAAAGTAGCTCAATTTGCATCTTCATTCTACTCGGATGCGAACATGCCTGCTCTCATGAGCGGAACTTGTCCGGAAGGGTTTGAAACGGAAGACAAAACGGTTTCGCGTCAAATCAAGAGCTTGTCGTTTACAGCACCTATTGGTCTGAGAATGGCTAGTGACCTCATCAACGCCACAGCGTCAACTTCCCTCGGAGACGGGTTACAGATGGAACTGGATGGGTTGGATACGATTTTCTCAACCAAAGATGCTCTAGAAGGCCTGTCTGCACTTATTGAGAACCGCAGGGCGACCTACAACAACGAGTGAATCTAAGCCCACTCAGACATCAAACTGTTGAGTGACTCAACAATTGATGCGATGTCAACGGATTCCCCGTTCTCTTGAGCGAGTTGTAACCGGTTACGAACGGCTTCTATGGTTTCCTCAGATGGCGCAGAGCCGGTAATTTCCTCGATGACTTCACCGATGCTTTTCCCTCGTCCCTCCTCAATGGCTAGGAGCGCCTTGACGAATTCTTCTTCGTCCTTTGGTCGCCGAGCACTCATGCTTCCACCTCAACTGCAATGTTGTTTGTTCCTGTACCACGAATGCCAGGGAGTTGGTTCTTCATTGGTCCAATTTGAGAGGGGTCCTTTGGAGGAAATGAACGGCGCTTCTAGTTGTTCATTGAACGTTGAATTGCTCGTGAATTTTGGGCCAGGTTCGCCCAAGACCATTGCGGTCTCTAGGATCATAGTGCCTAGAGATAGACTGTTGGTATCGGTAGTGCTCCAATACGCTGCAAAGTCCGGGTGAGTGTGGACCCACAACTTGAACGGACTTTTTGCCCCGACTGGGGGTTGGAGGGTCACTTGGCCAGCTGTTCCCCAATCGATGTAGATGCAGTCTTCAGCGTCGATGAGAACAGATGTTTCCAAGCCTGCAAGAACAGACAAAATATACACGCCATCCCAACGGCTGTGAGCAGCCAATGTTTCTTGCGCTGAAAGGAGTTGAGGATTTCCAACCTGGCGTTCACTTGCTGCGAGACAGGCTTCATCCCACGTGGCTTCATCCAAACCAGTGTTGACAAATTCTGGGAGTTCAATCATCATGCTATCACCTCTGGAAATGAAAGAGCACCGTAGGTGATGCTACCCATAGTTTGAGTCGGGGAAGGCTTTCCTCGCAATTCTTGCATGGCCCATTGTGAACCAATGGCTGCTGCGACAGCAAATCCAAACTCTAGGTTTCCAGAGTCCAATGCCCCATCAACCTGGCAACTCTTCGGCTCATGGTCAGGTGTCATCTTTTGGACCAAACTTTGCGAGCTTTGAGATGTGAGGGCGACCCAACCATCTCCAGAACATCGCAAATCAATCCAAGGGACGTCAAGACCATGAACCAAGCGACGGGGCTCTGGCCTGTCAACGCAGACCACGACCAAATCAAAATCGTCGAGTTGGTTGGCTTGTCTCAAATTTTCTGGAAGACCTGTAACATTGACATGTTCTGAATTAAGTCGTTGAGCCAGCTGGATGACTTTATGATGGCCAACATCGGTCAAACTGTAGCGTTGATGACCAAGATTGGTTGGTTCTACGGTGTCAGCATCCATGATGGTCACTGAGCAGGGTAGCGAGACTCTCGTGATGGCTGGAATCAGGTTTTCCAAAAGACTTGCACCGATGCCACCGGCTCCGACGACAAGCAGTTTTTTCACGGGGGGTTCAGCGTTCATGAGAAATAAATCCCGTCACGCTTTATGAAGAAATCATCATCGAGTTAACATCTGCTCTAATGCCGCAATTTGAACTGGGAGTGTGAAATTCTCTTCGACATACGGCCGCCCAGATTTTGCCCACTGCTTGCGTAGGGATTCGTCCTCTAATGAAGCGTAAGCATTGTTCCAAGCCTCTTCATCATCCCTTCGCAAAAGTCTTCCAGACTCAACGGGTGTCATCGTGCATTGAAATCCGCCTTCATCTACCATTAATGCAGGGGTACCCACCGCCATTGCCTCAATTGGAGTCAATCCAAACGGTTCGTGATGCGCATGACTGACCATCGCTTTTGCACCCCGAATCAATCCACACAATGCAGGTTGAGACAGTCGCGGCATGCAATGGACGGGCACTCCAATTCGTTTTCCTTCCTGAATTAATGTGGCTCGGTCTTCATCAGTTCCGCCTCCGACTTGAACCAGTTCCAAGCCTGTTCCTACGAGGGATTGCAATGTCTCCCAAGTCCCTTTCACATGCGAAATTTGTCCGATTGTCACCACATATGGCATTTCAGTGAGGTTGATTCCTGATACTTCCTTTTCTTCTTCAGAATCTGGTTCTAATGGCCATTGCTTCATATCAATAACATGCATGAGATGGGTTGCTTCTAGAGGCCTACCCTTTGCGTCCCTTTTGGGAGGTTCCCCATTTTCTTTGGTCGGGTCTGACGATAATCCGTAGACAGATTTTATTCTTCGTTGGATCCACATTGAATTTCCAGAAATTGATGACTTCGGACGAGCAAAAAGCTGGCGAACATAGGCTCTATCCCGTCGGCGTTGCCTTGTGAACAAAAGTTTCGTCAACCAAAGCGGGCGTTTTAGTTTCCCGTTGAGTTGGCGGTGAAGGACATCCTCATACAACCATCTCGGAGGCTCAAGGCAATGATAGTGGATTGGAAGGTGAGGGGGTATGTGCGGCAAGAGTTCCAGCGTTCCCTTACACACAGAAAGATGCACTGCGTCATAGTTTTCCCACGGGATCTCAACGGTAGCCCAGGCCTTTTCCGCTTCTCGGCTTAAGCGAGCCGAGACTTCCGATAGGGCGCCAGTATGCCAAGTAATACTGGTCGCAGGGTGAAATACTGGGACGTTGGCAGTTCCAAGCAGCGTTTCAGCATCATCGGTCATTTTCAGCGTAGCCAATCCAAGCGTCCATCTTCCATATGTTGCCCTCATGAGTTGGAGCAATTCCCGTTCCGCCCCGCCTAAACTTGCAAAGGAACCCCGAACAATGAGAACTCGCAGCGGTGCTGCTCCCTCATGGTTGGACTTAGCCATGAATTTGAGGTACCCTCACCTCCCCTTTCAAATCCACCCACATTTGAGGTGGTTTGCCGTTGTTTCTACCTTGACTTGGACGCGACGATTGAAAAAGGGAGGCGCTCACGGTGAGTTATGAGCGGAAAGACTGCCATGATAACAGGCCTCACAGGACAAGACGGGTCTTATTTGGCCGAATTGCTTCTTGACAAAGGATACATAGTCCATGGTTTGGTTCGCCGAGTTTCTCAACCCACCTCTGGACGAAGCCTCATCAATCACCTGATGGAGCACGAAAACTTTCATCTCTTGAACGGAGATCTGGCCGACCAGAATTCCATTGACAATGCAGTTGCTCAAACACAACCAGATGAATTCTACAACCTCGGAGCAATGTCCTTTGTTCCAGAATCATGGCGTTCTCCAATGATGACCGCTGATATCACTGGCCTTGGGGCGCTACGCTGTCTTGAAGCCATCCGGAAGCATGCTCCAAGCTGCCGTTTTTACCAGGCTGGCTCGTCTGAACAATACGGTAAAGTTCGTGATGTTCCCCAAACAGAGTTGACTCCATTCCATCCACGTTCTCCGTATGGATGCGCAAAGGTGTTCGCCTTTGAGATCACTCGGAACTACCGTGAATCTTACGATATGTTCGCTTGTACTGGAATCCTCTTCAATCACGAAAGTCCACGACGTGGATTGGAATTTGTTACTCGTAAAGTGACCATGACCGCAGCCCGAATTTCCCAAGGATTTGATGAATGCCTTTGGATAGGAAACGTTGATGCAAAGCGTGACTGGGGATTCGCTGGAGACTACGTCGAGATGCAATGGCGGATGCTCCAACAAGATAAGCCAGGAGATTATGTCGTTGCTACAGGCCGAACTCACAGCGTTCGTGATATGATTACCCTTGCCTTTTCACACGTCGGGATGAGTCTAACCTGGTCTGGAGAAGGTGTTGACACCATCGCTACTGACCAAGATGGCAATGTTCGTGTCCGTACCAATCCCAAGTTCTTCCGTCCAGCAGAAGTTGATTTGTTGATTGGGGACCCTTCCCTTGCCGAAAAAGAACTTGGCTGGGTTCCTGGTACGTCGTTTGAAGAATTGGTTCAAATGATGGTCGATTCAGATATGACCATTGTCAAAGAAGCAGTTGCTGGTGGATACGCACCTCCGATTCCACCAGAGTGAATTGAGAGCGGCCTCTTCTCCGCAGATGATTCAGTTTTCAGTGTTGATTTCGTTATACGCCAAAGCGATTTTAATTTGGTTCACGAATGAGTAAAAGGGGTAGAACCCTCAAGATTGTTACTTTGAGGTTAAAAATATTATAACTCGTTGGAATTATTTAATTTCATGGCGGAAGGTCTTGACTTACTGGATGACATCGGATTGATTCTTAGCATCTTCATTCTTCTCTTCATCTCATACTTTCACCTTCGTGCTCTTGATGACAAACGAACATGGGACCGAAAGTTAGGTGCCGCCCTGGTAATTTGGCTTTTGTTATACTTCATTCTTCGTCGTTTGCAGGAGCTCGTCCCTTCTGTAGGAATTGACAACCCCGATGTGAGTGGATTGATTGTTGAACTTTCTGCTTATTCATCATCAATGAATTTCTATTATATCCATCTCTTTTTGATGCTCTTAGTTCCGATTCCATTCTTGAGAAATGGTTGGCAAATTGGTGCTGTTGGTTTCATTGTTGTCTTGATTACCTACATCGACCGTTCAGCGGTTAGCGCCGATGCAGATCCGTTTTACAATTCACTGCTGCTTTTTTGTATGATTTTACTTGCTTGTTTGGTGTGTTTCACCGTCGGATTGAGGTTTCTACTCTTCCCACCACCTCTTGAAGACAAGAGCGAAGAGGCTCTGGCTTTGCGCCGTTCCGGATACTTCGCCTTAGGAACAATTGCTGTGGTCATGGACAACATGATATTTCGCTCCATTGGATTTCTTGATGGGTCGGCCAATGCTTGGTGGACCTTCCCAACGGTCAACTATTCTGCAGCAACATCTGGATACAATTACGCCATGGTGACCTTGGCTGAAATGACCTTTGTATTGGGTGTATTTTCGTTCATGATGCTGTCATTTGCTGTAGGCTGCACTTACCATATCGTTCAATGCCTCAGGAAAAAGCACCCAGTCAGTCTTGCAACTGTTTTTTCAGGGTACATACTCTTTATTTGGGCCCTCATAATTTTCCGTCATTGGGCATTTGTAACCGGCTATGCAACTTGGGATATGGCGGAAAATCCGCTTGATTCAAATGCCGAAATAATTACTGCTCTCAGCGATGGGTTCAGTTTTCATCTGATTTATCCGACCATCGCTTTATTGCACGCAGTTAAGTTTGGGCTCATTACCATTGAGACAGATCGTGACAGAAAGGTTCTCCGCATCGTTTCTCTCGGTGTGATGGTGGCGATTACCGCAGTGTTCACAACGTTACTGGAAGTCATCATTCCGGTTCCAGATATCGTTCTCGCCGTTCTCTGTGGTCTTGTTCTTGCAACGGGATGGGAGCGTTATCTCATCGATGCCTTGGAGCCCGATGAGGAAATGAAAACTGTCTCATGGGCCTGGCCCGGTAATGAGCGTAGCATGATTTGGGGAGTCAATCTTATGATTGGAATTCCCTTTGTCATCAAACTTCTAGCAGGGGTGATTTGGTGATGCGTACCGAAAAAGAACTCATGAGTCTCAAAAAGAACGAATTAGTCGCCATTGCCGAAGAGTATGACTTGTCATCCACGGGGACGAAAGAGGAGATTACAAAGCGTATTGTGGTTCATCAAATGGAACGCTACGACCAGGAAACAGAACGCCTAGAAGATGTGTTGTACCATAACCCTGAGGAAGGAGAGGGGCTGTTGGTGCCATCCCAAGCAATGAATGATAGTGAAGTAAAACCGGATTCAATCACATTTGGAGCACTTGGTTCGGACGCTAGTGAAACCAATCTAGAAACAGTAAATGCTGTAGAATCTGTATCAAATCACAATGTCTTCAAAGAACTTCCATCACGAACCTTCGTTGCAGGAGGCTATGCGTTCAAACCTTATCTTGCAACACTTACAGTTGTTTTCCTCATGATGTTTGGCTATGGCTTCCAGGATTACTACGGAAGTAATTTCTCTTACCCGGGAGACGATAAGGCCACTGTTGACTGCATCCGAGTATCGTATTACGTGGACGGAAATGGTAACGATTCAGGTTATGACCCTATGAGTCAAGCTAATCTTGATTGTGCAGAAGTATTGGACATCTCTCCAAATTGGTGGCAGGAAGATATGGACGCTTGGGTCCAAAGTCTCCTCAATTCAGCTACTTCGGACGGCAATCACTCCGGGTTCGTATGGACCCAGCCTGGAATTGATACAATGGCGTATCTCGGCGCTACGACCTTTAATACAAACATGAGTGTTTTTGGAGACCCTCTCGCAGGAGACGAGTTCACTGAGCAGCATCTTGCAATTTGGAACGGCTTTGGAGCAACATTCCCTGGCGGTGGGAACGATTCCATCGAAAGTTTGCTCCAAGGGGGAAACAGTCCCTTCTCAATTTACATGCCTGCAGGAATCGTAGACCACAGACCTACAGGTTATTTGTGGACTCAATCTGGAATCGACACCATGGCTTACCTGGGTGCTACCACGTTCAATACGAACATGAGTGTCTTTGGAGACCCTGTCGCAGGTGATGTATTTACTGAGCAACACCTTGCTGTTTGGAACGGATTTGGTGGGATGTTCCCAGGTGGAGGAAACGACAGTATTGCAGATTTGCTCCCAGGCGGGGCAAGTCCCTTTGCCGTTTACATGCCTACAGGAATTGTTGAAGATGCCCCAACGGGGTATCTTTGGAGCCACCCTGGGGTCCCCACAATGAGCAATCTTGGTTCTTCCACATTCGGGGCCAACATGAGCGTTTACGGTGATCCAGTCCCGGGGGACGTCTTTACTGAAGCCCACCTTGCTGTTTGGAACGGCTTCACGCTCGCCCTTGGAGGAGGAAACGACAGCATTGCGAGTTTGCTCCCCGGCGGAAACAGCCCGTTTTCGATTTACATGCCCAGTGGAATTGTCATCACGCAAGTGGAATGGGACAACCAAACGCCATCGGCGAGCAATGTCACTCTCTCTGTAAACAATTCGACTACACCTTCGGTGTATTCGCTCAACTATGTGTTTTATGACGGGCAAAATGGATACTGATAACTCAACCGTTGAATGGTTTGTCAACGGAACATATGTGGCAAACACGACCACCTACGGCGCAAACCTCGCCAACGGTTCTACAATTATGTGCATCCTGACACCATACGACGATATGTACTGGGGTGTTCCTGTAGAATCTAACACTCTGTTGATTGCTGTTGAAAACCAATCGTGATGGCCTCCAACTTCCCTAAAATGAAGTGGAGTCTTTTTAGGAGTCCGAGATAAGTTCTCATCATGGCACAGTCTTGGAGGTTCGATGGTTTTCCCGGGCGCGTGCTTTGGGTTGATTTGACCAAAGGAACTTGTGAAGAGCGAATCATTCCACACGAATGGTGTCTTTCGTCGATGGGAGGCAAGGCACTTGCCACCAAACTTCTTGTTGAATGGGATACAACTGACTACGTTTCTGCGACAAAACAGATTCATCCTGTAACTGGAAAAATGGATGCTGCATCGCACCCGACGACCCCACTTTTGTTCATGACGGGCCCTTACCAAGCTTCCAAGATTGGGTCCTCAGGGCGCGCTGTGGTCGTCACTCGGTCTCCCTTAACCGAGTGTTATATTGACACTTACATCGGAGGCAACATTGGTCATGACCTGCGAAAAGCAGGATGGGACGGTCTCTTTATCACTGGTGCAAGCGAACGCTGGGTGCGCCTTGAAATCAATGACGAGCAAGCTCGACCTCCATGATGCAGAACCGTTGCTGGGGCTTTCCACCTGGGAAGTTGAGAAACATCTTGATGAACTCGGCGAATGCCTTTCTATCGGTCCTGCGGGTGAAAACGGAATTCGCATTGCGTCCCCTTTGACCGCTGGAAGGCGTGCGGCAGGGCGCGGAGGAACGGGCGCTTCATTCGGATTCAAACGTCTCAAAGCCGTTACTATCAAAGCAAGTTCTGAATCTTCATCCATGGTCCGGTATTCAAACGATTTTTCCCTTGGCGATGCTGTCAAAAAGCAGCGGAGTGAAATGGGTTTGCGCAGGAAGTCGGGGGACCCATTCTACAGTTTTGGGACAAGTCGAGGCCCACTCTATGCTGCTGAGAACGGGCGAATGCCAACCGCAAATTACGCATCAACAGACGCACAAATGCCCGACCTCTCTACGCTCAAAGCAGGAGGAGGCAAAGGTGGCCAAACGGCAGAGGCAGTTCGAAAGGGAGCAACTCCAGTTCCAATTCAAACCAAACTATCAACTCATGAACTCTCAGGTGAACACTGGCACGAATCATTGCCCAACGCCAAACAATCAGGATGCTGTGCCCCATGTCCTATTGCTTGTGAGGCTGCTGACCGTCCGGTCATTGACGGGAAGAAATTCCGCGGCCGACCGGTTCATATGAATCGTGTTGACCGGCCTGAATACGAAACCTTGGCGATGTTGGGTTCCAATCTTGGCATCGGTTCTAGTCTTGATGTGATGGATGGAAACGATGCGTGCAACCGGCTGGGTATGGATACCATTTCCTCTGGTGCTGCGCTCTCATTTGTATGCGAGGCAACAGAACGAGGATGGCTGCATGACTCCTGGGCTGACCATTTCCATGCACCATTTGATTTCGGTTCGTTCAAGGAGGGAGATGTTGTTCCATGGCGGTTTGGTATTCCAGAATTACCGCCATTAGCTCTTCATCTCTTGGCTCATGCAACTCCAGGGGATGGGACGCTCTTTGGAACACTCACTGCGGGTGCTGTCGGTATGAGTGAGTGGATGGAGAATGAAACTGGCCATCCAACCACACGCCTAACCGCTCACTGCAAAGGGCTAGATTTGCCGGCTTGGGATCCACGTGGGAAGCGTGGAAATGCCATGGCGTACATGACGTCTAACGTTGGGGCCAATCACATGCGTGCGAATTACAAGGATCCAACAGGACTTCCAAATCGCTCTGCAGTTGACCTCATGGGTGAACTTGTCATCAGCCAGCACAGCATTGTGATTCGTGATTCTATGATTTTGTGTGCCTTTGCAAAAGGCGCTACGCCCGACCACATCATGCTTGATGCATGGAATGCAATTACGGGTGAGGGTTGTGAATGGAGTGACCTCATGCAGCGGGCTCAAGTTCAGTGGGACGCTGCCCGTCAGTGGAATGTGGACCATTGGTTGCGCCAAGGTAAAGATGCAAAACAAGAGGACCTGCTTTCATGGCGACTGCGGAATGAACCCGTAACGAGTGGCGTTGCATCAGGGATGGTTTCATTCGTCGATGAATCTGATGAAGAAGCGTGCATGGCCGAATATTACAGGTACCGAAAATGGAGTCCGGGAGGGTTGCCCATTGGAGCCTGAAGAAGACATTGAATCCGCATCAAAAATCAAACGTAATGCGTTGATTGTTTTCGCTTTGCTTTCTCCTCTTCTCTTGGTGCAGGCATGGATTCTCGGAGCGGCTCCCGATGTACCCTTTGCAACCATGCCTTCGTGTGAATCGAACAGTCAAAATTGCGCTCACTTAGGTGGAGGAGACACCTTCCGAATGGATGTGGCGCTTAACACAACAAACAATGTTGAACTGAACACATCCCTTGCCGCTCTTACAGATTGGGTTGTGGAACACGACCTCCGAATACTTGTTGAAGAGTCCGTAGATGGCGAGGAGTACTATATCCATGCAGTAGCTATTACTCCATTTTGGAGGTTTCCCGACGACGTCGTTGTTCAATTGCGCCAACTGAGTACTGGCGGGACAGAATTTGAACTCCACTCTCAATCACGGCTCGGGCAGGGCGACCTCGGAGTCAATCCTGACCGCTTGCTTGAATTGCATGCGATTCTAGAAGATGCCTAACCTGGCTCATCCTTGGACAGTTTCCAATCCTTCCGTTCCCATATCCCATCCGTAGGGCCATCCCTGTTCATCTACGAACACAATGTTGACGCCATGTCCTGATTTATGAAATCCAATGAGTTGAATTTCATGGATGCTATGACCACTTGGGGCTTTTCCAAGAATAGGTAGGCGATGGCGTGCGAAGAATGAACGTTTTCGGGGGACGTTTTCTTTGCCTACTGCTTTCATTGAGCGACGAGTTCCCTCAACATCATCAAACCATGGAAGAGGGCCTTCAGGAGAAAACCTCAATCCCAAAATCATGTCAATTCCACTGGTTTCTTGCGCAGCATCTGCATCGGGTCCACTTGGAATCGCTGGTGCGTTTGGATGTGTGTGGAGCCAATGTGTAAATCGTCCCGCTCTTGAGCCCCGCTCACTCGAGAACATGTCGTCCGTCCAATCCTCTGGAAGATGATGGACTGAGTAAGAATCTCCCCGATTTACAATGTGTGCTTCACTGATGACGTAGCCCTGCCCTTGGAACAAATTTCTATGAACTTCATCACCTGAAAAATACTCATCGACTTGAGGTTTATGGGGTTGATTCGGGTCAATGTCGATCCCAACAAGAATTTCGTCTGGAAGCGCCTGTAAGGCCCACCAAACGAGCGACTGAAATACATGTCCTGGGACATGAACTTGAGCCATGTAACCGCTACGCTGCTCGTAAGAATCCCGGTTGTAAGACATCATCAATGCCCCTAACCATTCCTCCACCATGAACTGCCCAAGGAGAAGTTCATCATCAAGGGTCCGACGAGGACAATCTTTGAAAAAGGGTAATGTCAAGGATAAGCCATGGCGAAGAAGAAGGGTGGATTCGGGCGGTTTCTCGGGGCAATCACCGGTAGCCCTTACGAAAAGCTGTTGAAACAGGTCGACAAACTGACTGAACAGTACAGCGAGGAAGAAGAAGAACTCGCTTCACATCTCGAAGCACTGGTCGACCAAGCAGGCGACCTTTTCGAAGCTGAGGAAATTGATGAAGAAGAGCATGATCTGCTTATCGAAGCCATTGAAGAAGCCGACCCAGAAGGCCGTGTATTCGGGAAACTAGGGACTGAAGAGGATGCATTTTATGCAGGCGACGTACCAAATGCACCCGAACTTGAGATGGGGAAGCGGATTGATCTGGACGACCTCATGAAATCCAAGGGTGACGAATTCACCGGAAGTTTTGGAAAAGAAGAGTTTGATGAATTTCGTGAAAAAATGACCGATGATTTCTATCAAGAGTCTGACAATGCTATACGTCAAGGTGATCACCAAGCAGAGATTCGAACAACAAACCGTGTGTTTGGAGGTGCCGAATCAGATGTTGACGATGCTAAGCGCCGTATTGCCGAAGAATCGGGAATGGCGAACCCCACTGCCGCCGAAGAAGTTGAGGAAGTTGTTGAAGAAGAATACGAAGACGAAGGTGATGAAAATTATTCCATCGACGAAAACGGTGTTGAATGGTTTGAGGATGAAGATGGCTACTGGTGGTATCGAGAAGAAGGCCAGGCTGACTGGCAACCTTACGAAGAGTGACCGGGCCAAATGCCCAGTTGTGTCACATTGAATTTGACTGTTCCATAATTCGCACCGAGTTCAACCATTGCTTGATTTTTAGAGGATTCACTCGACATTGCAACGATGATATCCGGTCTCATGACTTGAGATTCAAGGAGTTTTTCTAAAACCTCATAACCACTGAGTGGGGCCATAAAATGGTCAAGAAGCAGCACGTCTGGACTGAAGGATTCAATGTGTTCAAGAGCATCACTGGAATCCCAACGTTGTTGAAATGTCACACCGCTCAAGTCAATTCCTGCAGATACAAACATGGCTTCCATGTCATAGATGTCTTCAAACGCGAGAACTCGCATAAGGTTCCCTCATTCTGGAATTGGCTGCTGTTCCCACCATGGTGGAGCAAAGAACCACCGTTCATCGTCCACCGGCCGGTCAATCAATGGCAGACTGAGGGTTGAAGACGAATCAAAGTTCACATTTAGCCCAATAGTTGCGCACGGGCTAGGAAGGTAGTCTTCTCCGCTCTCGGTAAGGACGATTTCAAGTTGTGAGCCCGCAGTCAATACGACGTCCATGGGGTTGAATTCCATGAGCATCGTATAGGTTTGGAACGGTAGAGCAGTTTTTGCTTCATAGCCTCCGTCACGATAACGAACATCCATTGTTGCATGGCCAAGTCGCAGGCCGTCTCCGTACATGGTTGCAAAGATTTGGCCACCCTGGCACGCTAGTGTATCAACAGAGAGGTGGAGTGTAGGCATTCCAGAGATGTGAATCGCTTCTTCAAAAGGCTCGAGTTGGAACGAACGTTGATTGTTGGCATTGACCGTACCTCCCGATCCGTCGGCGGTGTCCAGCGTTACGGGCCACCACGTCATGTCTTCTGGTGGCCAAGTTTCCTCAACGTGCCATTTCCCATCATTTGTTTGGATTTGCACCATAGGTTCAGGTTCCTCTCCGATATCCTTGAGATAGTAGTTGAACCAAGCAAAGAGTTCGACTGCCCAATCCATTCTGCTCATGTTGGGGTATGCTTCTCTCCCGTAGCCAGACGATAGTTCGCTGTGTCGGTCTGGCTGGTCTGGGTAATTGTGTGCCCACTGGCCTGAAATTGCTCGGGCATTGATTCCGGCATCCCGAAGCAGCTGATACGTGGGGAAGGCATGATACGGGTCAACGTTCCAATCTTGAAGTCCCCATACCAAATACACACTTCCTCGATAGTTCTCAAGAACATCTGGAAGGTGGCGTCGTTCGTCCCAGTAATCGTTCCATTCAGCCCCGCCAAATTCTGCTCCGGCCCATGTGGAAAACGGGTTTAGAGGGCCGATGAGGTCGTCGCTGCACATGCGCATGTCATCGGTTGTCCCGTCAGTTGTTGCACCCTCGTATAGAGCGTCGTAGAGCATGGCTCTGGATTCTGAGGAGCCGTTACGATAGAACATTTCTTGCACTCCGATAGAACCGGAAATAGGTACGATCGTCTTCAGATGTTCTGATGGTTGTTGTGCAGCTTCCCAGTTGGTTGTTCCAGCATATGATTTGCCCATCAAGCCTACATTACCATTGGACCACTCCTGCTCACCGAGCCAGTCGACAACGGCTTGTATTCCAGTTTGTTCCCCCAAGCCTTTCACATCTTGGCAGTGTGTTGATTGCCCTGTTCCAAATGTTGAGGCTTGAGCCAAGGCGTATCCGTGAGGGACAAAGGTATCGTAAACCCATTTTCCAACACCGCCGTCAGGCACGGTGTTAGGGGAGGAGTCATCGCCTACTACCCCTTCTCCACCGAAGTCATAGTACGGATGAATGGTCATGATGACCGGAATTTTCTCGCCTTCTGGGACGTCAGGAAGCCATAGAGCGACATGCATCAGTGCGTCCCCTGGAAATCCAAGGTCTTGTTCACTTGCAGGCAGGTCAACTTCGATGAAATGTTCCTCGTAAGGTAGGGCCTCATAGGTTCCATTCACGGGGAGTTGGGCCCGTAGTGTGTCCATAGGGAGGTCCATTGTGTGACGAAGTTCCAGAGGAGTTTCCCACCACTCACCAGAAAACGCACCGTTTTCTTTGGCAGATTGAGTGAGGTTTGTACCAAGCGTCATGGCGAGCATGAGGAAAACGATAGAGATGGCTATAGTCGCCCCAGCGGAGAGGTTCAATTGTCGCCTTCCTTTTCCTTCAACCGGCTCAAATGGAGCCGCTTCGGAGGTCGGAGTTTCAATAAGGTCAGCATCGAGCGTCAAACTCGCACTGATGACCTTCCCTACGGCGCTCATGCTACGACGAACGAGTTCAGTCTCAAGAGGCTGACGCTTTGGAGTTTCACGCTGTAGGGTCAGCATCAACACTTGGAATCGCTCGCAAGAGTGCCATGGTATGAAGGAGAATCCCCATGGCGAGGACCGCGTGAATCAACGAAACCCAATGCATCTTAGCAAACATCTCTCCCATGCCGTATTGAATAACCCACACGAAAAGCAATCCAAACGACATACCCTTGACCTTGGAATTATCAGTCCTAGACATGATGACGAGCGCCACCAAAGCGAGGCAGGCTAACAAGCCGATTTGAGCGGTCCATGCATGGCTGGAGGCAGTATTGTAATCGTACATTGATGACAAACCGGTCGATGCTTGACTGAGAGTTGTTATAATGACGAGGATGACCATCCATCTGGCGTATTTGAGCGTGTTTAGATTGGTTGAAGATTCTTCCATGCTCTGAAATACAACTCCTGCTTTTTGTGTGTAGCGGTCTTTTCTCTCATCACCCGCACGATTCATGGGGGAGATGCTCCTAGGACAACCATGACTCGCCCGATGGTGATACGGTCGCTCCTTATGGTGAGCCTGTTTCTAACCGTCTTGCTCCCCTCAACCATAGGGGCGCAACAACCCCAACCGTTGTGGCGCAGTAACGGCCTTGACCCAACGCAATGGGAGGACCGCCCTGAGACAGAAGATTCACCGATGATGGATTCGTACAAAGGAAATGCTATCATCAAACTTCAAGTGACCTATCAAGAAGGACATTTATCGGGACAAACCGAGGGGACCATCATCATTGAATTGTTTGAACAGTGGGCTCCCATTACAACGGATAACATGATTTCCCATGTTGAATCGGGATTGTATGATGGTATCTTTTTCCACCGGGTCATCAATGATTTTGTAACTCAGTCGGGTGACCCCACATGCAAAACCGTCGGCGCCTATCCTGCTACAAACCCATCCTGTGGGAGCGGGGGTACAGGCGAGACCATTCCCCTTGAACTCAACGACAACCTTTCTCACGTAGATGGTGCCCTTGGAATGGCTCGTGGCCAAGAACCAGATTCAGCAGACGCACAATGGTACATCGCTGAAACAGAGGCCCACAATTTAGACCCTGAAAACCGAGATGACGAAGGCTATGCTACCTTCGGAATCGTCCGGGACGGAATGACACACATCCGAGCAATTGCTGAGACTCCAACATCAGATGAACCGACAGGAACCGATGTTGACAATCCGTTTTCCTCTGCTGGAAGGCCCCTTTATCAAGCAAAAATCAACTCGATGCAAATGATTGGAGTTGCAGACCCAGACGGCACAATTCAGAACCCTCCTGCGGATGAAGTTGAGAGCAATTCCATTGTTGAAACAGCTGTGAAGGTCCTTACCATCCCGCTTGTTTTGCTGCTATTGGCTGCGATTCCATTTTTTGTCTATCGCGGGCGCAGTGATAATCCTTTAAATATGTACAAAGATGCTGTTATTATTGATGCAGAACTTGTTGATGACGGGCCGTGATCTTATGGAATTCTCAAATCGGTTCACTCTAGGCTTGGTACTTTGCCTGCTTCTCTCTGGTTGTATCTCTTCTGAACCAGTTTTAGAGCAACGTGAGAATGCGATGGATGAACCACCTATTGCAGAAGCACAAGGTGTACCCGAATGGACGGCAACTGCCCATAATAGTACTCAATTTAACCGAACGATGATGTCACAAGGAGCGTACATCGCTTATTTCTCAGCACCATGGTGTTCACATTGTGAAGCCACCCTCGATGCTTACGACCACGTGATTCCGAATGGCCAAATGATGGTTTTTTCCCAAGATGATGATCCGGAATTTTCCAACATGAGTGCGTGGCACGAAACTACAGAATCCAATCTCAATCGGTCCATTGAACGACCGTTCATGCTCATGCCGGAGTTTGCGACTGAAATGGGTGTTATGTCAATCCCCCACGTCGCTTTTGTCAACGAACAAGGGTATATTTTCCAAACCGAAATTGGAAAGCGAACGAATCAAACCATGATCGGAGAGATATGGAATGCAACATTGAACTCAAGCTATAACACAACAACTGGATGGTCATGATTCCTTAGGTCGACATTCAACATCAAATACTACGTGACGGACATGAGGGGCATACCATTTAACGCGTTCAAGATGGTCGCCTCGAATTGAAAACCCAAGCTCCATAGCATCACTTAGGGATTGAAATTGGTTAATTGCACTGTCTTTCCAATCCTCAATTTCTTCTTCTTTCACATTCATGTGGACATGTAACCATCCCCCCGTTGTCTTGAGAGCTTGTAGGGACATCCCCCAAACGGCTTCTGATGATGGAATTAAGCCAAGATGACAGCGGTCAGCGATTCCTTTGAGTTGTGGGAGTGAGACCTGATTATCTCCCTGATAAACGGTAATCTTGTCAGCAATGCCGTTCGCTTCCGCTCCGCGAAGCAAACCATCGATGGATGGTGGATTCATTTCGCACGCATGCACATGATTTGCACCCGCATTGATGAGCATAGGGAAGGAGTAGTATCCAATTCCTGCATAAGCATCAACGATGGTTTCTCCATTCATGTCCATTGCACCTATTCGTCGACGTTCTGTGACATTGCCGGAAGAAAACATGACTTTGCACGCATCAAACTCATAGTGAATTCCATGGTCAATGAAGTTCACATATGAACTGCCGAGAAGAAGAACAGCCTGGGATGAACGAACGGTATCCTTGGCAACAGGTGATTGGATGCCAACACTTGTTACATTCAGGGCGGAAGCAACGGCACGCCAAAGTTCATATCGTTCTTCGTTAGAGGTTTCCGTCCAAATGTTTTGACCGAAACTACCCGAGGGAAAGAGAATAAGTTCTCCAAGGCGCTCCCATTTATTGGGAAGTGTATCCAAGAATGCTTGCTGGTTTGCTAAGGCTTCGTTAGAAGCCAGATGCTTCAGCCAATTTCTCACAACCTCTTGAATTCGGGTGTGTGGGTCAACCTTTTCCATCATGTGGGGGGTGTGTTTTATCAGCCGCAGAGGTTGATTTGTTATGGCTGAAATCTCGTTCTTCAAGAGTTCCGAGAACTCCACTGAACGAAGAGGGAAAGCAATGAAATCCTTTTCATGTTCAACCGGAGAGATATGTGGATGTAAGACTTCATTCGATTTGAGCAGAGCATGAATACGCTCTCCTAGAATCCGATGAACAGCAAGGAACGGATGACCGCTTTCCTCATGGTTCATGGTAGGGGCATGAGGGGAACTCCTTTCAAGTTCCCGTTCTTAGCCGGTACGATGTCGGAACTAATCTTCGGGAAGAATCGCTCCAATCCGCTCATTCCAACTCTTCTTGTCGGATTTCTTTTCCTTCAGATTTGGGCCCCTCTTGCGAGTGCTGCTGGTATGCAATCCTGCAGTTCTCTTGGTGGTGAGTGTGACGAATACGACCACGCAGAGGATATGACTCCTAATCGGCAGGATTGGGTAGAAGGAATGTATGTTTTTGATTTGGTTTCAACCCAAACCATCGAACTTGAACTCACCTGGGCTGTTCGTGAATTCGAGCGAGATTCGCTTGGGCTTGGTTCAGGAACAATCATAGGGAACACTCTTGAAAATACCGATGGACTTGATTCTAATGACGGAGCACCTGCTGATTTAATTCGTGAAATGTTTAACACAGAAACTGGTGGAAGTGGAACTCCAACGGTGGGTCAAAAACTGAAAAACGAAGTTAATAATGCCATCGAAGAAGCTCTTACCAGCGGGTTTGGAACCGTGACGAGCTTGAGTACAAATTATGTGAATCAATACACCAATGCAGGCACGGTCACGCAATGTTCAACTGATGAAGCAACCGACTCTGCCGCTGAAGGGGCCAGTCAAGACAACGTGTTTGAACCCCCTTTGTGCTTTACAGCGGTAGCTTCTGTAGAATTGATCTCCTCGAATTTCAATCTCGCCGGCAATGAAAATTTAGACCTTGAGCGCACCTACAAGGGGCTTTTGACCATGGGTGCAGACATTAACACCGGGTTTGAGTTGACGACACAACCGGGTCACAAAGCAGACTTCATCATCAATCCCCCAGCCTACTCTACGGTCTTGTCAGTTGACGATAACGGGTCGCTTGTTGCCCGTAATGGACCTCCTAGTTATTGGGCTGCAGAATGGTCCATGAACCACCTCACTGCTCAAGAAGTGGACACTGATTTGCTTCAAACAGTTGACCTGAAAATGGGCCATCGCAACTCATCACAAACCCCTACGGTTTGGGTGGCTGAAGGAACAAAAGCCCTTGACCTGAACCTTGTTTTGGATTTACGGGATGAAAATGCGGCCACGATTGATTTTGTAGCAGGCTTGTATTATCTGGATGAAGCCACGCTCTCCGATTGGGGGATTAACATGTTTGAAGTTTCATCGGATGCCAGTATTCCATTGATTACTTCCGATGGAATACGTCTCGCATACCATAACGGCATTGTTGACCTTACACAGTTTACCGACCAATTTCCGATTGGGGATATTGTGGAGGGAATTGGTTCTACGGTAGCAGGTGTGGGAGACATCACAATGAGTGACCTTGAATGGGTTTCTGAATCGGATGGAACCGGGAATTTCGAACAGCCTGGAGGGCTTAATTACACCCACTCTGCAGGTTGCTCAGAACCTGTTTTATCAGGTCAAGAGTTGAATTATTGCCTCGAAGGTTCGGTTGCAATGGATGCAACATATCCTGTTTACCTTCAAACAACAAGTGCACCGATTCAGAACATGAGCTTGATTAGCATTCTCAAGGAATACAACTCCAATGCAATGGTAGATGACTTCCTTGGTGGGGTGCAGCAAAACGATTTGGAGCGTTTGATGAACTCAGGAATCACACTTGAAACTGTTCTCGACTCAAGTTACCTCGACGACATTATACCAGATGGTCTTCCGCCATCTGAACTAACCGTTGAAATCCTTGTCCCTTCTTGGATCACAACCATGGATGGTAGTTCGAAAATCATCTTGACAAAAACGATTGAAGGAACTCAGAGCACAGATGTTTCGTTTACTGGAACAGGCCCTTCCTATTCGTGGGAAAGTGAAATCAAGAACGATGAAGGTGATGTTCTTTGTTATGCAAATCAAACCACATGCATTAGTAGTAAAATTGACATGGATTGGGAGAAATTCAGTTTGAACGAATGGAGTCAATCCGTTAGTTTCACCTTTGCCTTGGATGCCGAACTCAGTATTTACAGAATAGGAATCCCTCTTGATGACCTCCCACAAGATGAAAAGACCAAAGTTACCATGGAAGCAATTCCATCAGACCTGATTCGCCTCATCATTGACCTGTCCAGTAGGATGGACGAGCCTCTGGAGACAACAGTTCCGCTTGATGACGAAGAGATCACGATGACGGCTACACGGCAGGGAATGAAAGACTTCACCGAACTTTTCGGAGAAACCATAACAGACCAGATTCATAAAATAGGAACCGAGATTGAATCAAATGAGAGTATAGAGAAAATGGATTTAAGTGGTTTTGAATTGAAAACTAAAATATCCGGAATCGAGGCTCCTGATGAAACTATTTCTGACGAAGAACCCATTACGCTGAAGGTTACAATACCAAGAGTTACGTTCACAATTGGACTGGATGTTAATACAGATGAAATAGGAACTGACGATAATAATCCCCTTTTAGGAGTCGGTATAAGCGTTGTCGCAGATGCCTTGACGACCTCATTTGTTCAACCGATGGAATGGGCAGCTAATGCCCTTACCTCTGGAATCACCAACTCTATGTTCAACATGAAGGGCATCAGTTATCCTCAAGAATTTAGCACTCCGGCTGTCAATACGACCGTTGAGGATGATTATGGCATTGAAATGTCGGGGCCGATATCTTTTACACTCCCTTGGGGAGTTGAAATTCAGGATTGGAATTCAACATCAGGTAATCTCAAAGTGACAGAAGATGGGGGCCGCCAAACCGTAACTTACCTGATCCCACCAGGTACATTTAGCGATGATATTTCATATACAATACATGTCAGTTGGATGTATTTCTTACTTCAATTCTGGATTTATCCAACCATCGTAATTCTTCTTTTGGTCCTGTTTATACGACGTCGTCGCAGAAAGAAGAAGGCCAAAAAGAATCGTTTGAAGCAGCGAGAAAACAACATCAACAAGGCTCAACTTGGAGACAGTGAATTTTCTGACCTCGTAGGGTTTTCCAGTCCAGGACTTCGGCATGGTGAGTCCATAGAGGACATGGCTTCAATAGACGATTACTGACGCTCAGTGCAGCGAATCGTAGATTCGTTGAGCCAATGATGGGCCAATGCCGGGCACGGTAAGTAATTCGTTGACGGCAGCGTGTTCGATGCCTTTTCTTCCTCCAAAATGGCGAAGAAGAGTTTGCAACTTTTTGGCACCCAACCCTTCAACGGTTTCAAGCGGGTCTGCCAACCGGTTTCGACTTCGCCGTTTGCGATGAAACGTATTGACAAAGCGGTGGGCTTCGTCTCTCGCATGGACCATTACCCTTCCTTGCCGGTCAAGAACCAATGGCTCATGGCCGTCCCGATAAATGGTTTCTTCACGTTTGGCCAAGGCTGCTAAAGGAAAGCGTCCAGCCCAACCGTGCTCTTCTAGTGCCTTTTTGATCGTGCTGAGGTGAGTTTCTCCACCGTCGATGAGAAGAAGGTCAGGCCATTCTTCTTGTCGCTTCGCCCATCTTACTACCACTTCTTTCATCATCCGTAAATCGTCGATAGCGTCGCCTTTGACCACGTATTTACGATATTCATCTTTGGCAGGCCGTCCATTTCTCATAACGACACTTGCACCAACCCGTTCACTACCAAGAAGTTGAGCCATGTCAAAACAAACGACGTGATTTAATTGGTCCAATCCTAATACCGCCGCTCCATCATCTGCAGCTCGTTGCTCAAGGGAGCCACTTGTTTTTGTTGCCATCCGTTGAAGTTGGATTTCAGCATTCTGGCGAGCAAGTGTGGCCAAATTTTCAAGGTCACCTCGTTGAGGTGTACGAACCTCTACCAAACTTCCTCTTCGTTGATTTAACCACGATTGAAGTCCATCAAAGATAGGCACGGGGCTCAAGAGAAGTCTTGGTGGCCTTCGGTGAGTATAATGTTCTGAAATAAACATGGAAATCGTTTCACCAATATCGCCTCCATAGACCACCGGCCAGGCTTCTTGACCTTGGACCATGCCTTCGTCTGCATGCAATACAACAACAGCAGCCAACTCTCCTTGGGTAGCAAGGCCAATGGCGTCGCAATCACGGTAGACTTTGCTTGAGACGACATGTTGACTGGTTGTGGCCCGCACGGCCCGAATGGTATCTCTGTATCTTGCCGCTTCCTCAAAGGCTTCACGAGCGGAAGCATCCTCCATAGAAGCAACCAGTTCGTCGGTTAGAGAGGCAGCGTTTCCGTTCAGAATTTGGCGGACGTTCCTGACGTTTTCGTTGTAGCCTTCAGGCGAGACACAAGGACCCGCACACAATCCAATATGCATGGAAAGGCATCCTTGGGGGAGCAGTTCCTTGCAGTCACGAATTCCAAACTGTCGTCGTAATAACTGCATGACCTGTTTTGCAGCCCCAGCATTTGGGAAGGGGCCCCATTGCTCGGAATTCTTTGGAGGATAACGCGTGTACATGATGCGTGGGAACTCATGATTGGTCAGGACGAGGTAGGGGAATGATTTGCCGTCCTTGAGCATTGAATTGTAACGCGGCATATGCTCTCGAATTAATTGTCTTTCGAGGATGAGGGCGGCTTGGGGTGTCTGGGTCACGATACACTCGATATCGTCGGCTTTTGTGACGAGTTCTGGAATCATTTGTCGGTCTGGATTGGATGCGAAATACGACCGTATTCGTTCGTTAAGACGCGTTGCTTTTCCGACATAGAGGACCCTTCCCTCTGCGGTTTTGAACAAATAAACACCCGCCTCCTTGGGGAGGTTAGCCGAACTGAGGTCGACGGGCATAGAGATGCCTTAGAGACGGTGGCTCAAAAGGGCAACCCCGTGAAGAGAAGGGTTCACGCAACCAATGGGATGATTGATGAAGGAGAAGCAGGAAGTGCATTATGGAAGAGATATGCTTAGTCGTTCGCAGGAGAAGTTGCTCCGATACCTCGGTACCTTTCCAGAGGCCTTGGATCAAGCCTGGGATGTTCCTCGTGACCTGTCCCTCCCAGGCCTTGCCGAAGCGATGGGCGTTGTACGCTCGGGGTTGAACCGACCTCTCAGTTTATTGGAATCTGAACAATTGATTGCCGTTCGTATTGCTCACGTCATCGGGGGAGGTTCTCGCCGACGGCAGGTTTACCACGCCTCTGAAAAAGGTCGTTTATGGCTGCTTGAACACCCTGAAATTGCTGAAGTTGAGAAGGGAGAAGACGAAAACAAGCAAAACCATCCATCAACCGAACTCATTGGTCGTAAGGACACACTTCTGGATTTGGAATCTCTTTTTGGCCATCATGAGCCCGTTTTTCTTGGAGGCTTATCGGGGATCGGAAAGACAACCGTGGCGCAAGCCCTTACGGGCCGTGCCTCAGTTGAAGGCACGTCCACTCATTCAGCAGTCGTCAATGAGTTCTCTGACTTGAGAGATATTATTCAACAATGGTTTCCAACCGTCAACCCACTTCCACACGATACAGAGGCATTGGCATCGCTTCTGGAGGCCTCAGATAAGAAGCAAATGTTTGTGATTGATGATGTCCATTTGATTTCACAAAGGCACGCATCGAAAATTAAAGACATGATCGCAACATTCCAATGTGACAACTCAACGACACTTCTTCTTGTTGGCCGAACCCCGCTCCCGTTCAATATTGATTGTGAATACCGACAATTGCCCGCTCTTGACCCTGAAGATGCCACTCAATTGTTGGGAGAGCATTTGGACTTGGAACACCGCCTTTCGGTTGCAAAAGCCCTGGGTGGCCATCCAATGGCTCTGCAGTTATACTCGGAAGGAACACCGCTTCCAGAGGCTGGAGAAGACATTCAGAATTTTGTTGAGCAAACGATTCTGCAAAACCTTGGGGACGAGGAGTTGGCTGCCTTGGACCACTTTGTTCTCTTCCCCAGGCCACTTGCCTCAAAAGAGGTCCCTCATCAAGATGAAATCGCAGATTTGGATGTGCATGCCCTCTTGCGGTGGGAACATGATAACACGAAACTTGAGATTCAACACTTGGTCCGAAATGTTCGTCGGACAATGTTCTCCTCAGACCGGCTCAAAGAACTCCATCAACAATCCCTGAACCACTGGCTCATGTGTGAAGACACTCCGGATTCACAAATTCTTCGCCTGTACCATCAACTCGCCCTTGATGACCCCGACTTTCATCCACAAATTGAACGTCAAGTTGAACGTCTCCTTCCTGCCCAAGGCGCTGCGATCGCCGTCATTCTAAACCGTGCGGTTGAACAAAAACCAGATGATGAGATGCTTCACTATTGGGCGGGTAAAGTCGCCCTCCACCGTCATGAAACCGACCAAGCTCAGATTCATCTTGATTCGCTATCGGACGAAAGTCTCCGAAGCGAATTGGCGTATCAAAAAGCACTTCTTGAGGGCAATGAGACAGAATCTAAACTATTGTTGAATGCCGTTCTCGCTCAAGCCAACGATGTGGAGGCTGCGCGCACCTTGCTCTCTGCAGCGGTACAACAACTCGAAGACCGTTTGTTTGACGAACCATCAGATACAGTGTCTTCCTCAATTCATTCTCTTCTTCAAGACGTCAAACTCCCTCAACGGCAAGAATATCGCACTGCGATGATGGTGAGTCTATCGATGATTCAACATGCAGTGTCTTTGTTTGAGGGAGATTCCCAACGAGCAAACGAACTTCGTGATGCACTCGCTTCCATCAGTGATGAGCATGACCCCTTCGTTCGACTGCTCAAACTAAAGGCATCCTTCCGTTTCCATTCTTCTGGTAGTCTTGAAGAACTAATTGCAGAAGCAGAAGCTGTCATCCAACTGCAACCAACCGATTTTCACAAGGCCGCTTTAGGATTGACTCTTGCTGAATTTCTATGGATTCATGATTCACAGAGAGCACAATCCGTGTTTGCAGATGTTCCACAACCCGACACACTTCAATCCAAAGGAGTAGCTCAACAGCGCTATGCTGGGCGATGGTGGTATTTGCATTCAAAATTGTCACCGAACCAAGCTCTTATGTCAATGCGAGAAGCAAGTCGTTGCTTCCGTTCAGCAGGTTGTCATTCAGCCAGCCGTAAACTTGTCAAACGAATGCATCGTTTGTTGTGATTAGAGTTCTGCTCCAATCAATGTCTTTGTGTCAGCAATGCCGCTAAGAGAGCGGATGTCCTCAACAATGCATCGGGTAAGTGCATATTCTTCATCGGCCTGAACACGAGCGATGATATCGTATTCGCCAAACAGCATCCATCTGTTGGTCACTAAAGCGATGTTATCAAGCGCAGTACGGACGTTGTTCTCTTCGCCGGGGAGGGTGGTAATCAATACGAATCCAATAGCCATTTCATCACTCATCCTTCAACTGCGATCAGCGTTTGTGTTTCTTTGACGCCTGTTATCTTACGAAATGTATTCATCACGAGGTCAGAAAGCCGTTTGGAATTGGGTGCAGTAATGCGCACCAAGAGATCAAACTCGCCGTAGAGTGCATGAACCTCTGCGACATCCCCGTGTCCGGTAAGTGCGAGGTACACTTCACGCTCATGGGTAGGTTCAGTTTTGAACAGAATAAAAGCCTCAGGCATGTATGTTGGAATGAAAGTCGGGATTTATGGCTTCCTCTTAGTGCGTTTCCTCTTCCGATACATAGCAGCGAACCATTGAAAGGGTATTGCAGGTGATTCCGAGATATGACAGCGTCTTCTCGTAGTGGTTCGCGGGTAATTTTTGTCACACTTCTCTTCCTTTTACCGTTGTTGACAGCAATTCATCCCCTCAATGAATCTGAATCAGTTGACCCCATGGTTCAGAATACTGGAGCTCGGGCTCAAGTCACCTGGTCGGGCACTAAGGTCCTCTCAGCCACCTACACCGTCCCTGTTTCGGATGAATTGGTCATTCAGGCCTGTACAGTGGTCCAGATGGGCGGGGGAGTGCGCATTATTGTCGACGGTCGCCTCACCGTACAGGGGACTCAAAGTTGTCCTGTAACCCTCGAAGCGAGCGGACTTTCAGACCACGAAGGCATTCAATTCAATGCTTCCTCCTCAGGACGCGGTTCCTTTATCCAAAATTTAACGATTGAGGATTCCATTTACGGAATGACGATTTACAGTTCAAATCCCGTTATTGAAAATTTGACTGTGGCCAATCCAGACCGAGTGGGCGTTGACATGTTCAACAACGCTGCTCCAAGAATCACAGATTTATTCATCGATCAAGCCGGACGAGAATTGGCCTTTCAAGGTGACTGGCGTTATGGTATTGGTCTTTCAATCGGCGCAGGCTCTACCCCAATTGTTACACGCGCAGTCTTCAGTGATGTTTTGACACGGGGAGTGAACATTTGGGGCGCATCAGGCGGACTTGTACAGGGGATTACCATTGACAATTGTTCAGGGTCAAGTTGGGCTATGGCTGCTGGGGTTTGGGTTGAAGACAGCCAACCTCTTCTCACAAACGTCTCTATTGACAAATCAGATACAGGCATGGTCATTCGTCATATTGACGACGGAGGCTATACTCGTGCAGTTGTCCGCGATGCAACGATTACAAATTCAATGTACCGCGGCGTCTATGTTGACAAAAACAATCACACCAATTATACCAATTATGAGACCGCCGATTTCACAAACCTAACCATTCGTGGGACGGGAACGAGCGGAGCAACAACAGCGAACATTGGTTTTGCAGCACTTGAAGTCAACGCCACCGGTGCGTGGTTTGACAACACCCTCATTGAAGATTCAACAACCGTTGGTGTGCGTTTGTACTTCGTCGATGATACCACCACCTTCCGAAACCTGACGATACGAGATTCAGGAGACCCGGGTCAAGGACCTCATGAAGCTGGACTTGCTGTCAGGTCGTCGTTTTTCGCACCTCACTTTGAGGAAATGGAAATTACGGGCTCAGTTGGACCAGGCATCTCTTCAACCTCAGGAGGGGCCATGCAAGGATTTGATTGGAACTTACACAATAATTCACAGCAGGGGTTGTTGATTGATAGAGCCACTGTGGTGGTCAATGAACTGGAACTCAACGACAACGGACAGTCCGGTGCACATGTTCTAAATGCAAGATATGTGACATTTGAAAACCTCACTGCAGCAAATAACGGCGGAGATGCAACAAGTAATCCATTGCCGCAAAACCAAGCGGGCTTGTATTATGATGAATCCAACGATATGGAATCAGAATCAGGTGATGTTCGTTGCAGGAACTGTACGGTATCAGGGTCTACCGGAGCCGGTATTTTGGCTGAAAACTCAGTTGACTTGTGGCTTGAGGGCCTCACACTCTACGGGAACAGCGCAGATGTTCCCGCGCTCAGCGTCAATAATGAGGACACTATGCCTGCAGGTGCTAGTGGACGCATCAACATTCTCCAAGCGAGCATTGGTGCAGAAAGCCCAGGGCAGCCAGCCGTTGAACTGTTGCGAACAGCAGCCCACATCGAGGGGTTGTCTATGGTTGGAAACCATACTGGCTTAAATTGGAGTGGTGACAATAATGGAAACTTTGCATCAACAATTTCCGACAGCGAATTTTCAGGAACCTCCTGCGTCAAATTAACTAATCATCCCAACCTTGGTGGCCAAGGAAATACCATCACATCATCATGTTTTGGTTTTGTCCAACTGATCAACAGTCAAGTGAATTGGTCAAACCTTGAAGATGAATTAGGTACGACAATGATTCAACTTGATGACACTTCCGACCTCCATCTTCATCAGCCCATTAATGTTGATTTGAACTTGGCTTCCTTTTCAGGAACAGCGACCGTTGATGTTGCCTGGGACCTCACCATATGGGTTGTAAACAACTTCACAAACGGTGTTCCAAACGCAAACGTTGATGCAACATTCACAGACTATGAGCCATCAGTACAAGAGTATACGAACGATTTAGGCTATGTTTTCCTATCGGATTTCATAGGGCAACAGTGGACTTCCTCAGGAGCATCTTCCTTCAACACTGTCACCGTTCAATGCGGCTACGATAGCATCACGAATTCAACCAGCGCAACACTCGACCAGAATAGGTTTGTGAATTGTTTACTACCCCTTGACAATCAAGCCCCGTTCTTGATGTGGACCTCGCCTCTGGATGAAACGATTTATCCCTCTCAAGGCGAAGTGATGTTCAACGCAAGCGATTCTTGGGACCTTGATGATGATGAACTCACGTTCACATGGAGCAGTGACCTCGATGGTGATATTGTGGCGTCATGTACCGGACAGGGGCATGGCAACGGGCAGGGGATTACTCAACAAGATATGACCAATGGAGTTCCATTCACAGTCAATACAAATTATCTGAATATGGGGTGCCAATTATCCGATGGGATTCACCTCATCACACTTGAAATCTGCGATGATGCAGGTCATT
Organism: Candidatus Poseidoniaceae archaeon; assembly: GCA_949373095.1. Classification (GTDB taxonomy): domain Archaea; phylum Thermoplasmatota; class Poseidoniia; order Poseidoniales; family Poseidoniaceae; genus Poseidonia. Next base: position 48,409 of record CASIBY010000001.1, read on the forward strand.
GTGTATCCGAGGTTCGGACCATTGAATTGGTGAATCTCGCTCCAATTCTTGTCGTTGACTTTGAACCCTCTTTGAATCCGTGGAGTGAACTCATCATGCCGCAAACCGGGACCGTGGTCATCAACACCACGGGCACATTTGATCCAGAAGGTGATGATTTCGCATGCGTCATCGATTTCAACGGCGAAGGCGCCGGTTGGGGCAACCAGTGGGTGTGTCCCGAGGAACTCACGTACACCTTCGATTATACCACCGAGGACCCGCCAGCGTCTGCCTCGTTGACGGTCATGGCTTTTGATGCCGTAGGCAACAATGCGACATATACCGTGGACGTGATTCTGTTCAATGAAATACCTGAACCAATATTTGAGGTTCAGCGTCAAGGAAACGAAAGTGAACAATTGGTCACATTGGAAGGAAGCGCGACTTCAGACCCAGAAGGTGATGACATGGTCGTGACCTACCGTTCCAGCCTTGATGGTGTGTTGGCTGAACTCACGAATGGCTCAACAACTTGGTCAGGATATCTTTCTCGGGGAGTCCACACGATCACAATGGAAGTTACTGATGACCAAGCTGAACATGTCAATCAAAGTGCATCATCATCCGTTTTGGTGACGGTTGACAACTCGTTTCCAATCGCCATGATCGCCTCACCTTCGTTGACAACGTTCGATTCCTCTGAATTAATTGAGTTCTCAGCGAACGGCTCAGGGGATTTCGATGCAGCATGCGACACCTTCCCAGAAGAAGGAACATGGCATTGTGCTCCGTTCTCACCTTATGGCGGCTCAGAGTTTTTGGTGGTTACATGGACGAGTGACCTTGATGGTCGTCTCACTCCTGAAGGTGAAGATTGGTTGATGTTTGAATCACGATTGAGTACCGGGACCCACACCATTACATTGAGTTTGGATGATGGAATCCATGAACCTGTCATCTCAACAATAAGTTTAGAGATTGTTCCTTCTGCTCCAGTTCTCGGTTTGCTGAGTCCCATTGATGGTTCAAGCCACTCCTCTTCTGCTATTCTGATGTTTGACGCATCGCAAAGCATAGATTACGACAATGATAGTTTTGTTTTAACACTACGAACTTCACTTGAGGACGACCCAATTCTCGTTGATATATTACCAAGTGAAAGCCACGCTTTGACCTTGCGTGCAGGCAATCATATTCTCACCGTGACATTAACTGATGATACCGGAATGTCCCGGGATGAAACCTTCACGCTCACCATCAATGAATCTGGCCCAACAATGGTGCTCATCTCGCCCGAAAATCGGCAGTCCATCGCTCCTGGAGGCGTTGTGATACTGGAAGAAGCCTCGTTTGATGCGGACAATGACCTGGTCGTACGAGAATGGCGCCGCTGGTCGGATGGAATGAGTCTCCCTGAAGTTATCTCAACGAGTTCAATTGATGAAATTACAAACTTGATGCCGGGGGAGTACCATCTCTCACTTTACGTTGAGGACTCTCAAGGGAACTGGCTCGAAGAGCACGTGAACATAACGATTCAATCCAGCCTTCCTTCATTTGACAGAGACTCGTTGGTTCTCAGTGAAACCACCTTTGTTGCGGGGGAACTGTCTCAACTCAATATTTCAATTCGACTTGATGATGCCGACGGCACTACAAAGGACGTACGAGCAAATTTGACACACAACATTCAGCAATGGGAAATCAATCTTACCGATGATGACGGGGACGGTGTCTGGGAAGGAATCCTCGAATGGCGCCCTGAAGAAACAGGGAGTCCAAGTTTGAAATTAGTTGCACGTGACGGTGAGGGGCAAAACGCCAATATTGACATCTTTACGAGTACGTTAACCGTTGAAGAATCTGAAGACGATCAGCGAATCCTGTTTTTCGCCCTAGGTGCTACTGGCCTCTTTGGTGGATTTGGTTTGCTGGCATTTATCGCTATGCGCCGTCGTCGGGCCTTATCAGATATTGACCTCATCGCTTCTTGGGATGCATTTAGAGCGCCGGAAAAGACTGCTGAAGTTGAGCAACGTCCGTTAGAAGAGAACATCATGGACGGTACTGAAGAAGTTCAGAGTGACCTAGACGGTTTACTTTGAGGTTCACTTCTTCTGTTCAGGAAGGTCGCCTTTGGTTGAATCTGGGTTTTCATCACGGCCACCCCATGGAGTCAAGGTCTTGTTTAGACCAACTCTGCGAGAAAAGAGGAACTTCAAGTTCTTCCATCCGTCTCCCCAGGTGTGGATTTCAGCATCACCGACACGTGGGCGGTATGGGACTGAGATTTCAACAGCTTTCTTCTTTCCAAGATGTCGGCGTGTGATGATTTTCATTTCCTCACTTAGAGGCATGCCATCATTGGTTGGGCGAAGTTTTTCATCTTCGAAAATAGATTTCTTAAAAACCCACATTCCGGATTGAGAATCTTTAATCCCGTATCCAAACAAGAGGCGTGCAGTAAACGAAAGCACCCAATTTCCAAATCCGTGAAGTCCAGACATGGACCCGTCCTCGGCCATTGATAAGCGGTCACAAGTAATGAATTCCAAATCATCATCAATGAGTCGCTTGACGAGTTCAGGAACAAGTTCAGCAGGGTAGGTGCAATCTGCGTCCATGGTGACGATGATGTCGTTTGATGCAACATCAAATCCAGTTCTGTATGCGCGTCCGTAACCTTTCCGGCCTTCGAGATGGACGCGAATTTCTTTTTCAAGGGCAATTTCACGAGTTCGGTCGGATGAGTTCCCATCCACAATCATGATTTCCAAATCCTTACACCATCCACGGGGGATTGCATCAATAGTTGGTCCTAGCGCTTCTTCCTCGTTCCGGGTAGGGAGGATAACTGTCACGGTCACGGGTAACACATCGGGCATGATGTCCCCACCGTTTGGGTGGACTTGAAAGGTTTGGCTTTATTCTCAACAGAAGCAGGCACATCTTCAATGACATTCAAATGCCCGTTGGTCTTGGTTATCTTGATGCACATCGCCATGGTCTCAGGCGAATATCCTCCTCGTTGGGGGGGTATTGGCTCGGTTGTATTCCACCTGGCTGGTCATCTCGCTCAGCGAGGTCATGACGTCACCGTTATCACTAGGACCCACCAAAAGCGTACACCTAAGCAACCTGGAGTCAGCGTCCTTCATGTGCCTTGGCTCAAAGCACCCATGGCCTTTACCCGCTCATATGGAAAACATGCGCTTACTTCGCTACGCAGGCTTCATTTGGAAAAGCCGGTAGATGTTGTCCATACACTTCTTCCGCTGGTGAGTTGGAACGAGCGAGAGTATGAATGGGTTGAAGAGAACATTGGCCCCGTCGTTTCAGCCCTTAATGGGAGTTGGATTGGTGAACGTGAGGGAATGAAACTTGCTGCACGCCATAACGAATCAGCAACTTGGAAGAATCCTAATGATTTGGCCATTCTTCTTACTGCAAAGCATTACGCGAAGTACGAACAAGCCGGGATTACAGGTTCGACCATTAGCGTAGCAATTTCCGAATCAACCAAAAATGAATTTGAGCAATGGTACCAACCTCCAGAGGATTGGGATTGCGAAACAGTCCTCTATGGCGTTGACCACAAAGTGTTCCGGCCAGTGAATCATGATGATGAAGAAGACCAACTGGCCTATGAGGCCATCCGGACCAAGTATGGCGCTGATGATGAAGCGGCCCTTATTGGCAGGGCAGATACAGAAACTCCTCTTTTGCTTGCCGTTGGAAGATTAGTCGCTCGTAAGGGCCATCGAACCCTGTTGCGAGCCATGCCTGAAATTCTCAAAGTCCATCCTGGGGCAAAATTGGTTGTCATCGGAAGAGGCCACATGCGTAAGACGCTGATGCGGCAAGCTAAACGCTTGGGTATCGGTCATGCAGTTTCAATTCAGCCTGGAATGAGTTTTGATCGCCTTGCGTTGCATTTCCGTTCAGCAGATTTGGTCATCTATCCCTCTTATTATGAAGGTCAAGGCCTCATCCCTCTCGAGGCGCTCGCAAGTGGAACACCAGTCGTGACAGTCAACCAACCTCCACTGACGGAGATGATTGACTCTACGGTTGGTGGGCTTTTCGCTTGCGGCGACCCCGCTGATCTGGCTCAAAGTGTGATTGAATCTCTTAACGTTCCCGAAGCACGACAGAATCAAGCAGAGTTGGGCCGAGAGCGAGTGTTGAGTATGTATACTTACGAGCACAATGCAGAGGCCTATGAGGCCATTTACCAACGAGCAATCAATCTTTAACACTTCACATCCGCCCTCTTTTGTCTTGACTTTTATGCGGAAGGTCATTATTGGACGAGAGATTGGCGATAGACATGCAGGTTAAGGCATTCCTTCTCGCACTCCTTGTAGCGACGGTTTCGTTGTCCGGTTGTTTCGGAGAAGAAATTGAAGAAGCAGTTGTCGTGGAAATCGAGGAAGAGGACAAACGAACCTTTGTTACCGACAAAAACGGACAGCCTGTGTCAGACGCACTTTTGGACCTGGAGTTCATGTTCAGTGATGTTGGTGAAACCGGAAAGGAGCCCAGCATCGGTATCACTTCAAGCGGTTGCATCTTTTTCATTGCTATGGAGAAAGTGATGAGGTCCTGCGATGGAGGTGGTGCGTGGGAAGAAACTCAAGATCCGATTCAATGCTCTCCAACAACCAGCGACCCATACGGTTGGGTTGACCCGATTACAGATCGAGTTTTCAATGTCCAAATGATCGGTTTGGAAACATCATGGATCTGCTGGAGCGATGACGATGGGGAGTCTTGGCTCGGCAATCCACATGACTCTGGGACTACTCCAATCAATGACCACATCAAACTAGCAAGCGGGCCTTGGACAAGTTCCGGCTATGGGGCATTGGGACAATTTACCTCGAACTTTTATGAAACAGCCGTGTATTATTGTTACAATAAACTTGCAGGAATCTTCTGTTTCACAAGTTTTGACGGCGGTGCTACATTTGAGACGGGCGGTCAGATTATTGGTCTGGCCACAGCGAACGGCGGTTTACACGGGGCGATTTCAACGGCCCCAGACGGGACCGTATACGTGACCCCAAGAGTCGAAACCCCAACGGTTATCGTTTCGCATGATAATGGATATTCTTGGTTTGAGCAATCAATGGGCCAAGATGTTGGAACCCCAAACCCCAGGAAAAATTCTGAAGTTTCAACCGATACCGATTCCAATGCCTACCATATTTGGACGGGCGGAGACGAAGGGATCTACATGTCAAGGTCAACTGATTCGGGAGAAAGTTGGGAACAAGAGAGTATTCGTATCTCTCCAAACCAGGTGATTTCCACGGTGTTCCCCCAAACCGATGCTGGCGACCCAGGACGAATCGCTGTAACCTACCTGGGTAGTGAGAATTCCGAGATGTTGAATCAATCCAATCTTGATGGAAGCCCCTGGGACGGGAATGCACACTATGCTCCAAACAATGCTACCTACCACCTTTACATCACATACAGCTTGAATGCGTTGGATGATGAACCGATTTTCCACACCTACCGGGTAACCGATGACCCCGTTCAAATCGGTTCAATTTGTTTGAATTCAGGGGATTGCAGGGATATTGGGGGTTCAAATCGGAATCTGCTGGATTTCAATGATTTACACATTGACCGCGAAGGAAGGGTGTATGTCGCATTTGCAGATGGATGTACGGGCGATTGCGCTACCGGCGGAAATTCCACTGCGGAGGACTCTCGGGACGGGCGCGGTTCGGTATATTACCTCGCTAAAGGCCCCAGTCTTCTCTTGGAAAATGGTGAACTTTCACCACTGGTTTGATATCAGTCCATGCGGAAGGTCATTATCCCAATGACGATTCGGCTTTACTATGCAAGCAAGAGCATTGTTTCTCTCTCTCATGGTGGTAACCCTCTCCTTGTCGGGTTGCTTTGGCGAGGAGGAGGAGAATAAATCCATTGAGGAACCAACTCCTTTTGATTCGCTTCCAAGTATGACTACCTGGTATCATTACCCTGGCGGTGTTAACGCAACGAATGCTTCTATTGGCTTTGATAACCTAACCGGTAATTCAACGCCATACCCCGCTTTAGGGACCTACTACGGTATTGGTGATACTACCTTTGAACCCACCATTGGTGTTACTTCGACCGGTGGAATCCACTATTCATCCTTTGGAGGGGCAGGCTCTGGAACCATGGTTTACACTTCAATGGATCAGGGTCAGACATGGAACAATATGGGCCCTTTCAATCCGATATTACCAATTGAGGTCGGGCAAGTCCCATCATCCAACGATCCATACATTTACGTTGACAAGTGGACAGACCGAATCGTCAAATTTGACATGCATGCGCTCACTGCCATGTTCGTAGAATATTCTGATGATGACGGTAACACATGGTCCATACCATTCTCTGCGGAAGGCTACTACAGCCCACAAGACCACCAATCGATTGCTTCAATGCCTGATGTTGATGGAATTGGATTTTACGACACCATCTATGTATTTTGTATCAACACTGGAAGTTCAGCAGCTGGCCCCCAATGCTCACGATCACTTGATGGGGCCCACACATGGGACATCCAGCGCCCAGGATATCCAACAGATACTGCTCAGTGTTCAGGATTGCACGGGCACCTTGCAGGTTCCAACGATGGTGCAATTTACCGAGGCAACCCATCTTGTGATGGTCCTGCTGTATATCGGAGCATTGACGGAGGCTATTCATGGACTGAACACACCATTACTACAGATGTCCCCATGCAGGACGGATGGCACAGTCACGAAGTCGCTGTTGCAACCGATGAAGCAGGAAATCTTTTTGCATCCTGGATTAGCGTAGACCAGATGCCTTGGATGGCATATTCAAGGGACCAAGGAGATACTTGGTCTGAACCAATGATGGTTGCACCCCCAGAAGTAACCGAAACGGGCTTCCCGACGATTTTTGCCGGAGATGAAGGGCGCGTTGTTGTAGGATACATCGGGGAAAGCGTGGATAACGGCGGCTGGTCCGGCTACATGTCGGTCATGACCGATGCGTTCGCAGACAATCCTCTCATCACATCAGTAGCAGTGAATGCTCCTGACGACCCTCTGGACTCCACCGATGATTGTGGTAACGTCCGTTGTGGCGGGTTTGGAGATTTCATAGATGTTGAATTGGACGATGAAGGCCGTCCATGGATTGCTCTTTCACACAATGTCAATGGTGACCTTGGAATCGTAGGGACCTATGTGTACGGCCCTTCTTTGTACGGTGACTTGGTACTTCTTCCAGAGATTACTGCCGGTGGGCCCTCAACGTTGTGAGTCAATGGCACTGCTGAATCTTTGGTCACTATCCCACTTTGCGATTTGGTCTATCGCAGGTCGTTGGACGAACTTGAATTGGACCATGTTCTTCGTACTCTCAATTTCTTGGGAATGCTTTGAGTGGGCCATTGACGGTCAATCATGGGCTTCCTTCGCTGTTGAGCCCCTAGAGAATAAACTCTCAGACCTGGTTGTGAATACAGTCGGGTTTTGGGTGGGTAAGCGTTTGAAAATCGATTGAGGGCACTGGTGAGGCTATCTTCTGGATTGCTCCAGTGTTGGAAGGCTTCGCTCAAGAGGTAAACAATCGGGCTTTGACCTTTCGAAGGTTGAGTCTAGCACCAAGGAGAATTTTACGCCAGAGTGAGAGTCGGACAGGTTGGCTGAAGACATCACCGGAGCGTCGGACAATCTCGTTGAGAATGGATTGGTAAGCGTCGGACATGATTTGAGGCTGGACGCGGGCACGTGCGCCCAGGTATCCAAACAGATGGTTGGCGGATTCACGATGGCGTTTAATCATCTCAACATATTCAATGATGAATCCTTTCCATGAGGGCGATTTGGCGACATTAGGTCGCTGCAAGTCATCAATTGAGATGCCATGAGATGCAAGAATTTCCAGAGGGAGATAGATTCGCCCACGCTCAATATCCTCATTGATATCTCGTAATACATTGATCAACTGCATTTGAATTCCAAGGTCTACTGCGTGGAGTTGGGCTGCTCTGTCTTCATAGCCATATATTTCAATCAAAATGAGGCCAACGGCAGAGGCAACCTTGTAACAGTAGGAGCGGAGTTCATCCCAAGTTTTGTTTTGAACGGGGTAAAGGTCGTCTTCCATTCCTTCAAGGACGGTTTCAAAGTCATGAATCTTGATTGGAAATCTTCCGAATACATCTTGCAAGGCAATGAAAATTGGATGGTCACTTGACGTGATTTTGTTTTCTTTGGCTTTGTTGATTTTTATTCGTATGTCGACGAGGGCCATTAGGCGTCGGCGATGTTCATCATCGGGGAGAGTCGGCACTTTTCCATCATGGATTTCGCTAATGATGCGTTGACGTGCCTCAGTCGCTTCTCGCAGGGAGTTTGTTTCCAGAATTGAAGGTTCTTCATCTCCGTCAACGATGTCATCAACCCACCGGCAGAGTGCGTAGACTGCATGTACTGCTCTTCTCTTGTCGTACTGGAGAGCCGAAAATGACGAGAAGAAGGTGGTGGACGCTTCGCGGCATGCGGCTTCGCAATAGCCGTACGCATTGTCAACCAGCAACTGCTTCATGATGATCCCTCAAGCGCTTGTTGGTGTTCCAGGAACGTTTTCCTTTCGCTTTTGTTTGAGAGCATTTCGCCCTTGCTTTGAGCGCTTTCGGCTCTCAAACCACGTGTCAACGCCGTTCCAGTCCGGGATAATTCCAAGACTGTCGAGAAGCAATTTACTGCTGATTCGGGCTGACTCGTAGATGACTGGTAGTCCGCTTCCGGGGTGTGTTCCTCCACCGACGAGGTACAAATTAGCGATTTCGTCAAACTTGTTCTTTGGTCGGCGCCATAGCATTTGGTCAAGTCCGTGAGCCAAGTTGAAAACAGCTCCACGGTAACAGTGGTCGCCCCAATCTTCAGGGGTAATGACAAGTTCGGTTTGGATATGTTCACGAATGTTTTCAAAACCGAGTTTAGCTTCTATTTGGTCAATGATTCGGTCACGATATGCGTCCTTTTCATCTTCCCAGTTGATGTTTTCGTGAATATGAGATACCGGGACAAGAGCGTAAATGGTTGAACATCCCTCCGGAGCAAGACCAGGGTCGGTTACACACGCATTTTGAACATAGACTGATGGGTCATCCCATGTGATCCTGTGATGGTTTTCGATATCATCAAGATTTGATTCGTAGTTTTCCGAGGCGTAAATTTGGTGATGTGGAAGGTCGTCAAACGTCTTGTTGACTCCAATATAGAGCATGAAGGTTGAGCAAGAGTACTTTTTCTTGTCCAATTTTTTGTTGTTCCACTTCTTTCTTGACTTGTCTGGGAACAACTGGGTCATTCCGTTGGCGAAGTCGGCGTTCATGATGACTCGGTCAGCAAGGAAGTCACCTTCTTTTGTGGTAACGCCTTTGATGGCTTTTCCATCCATGATCACTTTCTCAACTTCTTCTTCCATGCGGAAGGTTACGCCAAGGTCACGTGCGATGCCAGCCATGCGTTCGCTGACGCTACCGAGTCCGCCCATTGGGTGAAAGATACCGTATTCGTACTCGAGGTAGGCAAGCATGGTGAAGAGGCTAGGGCAGTTGAAAGGAGACATTCCAAGGTATTTGGTTTGGAACGACATAGCGAGCATGAGTCGGTCGTCGTCAAAGAGTTTCATCAAATCGCCAGCTACACTTCGCTGTGGGCGAAGTACACTTGCGACGCGAAACGCTCTCTTTGAAAGAAGGTCTGTTGGACCGTACCATGGCTCTTGGAGACATGCTTTTGACTTGTTGAGTTTGTTGCTATTGTCCTCAACGTACCGCTTGAATGCTTCCGCATTACTGTCTCCAGAGAGAGTTCGTATTCGTTCTGTCATTTCAGTAAGGTCACTTGTGCAATCCAATTGACCGCCTTGTCCAAAGATGAGACGGTAGTTCATGTCGAGTTTGTTCAATTTGAGTTCCTCGTGCGCATCCATTCCGATGGCCTTGAAAATGTCTTCAATGACCTCAGGATAGTGGAAAAATGTCGGGCCGAGGTCGAATTTGTATCCGTCTCGCTCAAACACCTTATTCCGGCCACCAACAGTCTTTGAACGCTCAAAAACGGTAACATCTACGCCGGATTTAGCAAGCAATAGGGATGATGCAAGACCTCCAGGTCCTGCTCCGATGATAGCCACCTTCGGTCGTGCGCTTGTGCTCATAATTTATGTGGACTCGGTTGGGCATATAAAGGCAGGTTTTTCGCCGCAAATTTTTGAGGCAAAAAAATATCATTATCTGTGGCCAAAGAGGTCACTTGATGATTGAATGGGGGTCGATTAAAACTGAGAATTCATCGAGATATGGGCCCATGGAGCTGATAAGGTCAACTTCAGGGTGCCCTTTGAGTACCATTCCGTCCATGTACATGAGGGAACGGATAATTGGAAATGCTTCTTCGCCGAAGGAGCAACCGGCCAGTACCGAAGCCTTGACCGTCTTCATCATCTGTTCAGTAAGGGACACTTCACTTACCGAAGTTCCAACAAACCCATCGTAGAGTTCGTTCATGGAGTCATAGTATGTCTGAAGGGTTTTCCCTGTGGGTTGTACATCCGCCATAGTAAGCATTGCATCGTAAGCATGGCTCAATTCGCCCTTTGCAAGGAAGTAGAAGAACCCAAACAACGCATTGCGAACATGGTCAGGAGCGTTACATATGGCCCCTGTATCAATAAAAATGAAGTTGCCTTTGTCGTCCATCATCGCATTTCCAGGGTGAAGGTCACCGTGGAATGTGCCGATTCCGAACATAAATGCTCCGTGAATACGGAACAGTGCAAGCATGTCGGGCCAACTGAGTGTTCCTTCTTCCAGATGTTGTTCAAGAGTCGGATGAATAATTTCTTCCATGACTAATACGTGACGGTTTGAGAGTTCGTCCCACATTTTCGGGAATTGAAGTTTGGGCATGGAGAAGTTTTTCTCGATTTCACTTGCCTTTGAAATCAAATCATTCCTGCCAGAAATTTCGTTTGTGAGGTCCAATTCACGAAGAGTATAGTCCTCAATGTGGGCCAATAGACCGATTGGGTTCCCGACCTTCCTTAGTTTGCGGCGGAAGAAGAGGCCGATAGTGATCCACCGCTTCATCCGTCGGACATCGCGCTTGAATGAAGCTTCAAAATCTGCTTTGATAATCTTGACAACAACCTTCGTGTCATCGTTAAGAACGCCACGATGTATTTGTCCAATGCTTGCAGCCGCAAAGGGTTCCTCATCCAGTGATTTGAAATTATCCAAGAATCCGTCGGGAGCAAAGCGCTGGATTAGATTTTGGGAATCTTCTGTTGGTATAGTCGCTCCTCTGCTGTACAATTGTTGGAGTTCAATGCATCGGTCTGGGTCAATAAGGTCTGGTCTAAGGGCAAAGATTTGCCCGAGTTTGACCGCCAGCAATCCCATGGATTGAATGGCGTCAACATCAATTGGTTTTTTGCCCTTTAATTGCCTAAAGAACCTGAGGAACGTCAAGAGTTTCATGGGCGTTCACCTTCAGTTTATTCAAGTAATTCAACGGATTTCAATTCATGACGATGAATGAGGTAGTGCCAGAGGTTATCGGGGGTTCCCTTTCCTTCAACACGTTGGATGACAACATTAGCGTCCTTGGTAAACCGAGTGGAGAGGGCTCCTTCGATGATTCCATCGTCCATCTCCCACATCGGGAGTGCATCTGGATCTGACACTGGCGGATGATTAAGACCGACAATGACATGGAACTGAGGGTCGACATCGTATTCTAGCATGCCCAATCCGGCATGCTCCCACCAATCCATCATCTCGTCAAGAAATTCGATATCATTTTCTATGGAGCGTAGTGAAAAGGCGATTTCACGCCCGACACGGTTTCCAATTTGGCGTAGCATTCGGCCCAAATCAATTCCCAACACCTTGAGGTTGGAAAGTTTTCCTTCTGTGAGTCGCTTTCGTGCTTCGTTGACTTCCTGGCCAGCGGCAAAGAAGGCATCTGGGTCAAACGGAGTGTCCTCTTCAGGGAATTCTCCATCAAATCCAAGAGCAACTGAGACGTTCTTAAGGAACGAACCTTCGCCAATAGTCAAACGTAGAGGGTCGTTAATTTGATTCTCAGTAAATCGGGCCCGAGCGGTTTCTAGAGGTACAGCTGCCTCCCATATTGCATCAATAAGGTGAAGATGTGCTTGCGAGAACGGAGACGACTCAATGATGAGTGCTGCGTCTTCTTTTCCACGGCCAACTGGATTGTCTTCAATGTTCAGATATTGAATAACTTCGGACTGGTCCTGCACGAAGCCGAGGGAATCCAATTCGTCAGAGTGGCGTACGTCAATACTAGAGTTAAGTTGGTCAAAGAATCGTAGTGTGCGGCCATCGAGATGCGTTATGATTTGAACAACCACGCCACGAACAGCTGCAGTGTTCACAGCTTCCAAGGCGTCGGGGTTACGGCAAAGGTGGAGAATACCAAATTGACCAAGGAGGAGAATCAATCGCTCTTCAGATTCATTTGCCATCTTTTGCAGTCTATTATAGATGTGAGTTCGTTCTTTGAGTACAGCAAACCGTGGGTCATCGATGTCCCGTCGTTGTTTCTCGTAGGATGCATCAGTCTCAGTAATTCCCTGGGATAGGTCTTCAAAGCCACCTACCAATCGGTCAAGTTGTTGCTTTCGGGATTGAATGATGTGCTCCATGGCTTCGTTAACACGCAGGCTAGAGAAGAGCATAGGGCGATCAGCGGTAGCCGTGACAATGCCCATTTCTTGCAGTCGAGAGAGGCTGTTGTATGCGTCCAGTCGTGTAGTGTTGAGTTCCTTTGCGAGTTCGGAGGCTTTCATTCTGGGGCGAGAACCGAGAATAAGTATAGAGCGGACTTCACGTTCGTTAAGTCCCGCTTCGAGGAGGAGTTCTTCCCACATCTCAGTTGCCTCCACTGACCTTTGAAATGTCTCCAAGAATCTTAGCAACGTGGCGGCGGGGCCTGAACAGCCAATCGTAGACATAGTGAATGGTGTTATCAGGCCCGATCAGGAACGATGACTTGGCAGGGAATTGGCCGAGATGCATTGGTACATTGTACATCGTCCCCACGACTCTTTCAGGATCTGCCAGTAAGGGGAAGGGTAGGTCGCCGAGTTCGAGTTTGAACGATGCTTGCTCTTCAACAGTGCCTGGACCAATACCAACGATTGAACATCCAGCGGACTGGAACAAGTCGTGTTGTTGTTTGAACGTGAGACACCCTCTTTTACAGGTGGGTGAATTGTGTCTTGAGTAGAAAAAGACGACGCGCCATGTCCCGTTGAGGGAGGCGCTATCAAAAAGTTCCCCAGTGTCCGTTTCAAGTTTAAACTGGGGTGCAGGTTGGCCAACGAGATTTATTTTCATGAGAATTCCTCAGACCGGTAGGATGTGGCCCATTCGAGCCGCCTTGGTGAGCAGGTATGAACGATTCTGTGCGCAATGCCCTACAATGATCGGCACCCGAGACTTGACTTCGATGCCGTGGTCCATCAGTTGGGTTTTCTTATCGGGGTTGTTTGTTATCAATTCTACCGAAGTAACGCCCATGGAATAAAGCATCTCCGCAGCGAAATCGTAGCTTCGGCCATCGGCAGGTAGGCCGAGCGCCAAATTTGCATCAAGTGTATCATATCCAACATCTTGTAAAGCATAGGCTTGCATTTTTGCGTAGAGGCCAATTCCTCTTCCTTCCTGGCGTAGGTAGACGATCGCTCCGCTTCCAGATTCCTGAACTGCCTTCATTGAGGCTTGAAGTTGTGGGCCACAGTCACACCGTAGCGACCCAAAAGCGTCGCCCGTCAAACACTCGGAGTGCATGCGTACGAGAGGAGTTCCCTTGGATATGTCTCCCACATACAATATGGAATGTTCCTTACCGTCGCTGGGGTCCCTGAATGCGCGAATTCTGAACTCACCGTGTTCAGTGGGTAGGACAGCGTCCGCATCTGGTTGTGTGTCTAATGGCTGTACGTTGGTTCCGAGCATGATAAAAAAATTCTTCATTTTTCCATATAAACCCCTGTTCATATCCGCCCAAGGGTCTAAACGGTTCTTGATATACTGAGTGATAAGATTTGGACTCATGGGGCGGTTAATGTGTGACTTAGGAGTCGCAGCGAGAGTTGTCCATGACAACAAAATTTTGTTGGTTCAAGAAGCAAGAGGTAGGTATTCGGGATGCTGGGGGCTTCCCAAAGGACATGTTGAAACGGGTGAAAGTCCTGAACAAGCTGTTCTGAGGGAACTTGTTGAAGAAACCGAACTCGAAGGAGTCGTCCTGGGACTTGCAGCTGTTCGCACAGCACTCAAGCGTGACGACCCTGCGGTGTTCTTGTGCTATGATGTGTCTGGCAATACAACTACGATCATCGACAAGTCTGACGAAATCTCAGCCGCTGGCTGGTACTCTCTTACTGAACTAAATCAACTCAATTGGGTCTCTGAGACCATGCAACAACTCGCTATCGACGGCTTGAGTCAACGAAAAACGATGGAAGCAACCAACGGCCTGACCTTGCGGAACACTCCTTATGCAGTATACCGGTCAAACCGAAATCTCAGTGCTAACACGGGGGTCACTCTATGATTCCTCCAGGCAGACTCAACGTCCATGGAGCGTTAAACACAAACGGAAGTTTTGTCGTTTATTGGATGACATCAGCCCGTCGCGCACACTGGAACCATGCACTCGAACATGCAGTCGACTTGGCGAATCAGCACCAACAACCCCTTGTTGTGATAGAATGCCTTGCTCTCAACCATCGGTGGGCAAACGACCGTATCTCTACATTTGTCCTCCAGGGTATGATTGACAATAGGGCTGCTTTCGCCCAAACAGGAGTCACTTACATTCCATATGTTGAAACACGCCCCAAAGAAGCCTCAGGACTTCTCGAAGTTTGGCTGAAACAAGCAACTGCATGCGTCATAGATGATTTCCCAACGTACTACCCGCGACATGTACTTGAAACGGCCCTTCAATTCAACACATGCGAACTTCACGTCGTTGACTCGAATGGATTCATGGCCATGCGAGCCCAAGGCCGTGATTTCACCACAGCATATTCGCTTCGCCGTCACCTCCACAAAACTATTCTTGAACACATGTATGAATTCCCACTAGCCAACCCGCTGGACAATGCTCGTGACCTCCCTATGATCGATGCAACCCTCATAGAGGACATATTTGCCAAAAGCAACACTCCGCTCACTCCTTACGAATACCTGTGGCGGGTTGCAGAGGGAGGAGATGTCGGGAAAAGTGCTCTATCAACCCTCAAAATAGACCATACCGTTCCTCCTGTTCTAACCAAAAAAGGTGGAAGTGTTGAAGCACGCCGACGATGGAAGACATTCCTCAGAGAGCGTCTTGTCAACTATAACGAGATGCGCAACCAACCACAGGAAAACGGTGCGAGCGGAATTTCGCCATGGCTTCATTTTGGCCATATCGGTGTTCATCAAATTATCAACGAAATTTTCACCGCATACAGATGGGATGTCTCGATGGTCACTCCGCCTAATGACGGACGACGAAACGGCTGGTGGGGGCTTCCAGAACCCGTTGAGGCGTTCCTTGACCAAATTATCACGTGGAGAGACATTGGATTCATTCATTGTGCAATGATACCGAATCACACAGAATTCTCCTCTCTCCCTCAATGGGCCCAAACCACGCTTGCAGAACATGCAAACGACGAGCGTCCTTACGTTTACACACTTGAACAATTTGAAGAAGCGAAAACTCACGACCCGCTCTGGAATGCAGCCCAGCAACAACTGAGGCAAGAGGGTATCATCCACAACTATCTGCGAATGCTTTGGGGCAAAAAGATACTGGAATGGTCTCCCGACCCCCAAACCGCAATGAAATGGATGATCGCTCTCAACGATAGATGGGCCCTCGACGGCCGTGACCCAAACTCATACACCGGTATCGGATGGGTGTTGGGCAAGTTTGACCGCGGCTGGACTGAGCGTGATGTCTTCGGAAAAATCCGTTGCATGACCAGCGCCTCAACCATGCGTAAATTCAAAACCAAGGCCTACATCGAAAAATACAGTCAAGGCAACACTCAACAAACTGTCCTGGGTTCAGGCCCCTCTCTTTACACCGCTCACCAATGAGGACGATCCCAAATGCCTACCTACGAACACATTGGCGAGTTTGAGATGCCTGTTGACCGAGTATGGCAGTGGTATGACAGCCCTGGGGCATTCCGAAGAATCATGCCTGAATGGGAAGGAATCACTCCACTGCGAGCTGGAGCCCTCAAAGACGGGGAGGAAACCAAGTTCAAGGTCAGCATAGGGCCCATCAAGCGGAAATGGATTGCTCGCCACCACGATGTAGTCGATGGAGAAGTCTTTCACGACCGGATGGTCAAAGGCCCCTTTGGTGCTTGGGAGCACGAACATCGTTTTCTTCCGGTTGACGGTACATCTTCTAAGATTCACGACACGGTCCAGTGGAAATTACCTCTCCACATGTTGACATGGTGGACTGCTCCGTTCACGGTCAAGGGTCGAATGAACCAGATGTTCGCATATCGGACACAACGCGTACAATCTGATCTGTCTCGTATCGCCATGTTTGACCACATGCCTCGCCAAAAGGTGTTGGTCAGCGGATCAACTGGGCTTATTGGGATGCAACTTTGCGCATTTCTAGCAGCAGCAGGACACGAGATAACACGGCTCGTACGACCGACAACAAACCTTCCTCCGGATGCTTCAAATGACGCAGTGATTGTTTGGGATGATGTCAAGGGAGCGATTATCGAAGGAGATCTGAACGGCTTTGACACAGTTATTCACCTTGCAGGAGCAGGAATTGGCGACAAGCGTTGGAACAAACAACGGAAGGAACTTATTGAAACGAGCAGAACCGTTCCAACGAAAAATTTGGCCACGCTCCTTGCTGGCCTTAACCAACCGCCGAAGACCTTCCTCTCTGGCTCTGCTATCGGTTTTTACGGAAACCGAGGCGATGAAGAACTCACTGAATCTTCCGAAGGCGGAGATAATTTCCTTGCAGGTACCGTACGTCGTTGGGAAGAATCCGCACAGCCAGCGGCAGATGCCGGAATACGTACTGCATGGATGCGTACAGGTATCGTCGTAACACCTATGGGCGGCGCACTGAAGAAACTGCTTCTGCCCGCAAACCTTGGTGCTGGAGGACCGGTAGGTGGAGGCAAGCAATACTATTCTTGGGTCTCTCTTGACGACCAAATCTATGCCATTCATCACCTCATGATGACTCCAGAATGCGAAGGTCGCTTTAATTTAACAGCGCCAAACCCGCTCACACAGAAACAGTTTGCAAAAACTATGGGGAAAGTCATGCGTCGCCCAGCCTTTGCACCGTTACCTGGATTTGTCCTCAAGATTCTTTTAGGCGAAATGGCGCAATCTTTAGTCCTGGACGGTCAACGGGTTCTACCTAATCGCTTGGTGGAAAGTGGATATACCTTCCAACACGAGAACCTTGAGGCGTGTTTGCGCCAATGCCTTGGTAAACAGAAACTCACAAGGTGAAGTTGTGAGCGCAGCGACATCTTGGATTGGTCGGCCCTTTCCAACCTTCAATATGCAGGCTGATGACCGACAGCAATGGGATAATGAACGGCTCCATGGGTCATGGAGCGTAGTTTTCTTCTATCCAAAAGATAGGTCTCCTGGGTGCAGTGTCCAAGCTCAAACCTTTGCGAAGGAAGAACAACAATTCGCAGCATACGGTGCACGTCTATTCGGGGTATCGAGTGATTCAATTGAATCACATGCATTGTTCAAGTGTGATGTCGGCGGAGAACTGGTATTATTGAGCGATAAAAAATCGCAACTCCGCGAAAAACTTAGATTAGGCCGCACGCTTGGAATCATCCCTCAAAGGGTGACGTTTGTGATAGATCCACAAGGCACTGTAAAATGGGTGCTAAATTCACAATTTGGAGTGAAAAAGCACGTTTACGGCTCGTTAAAGTATCTTTCAACTCTCTGAACCATCAATATTCGGGCATGCCTCGCAGGAGAGGTTTTGATAATCCAATTCTCCATCCCCCTATCATGCGCGGCAAAGCGGTGATGGCGATTTTCGTCTGCCTCGCGCTGCTTCAGATCCCATTTGCATCCGCAGATAACAATGCTGCAAGCGCAAATGGACTCACCGATGGAGTGAGTTCAAGCGGGTATGTTTGTTCAAATGACGGATGCTCTCCGCAAGATGCAAAAGACTACTGGAAAATCCAAGGGAAAAAGGGAGACATCGTCCAAGTTACCTTCTCCGGAAGCATGAGCAATCCGAACTGGTTGTGTTTCAATGATGGGTGGGAAGGGACCTTTACGATGGGTTCTACGTCTGCAAATGTTGACGACGGCAATCCAAGTCGGTCACTTTCAACGACACTCTCAACAGCGGGTGAAATCAGCCTGAAAGTGGAAGGAAAAGATTCCTGGTGCAATGACGGCTTTGATTATACCCTGACTCCGAGCATCGATAAGACCAACCGAGATACCGACGAGGATGGATTTGTTGATACCGACGATGACTGTGTTGACCTCGTCGGCGCCTCAACCAACGACCGCAACGGCTGTACAGATTCTGATGGTGACGGATGGTCAGACCCCGATTCAGGCTGGGGCGCTCAAAACGGAGCAGATGCCTTCCCGAGTGAAGTGACGCAATGGCTAGATTCGGATAACGATGGTTACGGCGATAACCGTGAAGGATACATGGGTGACCATTGTCAGTTCAGTCGTGGATATTCATCCTCTGATCGCTTCGGTTGCATTGACTCCGATGGCGACTCATATTCTGACCCCGACCCCGGAGGTCTCAATGGATACGAGCCATGGTATTCTCATCCAACGGGAACCGCTGACGCATTCTTGAATGATGGCTCCCAATGGAACGATACTGATTTAGACGGTTATGGAGATAATTGGGCCGATGAATCCCTTAACAGCACTAGAGCCGTTTGGGAAATTGGTCAGTATTTCTTTAACGCAACTCAACCGGATGCTTGCCCGTTTGTAACGGGTACTTCCTCTTCCGACCGCTACGGATGTCCCGATGGTGATAGTGACTCTTTTTCGGATGGTGATGAAAACTGGACGCTTGCCAACGGCTCCGATGCCTTCCCGGCAGAACCGACACAATGGGAAGACACTGACCGAGATGGTTGGGGAGATAACCAATCAGAGGGAGCGCTCTTCATCGATGATTTCCCTTTCAATCCAAGCCAATGGCGTGATACGGATGGGGACGGTTGGGGTGATAACCAAACCTATGGAGCAACTCAAGTTGACGCTTTTCCATTCGTTCCGACCCAATATCGTGATAGTGACGGTGATGGTTACGGGGACAACCTTGCTGGCTTTGAGGGGGATGTTTGCGTATATTCTACTCCGGAAGAAGTTGATTCGGAATGGATATCCCGCTTTGACCGTCTTGGATGCCGAGATGTCGACCGTGACGGATATTCTGACCCTACCGATGAATGGATAGCCCACCCTTCCGGCTTTGCGGATGCATTCCCTAACGACGCCAGTCAATGGCACGATACGGATGATGATGGCTTCGGTGATAACCTGGAATTCTTTGACGGCCAAGCTTGGCGTCCTTCTTACCGATCCGATGGGTGTCGGACCACCATGGGTGATTCTACTTTTGACAGATGGGGTTGTCCAGACCAAGATGGCGATGGGTGGTCAGACGCAACCTCGTACTGGCTTGCTAGTCCTGGTGGAATGGGTGATGCCTGGCCTGAAGACCCGACTCAATGGCATGACATTGACGGGGACGGCAGGGGAGATAATCCAATGGGGACAACAGCAGATGTATGTCCAGATGTAGCAGGTACGTCCGTTGGACCCTCTTCTGGTGGAGACCGGTGGGGCTGCCAGGATACTGACGGAGATGGTTGGTCTGACCTTGGGGATGCTTTCATTCACGAACCTACCCAATGGCGAGATAGTGACGGTGATGCATTTGGTGATCGAATTGACGGTCATCAAGGAGATGCCTGCCCGGAAACGAGAGGAACATCGATACTTGACCGTCTAGGATGTAGGGATACGGATGGAGACGGCTGGTCGGACCCAACAGAATCATGGCCTGCTCATCCATTTGGAACCGGAGATGCGTTCCCGACGGAATCCTTACAATGGAAAGATTCCGATCAAGACGGATTTGGCGACCTTCCACTTGGTGCACTGCGAGATGACTGTCCGGAAGAATTCGGCACCTCCAAACGAGATTTACAAGGATGTGTCGATAACAACGGCGACGGTTGGTCAAATGACTATGGTGAATTCGCAGCAGCAATCGCCATCATGGGAGAAGACCCTGCTGCCTCGTGGCTCACGTATCTTATCGTTGGTCTCGGCTTCATTTTTGGCGCAGCAGCAGCACTTGTCGTCCGTACCTCGAAAGAGCGAGCGATTCTGATGGAGCAACTGGCCTTTGAAAAAGAGTTGGAGTCTGACCAAACAGATTTGCTACAAGCACCTATTGTACCGAGACTTATTCCAATTGATGAATTACCCCCACTGCCATTGGCTTCTGGAGGTGAAGGCAATGAGTGAGACTTCCAAAACGACTGCGGTCGCCTTCACATTGCTTCTGTTCCTCTGCTGCATTCCTACGATGAACGGCTCGGCTGAACTCACACCTGATGAGCGCCTTGCGGAGCAAGGTTTGACGCTACTTGCCCTGCGTAACGATACGATTGATACCAACCAAGATGGAGACATTGACGCTGTACGAGTTGTTGTCGCTCTTAATTCCACCCAATTCCAAAATGAGATGATTATCAAGTTGCGCGGACTGCACAAAGAACGAGAGGTAATGGTGGTCCAAGAACTAGCATTTGAATCTCAGACAAACATCAGTTTAGTGTACGATTCATGGTCTGCTGGTGAGCATGACTTGAGGTTGGATTTCTTTGACCGCGATGGTGACTTTATTGCCACTTATCCTCTTCCAACTTTCCTTCTCAGGCCTGCATTGCAAGTCCCTCTGGTCCGCCTTGACCTTGACGCCGGACAAAGCATCCAAACAGGAGAAACCTGCACTGTCACTCGTGATTTCTCTGATGAAACCGGACCGAGATATGGTGAATCCGGAGTGCGTACATTCACGGGAGCACCCTTTAGCGTTCTTGAAACCCAGCAATCTCTTGATTGTTCATCTTGGCCAGCCGGAGATTATGATCTGAAAGAAACCTACCGTAACGGGCTGGGCCAAACTACAGAATCGTCGTTGAATTTTACCATTTTTAATCGCCCTCCTCCAGATTTCGCTCTGAGAGTAATGGGCCACCAAAACACAACGGACACACCGTGCGCTGTAATGGTGGAGTCCGAACAATCCATGGATTATTCCTCAATGGCGAAGATATGGTCGGTTCAAGGTACGGTCGTATCAGGCGTCAATAGTTCCTCCTTCGATTGCTCAAATTTGGGGCCAGGGGCCCATCTCGTCACATTAGAAATCATCACTGAGAAAATGATTTCATCGACCCAAGGAACTAACCTTATTCGCCTTCCTTCGTTAGAATTGATGGAAAATGAGAGTGCATCACTTCCATCAACTTCACTCGGGCCAGGAACAGAAACAACATCTGTTGGTTGGATTTCAATCGGCATATTGGCTCTTGTCGTAACGATTCTCGTCTTTTTGATGTTGGTCAGGGTACGAGAATCTGAACCGCTAGAACTACCTAATTTGGGGCCCGAACCACAGATTCTAGCCGACGGTTCTCCTGATTCACAGGGACTCCCCACAACTGTTGATGACCAAGGTATGTTGTGGCGACAACATCCAGATGGCTCTGTAGATTGGTGGGACAAAGATTGGAGAATCTGGCATAAGTGGTGATTCTATGGACGTCAAAGAAATAGGCCTGACAGTCATCATAGCCCTTGTTGGATTGTTTTTGCTTCGTCTCGCCTATGTTTGGTGGACTCGTATTCGGCCTCTTCGGCCCAAATTAGATCTTATTTGGGCGGCCGATTGTGAACACCTCACTACTGCTCAAGTCGATGGCAACGATATCACGTTCAACATGGTTCGTGATTTTTATTGGCGAACAACTCGGGACCGTGATGAGCGATGGGAAGAAGAAGTAAAGGTTCGTTTGGATGAACTGAAGGATGTTTGGTTCATGGTAGATCATTTCCATGCGATAAAAGGAATGGCTCATACCTATCTTACCTTTGAATTTGAATGTGGAACATGCCTCTCTTTCTCTTTCGAGACACGCCGTGAAAAGGGTGAACGTTACCATCCGTGGGATGGGCTTTGGCGAGCGTATGAACTCTACCTCTTGGTTGGGTTTGAACGAGATGTGACGGGGCTACGAACCCATGCTCGGCAAAACAAAGATTACATGTTCAGAGCCATCACCCCACCTGGTAAAGATAAGATGCTTCTTCTTGGTATGATTCAAAAGTTGAATCAACTGTCAGTTAGCCCAGAATGGTACCATTCCTTGCTGACGACATGCAATACGTCTATCGTGCAAATTGTCAACCGTGTGACTCCGGGAAGAATCCCTTTCTTGTGGAGGAATTTTCTCCCAGGCCATACCCCTCGTGCCGCATTTAAACTCAAGTTGATTGAAGATTGGGGCGGATATGAATCCACACTTGAACGGGCCCGGATTGATGAGGTTGCTCAAAGTTGGGATGGCGTTGAGGATTATTCAGCCATGCTAAGGAGCCATATCCCTAAGGGTCCAGTCACCGAAGAGATTTGACCATCACAAGAGCGCCTTCTTCAAACGAAAGCTGTATCTGCTTTTTCTTGGCAATATTATGGACGCCCTGACTCCCCATTTCTAATCGGTGTTGATGTAATTCATATGAACAGCCGGTGAGGCTGATGCCATCGCAAAATGGAATTGCAAACAAGGAGAATTCGTCGCCGGGATTCATTTCTATAGAATAAAGAGTTTCTTTGGCTAGGGTCTGAATACTCTTTCCGTCATGGACCATTTCGATCTGAAGTTTAGAAGCCACACTTGTCAGGATGTTTCCCCATTCATGGCCGAGGTCATGGCCTAATCCACCAAAGACAACCAACCTTGTTTGTCCTTCTTCAGCACAATAATTGACGGCTTTTGTGAAATCGTTTGATTCTTGGTCGTTGATTTCGACAACTTCGCCTCCTTGCTTTAGAAAATCCACCAACGTCTTTTTTTCAACGCTATCCATGTCTCCAATTACGAGATCTACTGGAAGGTCAGCAGCCAATGCTCGGTCAAGGGCTCCGTCGCAAGCAATGACTTGAACAGCTAGTTCGCATTGAGGTTGAAGAAGGGCAATACTTGGCCATGGGCCGTTTGCTAAAATGAGGCGGTAGGCTTCTTCCACGCTGCTGCGAGATGGTGTCCCTTTCTCAACCAAACGGTCATGTTGATTGGCTTTTTGTCCATTGACCCCCTAAGGGGGGGTCAAGAAATAAGTGAACAACGATTTTCTAGGTCGGAGTGTGTGAGTGTGTCATGTCGGGTGCTCTTTTTGGAACTCCAGTGCAAAAAAGCGTTCTCATTTTCCTGCTTTTTTTGCTCACCTCATTTTCTCCCATGGTGAATTATCAAGGTGCTGAGATATTTGAGGAGGTCAAAGAAAATCCTCAATCATCGTCTCCATTCACTCTTTCAAGTGGTGATGGGCATGATTTCGCAGGGGCCGTAATTTCATTTGACGGCCTTGAAAATGCAGTTGTTCGGGAAGAATCAGCCTTAGATTTCTGGTCGAATGTTGAGTTGAATAATTCTTCAGTTGAGCATCACGGTGTTCCAGACATGAAACTCACCCGACACAGCACTGAACATTTCTGCTGGAGTACCGAAGAAGGTCCTGTTCGTACAGCGGTTCATACCCCTAGTGGCTTCTGGTCTTCGATGCTCGTTGATAATGTGACGGCGTCCAATTCAACCGAACTTGTCGACTGTGCAATCGCAGTGACTGACAATGAACGTCCACGTGTTCTCTACGCCGATGGACCCGACCTGAAAATGGGGCGATATGCTGCACTGAGTCAAAATTACTGGCAGGGGGCAAGATGGCACACACGTACAATTTTTGAGGATGTGAATGCTACTCATTTGGAAATGGACATCACTCCTGATGGATTAGAATGGGGGTTGATGAGGACCCAAGATGGTGCTTTACATCAAGTGAACTTCAGTGGAAATTACTGGACAAAGTATCTTCTCGACGCAGGACCCGTTGGTACCGACCTTGAATTAGAGGTTGATTCAACCGGTGTTGCCCATATTCTCTACACTCGGGACACATCTGGTTCTGTTATTCTCCTGAGGATTGACGGATGGGAGCATGAAACTCAGATTCTTTCACAAGATGCGAGCACAAGTTCAGCACTAGGTATGGGGCTGGACGCCAACAATATTGAGCAAGTGGCGACGGTTTTGCAAGGGCCATCGAGTTTTTCTATTCAGTTGATTCGTTCATTAGATGGACAAGACTCTGGTAGGATTAATCCGACGCCATCCTACACCCTAGCCGGAGAAGATGACGCCATGGAAGGTTCCATGGTGATGGGTGACTTGAACGCAGATGGATTCGCAGATTTGGTTGTTGCAACTCCAACAGCAGATATTCTCGGGAATACTCACAACGGCAGAGTTGATGTTTACCACGGTTCAATTTCAGGGCTTTCATCAATTCCAGATGTCATTTTGGCTGGCGAAGGGGACCTTTTCCACTTTGGAATGGGAATCGACCTTGGTGACTTTAATGGGGATGGAATCCAAGATCTAGCTGTTGGCGTTCCCGGATGGTACAACCTTACTCAAAACGAGGGTCAGCAAGGCCAAGTTCAAATTTTCAGTGGGCATACTGATGGATTGATTTCCCAACCTCTGTACTCCATGTCAGGAACTGGAGACGAGCGTATTGGAGATGTACTGAACTCACTTGAACAGAACGGTAGCCATTCAGCATTGGCTGTCTCTGCACAAGGGTGGGGCAATGGTCTCACTGGCAGTGAGAACAAATCAGGGAAAGTCCTTCTCTTCGGTTTTGAAACCGGTAACATGGCTCTAGAGCGGAATCTAACTCAAACCTCAAACGGGAAAATGTTTGGACGCACGATGGAAGCTTGCGATATCAACGGAGACAGTTTCGATGAATTGCTCGTCGGGAATACGGGGACTTACGAAAATGCGTTATCATATTCTTCAATTGAGTACTTTGAGGGTTCTTCAAACGGATACGATGGCACTCCAATCCATATTGTTGAGTCCAATCAACAAGGAAGATTGTTTGGGCATAATCTTGCTTGTTTAGGCGACATCAACGGAGATGAACTTGAAGACCACATTATTTCTGAACCGTTCAACAGTTCAGGCGGCGGCTTCAGTGCAGGAAAACTGTGGTTGTACGATGGAACAACTGGACCGATGTCTGTTGAGCCGGATTGGACCCTTCTCTCTTCTCAACCGAACGCCCGCATTGGTGGAGCAATTGAAGCAATTGGGGATATAAACAATGATGGTTTTGGAGACGTCCTCATCAGCAAGCTCGGTGGAAATAGCGGAGGCAGTCTCGAGATTTTCCTTGGTTCCTCATCTGGACTACAGGCAGAATCTCAATTACTAGCTCAAGGACTTAGTGGAGAATATCTGGGCTCTGTTTTAGCTGGGTACGGCGATATCAATGCAGATGGCCTCAATGAAATCATCTATTCCATGAGAAATACATCAGAAGGAACAGACTTTAGTTTGAATTATCCCGTTCTGTCTGAACGTGATTGGGAATCACTCACCTTCACGTACAACGGTATGCTCACGGGCTTAGACCTCGGAACAGCCACACGTGGAGAAACTTCAATGGCTTTTACGCTGTCAAATAATGACGGACATAAACTGATGAAACTTGAACATATGAAGGACGGAACTCCAATTGGCCAATGGGTTGAACAATGCATTGTTTCTTCCATTGACCCTTCAACTCAGTTCATCTTTGATGTACGTCCATCGGGGATGCCGATTATCGTTACTGAAGACAACATGCACATGGTTCTTCATACACCTACTTCAACGACCGCGGTGGAAATGGATGTAGCCACCACGGGGACCATGGGACAATTCCTTGGGGCTTCTCTTGATGCAGAGGGCCAACAAACCTTGGCGTATACTTCAGGTGCGGGTCAACAAATATTCGCTAGCCAAGAATCAGCATCTGGGTGGACACACGAAATGGTCCGTTCTGCTGCTGCCCTAGGTGGACCTATTTCGGTTTCAATCGACGAAGCAGGTGCACCGTCTCTGGTTTACAGGCTCACAACGAATCAACTTGAACTAGCCCAACGTCCGAGTGGATGGTCTCTCACCTCTCTTGGCGTGGAAGGCCAAGCGGTTTCAACTCAACACCCATCACTCATCATGCCAGATGGGAAGCTTTCGGTTGCACTGGTTACTTCTGATGGTAACGCAACCAACCTCTCTCTTTGGACCTATGATGGCCTACAGTTGGAAACCTCTTGGATTGCAAATCAATCTGACTTGGATGTGCAAATCTCAACCGCTTTGCTTTCCAACGGGTCCTTGTTGGTCGCTACCCTGACCTCTACGGGAGAATTGTCCTTGTTTGAACAATATCCTGGTTCAAGCGAGTGGGAAAACCATTCCATTGCTCAACCGAGCGGTACAGATCATGAGTATCGTTTGGACCTTTACGGAGGTCTGTCTCCTGTTTTGGCTGTCCGAGCTAATTCCGTATCTTCTCTTTACACTGTGAATGAGAATGCAACTTGGACCTCGGTCGCAGAACGTCCAGCTGCTGCAGTTGATGGGGCATGGGATATACTCCACATGGGCAGTCATTTGCTTCTCGTAACAAGTGAGCCTGTTACCCAACGAGTGACCATCAACACACTTGACCTCAACAGTATCACAAACGCCTCCGCCTCCTGGCTCAGTGTTTCTTTTGGCGACATTGAGTCGTCAGCTCCGATGAACGCAATGATAGACAGTAACAACACCGTCCACCTTTCCTACTGGGATACTTCATCGGATGATGTTGTGGTAATGAGGCTATACGCCGACCAAGACAGAGACCTTGTCTTTGACCTCATTGACGCAATGCCAACGGTTGGTAATCAATGGATGAACAGCGACTCAGATGGTTATGGTGACAATCCACTCGGACCATTAGGTGACGATTGCCCCAACACAGCAGGTCCCTCCGGATATTATGGGGTTCATGGATGTCTTGATTTCGATACTGATGGATATGCAGACCAAATTGATGATTGCGGTAACGACGGCGGTACATCTTGGATTGACCGGTTTGGTTGTGAAGATGCTGACCAAGACGGTTGGTCAGACAACGGACAAGGGTATATTGACGGTGACCAATTCCCAGATAATTGGAAAATATCCTTGGACACAGATGGAGATACCTATGGTGACAATCACGGTCCCGATTGCTGTGACACGGCTTTCGATCCTTCCGTTGGTGATGAATTTCCCTACCTCTCAAGTCAATACAAAGACAGGGATGGAGACGGCTATGGTGACAACGATTCGGATGGTGTTTACGGTGATTTCTGTCCCTTTGTTTGGGGCGGTTCTTACCTTGACCGTAATGGATGCCTTGACACGGATGGAGACGGGGCAAGCGACCCCTCAGATATTGGCAATTCATTGGAATGGAACGAATCTATGGGTGCTGACATGTGGCCAACTGACCCTACTCAATGGGCGGACAGTGACGGTGATGGCTTCGGTGACAACGGCTCAATGAATGCCACGAATCCGGATAGTTTCCCTAATAATATTGCTGTAGCAAACGATTCGGACCAAGATGGGTACCCAGACGAGTGGACGGAATTTTACAATGCTACCATGGACGATGATGGTGATGGAATTGAAAATGCGTTTGATTGGTGCGGGGCGTCCATCGTCAACTCTACTGAACAGGTTGACTCCGATGGCTGTAATGAGTTTGATTCAAGACCCCAAGTTCGGGCACCTCCAGTCTTGAACAATCTCGGACTCACACTTGACGGGTGTCCTGGCGAGTGGGGTAATTCAACCAAACCAGCAGGTGGATGCCTTGACTCTGATGGCGACTCATGGAGCGATAACATCGACGTATTCCCTCTTGAGCCTACTCAATGGGCTGACCTTGATGGGGACGGCTTCGGCGACCAAATCAATGGTTTCCAAGGAGACATATGCCCTGCAGAAGTAGGTGTCCTCAACGGAACTGCTGGAGTCGGATGCCGATTTATAGATTTAGCAGACCAAGACCTTGACGGTGTTATCAACCAAGATGACGCTTGCCCTGAAACACCCGCGGGTCAGTCTGTAAACGAACAAGGATGTGCAGAATCTCAACTTGACGATGATAATGATGGAGTAGCCAACAACGTTGACCTCTGTGCAGATACTACTGCAGGTGCAACCGTTGACGATGATGGTTGCAGTGCATTACAGCGAGAGTCCGATTCAGACGGTGACGGACTTAACGACCCTGAAGATTCGTGTCCTGGAACTACTACAGGAGCTGTAGTTGATGAAAACGGATGTTCCGAAGGCCAGCGTGATTCTGATGGCGATGGTATTTCCGACCTTGCAGATGTTTGCGACGACACGCCGGTTGGCTTCCCTATCCTTGCAAACGGATGTACTGACGAGGATGCGTTGGATACCGATTTGGATGGAGATGGTTATTCGGGTGCTTATAGTTACAATATTGATGCCGATACAGGACTAAGGTATGACGAACAAGGAGATGCTTACCCGATGGATGGAACGCAGTGGTTTGACCAAGATGGGGACGGATACGGTGATAACAACTCTGGGACTAACGGAGACGATTGTCCGACTGAATACGGGACCTCGTTTGAGGATTATCTTGGCTGTTTCGATGATGGTGACGGATGGCGAGATGAATTTGAACCTGCAAATCTAAGGAATGATTCAACACAGTGGAAGGACACTGATTTCGACGGATTTGGAGATAATTGGGGCGACCCATCCTGGAATTCGACGCGAAATCCAACCTGGCCTGGTATCTTCGTAGAAGGTGCGACTAATGCGGACTTGTGTCCAAAGACTCTCTACCAGTTGAAAGACCAAGTTGACAGTGAGGGCTGCCATCTCACCGAACGAGATTCAGACGGTGACGGAGTCTTTGATAACGAAGACATCTGTGTTGACGAACCCAAGGGTTCTGATGGATATGCGGACGGTTGCCCTTACGTTCCCCTCTCTAACGGTAATGATGACGGTGGATTGTTTGGAATGAGCGGCGGGACACTAATGATTGCCCTTTCGGCAATTGGAGTGTTGGTGATTGTAGTCTTCCTCGTGATTCTTCGTGCTACAAATCGTGAAGATGATGATGATGACGAAGATGATGATTACGAGGACTTTATCGATGAAGAAGACGATTCTAATGATGTGTTTAAGTCGCTAGACCGTAAGTCTGCAGCAACCTCTACAACGACTTCTGCAGGACCTTCTCGCGGAAAGCAAACGGAACGAAAGGAAACGACATCCCCTCCAGCGCAACGTTCAGCACCATCGCAACAAAAACAATCTTCAGGGCCACCCGGTCGATCAACACCTTCGCGTGGGCCTCCTGGGGCAAAGAAGGAAGTGCAGAAAGTCGCTAAGAAAAAGTCTGTTTCAGCACAAGAAGAGCCTTCCGCAAAAGTACGTAAAGCGAAAATCAGCGTAGATTTGAGTATTTTTGAAGACTGGCAGACAGATGAACGTGAATCCGCAGTGGACTGGGTCGTTGAGGCGCTTGGTGATGGCGAACTTGAGCGAAGTATCCTCATGCAACTCCAAGAAACAGGTTGGTCTGCTGAACAATCCCGAGCAATTTTCAATCTGGCTCGAAATCGATAAGGTCACACAGGTGGTATATCAACATCCGTGAGGTCTTAAATGCAGGACCGAAGTCGCAACGATAGGGAGGGGTAATATGGCTGACGAGACAAGTTCTTCGAATCAACAAACCATTGAAGTTGATGATGCCGCCGCTTACTTTGGAGCCACGACATCTTCCGACATGCTTCATACTCTGATGTCAATGCCTCGTGAACAAGCAATGGTTCAATTTTTTGAGATTTTATCTGATATCGTTCTAAGCCCTGGTGACTTTGATTTTGAAGCAGCAAGTGAGCGTATGCAGTGCGAAGGTGGCGAAATCTACTACCTTGTTGCAGGCCATCTTGCTCTAATGAGCATGCCCGATCCATTACTGGAGGCATTAGGTCTTCCGAATTCATCAGGAGACATATTGGGTGCTCGTCTTGCATCCATTACACCAGAACAAGAAGGGCCCTTGACTCAATTAGCGGACCCAATGCGGATGATGAAAATTTTCGCTGTTGCTCACCAAACCGGCCAAGCCGATGAGATCATGAAGTACACGGTTACCCTTCAAGGCCACTTGAATTCTGTGGAACAATCGCTGGAAGTACTTGTTAGCATCAACAAAGAATTAGATGCAGCACTCGATGTTACTGGGCACATACTGCCCCTGCCTTCTCTTGCAAGCGGTTCTGCCGCTCCGTCTGAACTTGCACTGCCTAAATCCGTACCTCCCGTTGCGTCAAGCCCAAAGACCGTTGTACCACTTCCAAGCACAAAGTCGCCATCAATCCCAATTCCAACGGCTACGCCGACCCCAGAACCCAGCCCTGCCCCTCTAGCAGTTCCACTTCCGAATGAATCGGTCCAACTGCCTGTCATAGAGGTGGAATCTGCCGTTGAAGAAACCGTGAATGTCGAAAGTGAAAAGCAAGTGGCTCGCGCTACTCAAAATGCGTTTGCAGGAGCCTTTGATATCGGAATCGGAAGCGAGGAAGCAGCTCCCTCTGTGGTTGAACCGCAGGCTGAAGAAACCATGCAAGTTACTGAGCCTGATATTCTGGAAGAACCTGCTCAATATGAGCCGGAAGCAGAGGAAGAAGAATTCGTAAGTGCAGCAGAACATTTCATCGTAGCCGATGAAGATAGCAGCGGTGCGTTATCCATCGAAGAACTCGCTCAAGCAACCGGTGCAACCCTTGATGAAGCATCGGAATTGCATGCAGAAGCTGATACGGATGGAGACGGAGTTGTTACTCTATCAGAATTCATCTCATCTCCGGCTGGGGAACGCTCTGTATCTTTGCCTAAACCAGTCGCTCCAGTTCGTAAACCGCTTGGTGGCGGGCAACAATCTGCCCAAGTATCTCAGCCAGTAAAGCGTCCACAAGCTCTTCCACAGCAGCCCCAGCAACCTCAGCAACCTCAGCAACCTCAGCAACCTCAGCAGCCCCAGCAACCTCAGCAGCCCCAGCAACCTCAGCAAAACTGGCAGCAGCAACCTCAACAACCACAGCAAAACTGGCAACAGCAACCTCAACCAGGTTGGCCCCAACCCCAAGCTCCAGTGGTTCAACCCACCATCCGCTCTGGAGTCCATTGCAGAAATTGCGGCATTGGGCTAGATCCTTACTGGCGCTTTTGCCCGGTGTGTGGTCAGCAAAATATGGGCTACTGAGTCTACTTGTGGATGAATTGTCCTTCTTCGACCAATACCGTTTCATCAAGCCAAATGCTTGGTGAGTTCATGACTCCTGAAACGTGGATGCCGACGGCAGCAGCACCGCCAAGTGTTGTATTGTCTCCGATTGAAAAGTAGGCAGTACCGAGGCGCTTCTCATCCTCGAGGACACTTCCCATCAACCTTGCTTGTGGATTCATGCCGAATCCAAATTCGGCAACAGTCCAAACATTTTCTTGCTCTTTGCTTCGTAACCGCTTTGCTGCTTCCCCAAAGGCCTGTCGGATTTGTGCAGCAGCAGTGCCTCCCTTAACATCAACAACCAACCCATCCTCGATCTGAAGCACAATGGGCTCGTCAACTAGTGTAGAGTCCCATGAGCCATCAATCACGACGGTTCCGTTCATGGTTCCCTCTCTTGGAAGGGTGAATATTTTTCCAGCAGGGAGGTTGGTTAGCATTCTTGGGCGATTACAAATTCCGTTATCATCCAGTTTCCATTCTCTCCAATTGACTTCAAAGGTCACATTGGTACCGGCATCTGACTTTACATTGACAATACGTTTTCTCCTGAGAACAGGTGTCATCTCTCCTATGTTCTTCTTTATCAATGCAAAGTCTGCAGACATTCCCCCACTGGTGAACATTTCATTGGTCATCCCGGGCATGGTTGCCACCCGAGCACCGTCCTTGATGGCTTGACGTACCGCTCTTGTGTGGGTGAGGGAGTACCGGGTAGGGGCTATCACTACTTGTTGTTGGCGCATTAGATTTACGACCGGAGCAGGTGGCTCTTCACCGTGGTGACGCCCTTTGGGCATCACGACCAACAATACTCGGTCGGAGCGTTTACTGGCGGCGTCGTGCAATGCTTGGCCAATATCGGTTGTTGTTGGGTCGCAAACAATGAGAATATTTTCCCCTCGGCGCAAATCCATACAGATGTCAATAACGGTAATAGCGCTTTTTTCCATCAATTCATCCATGCCCACTTCCGAATCATTCTGTTCAACACTATCAGTTTCTAGGATTGTAACCGGTGATGGTTCAAGTTCAGTAATCGGAATCAATTGGCTTTCAGAGATGGCTTCATTCAAGTCAGTATCTACGGAAGTTTTCGGAGTGCCGTCCTTACCTTTTCGCCGGAAAGGGGACACCATGCTACCCGTAGAATTCTATGCTTCTTCAATGTGTGGTTTGTTCTTTGGGGTGAAGAGAAATTTGTTTTCGTTTTTTTTTGAAGGGAGTGTTCAAGAACACCCAAGAATTCGTAAAGCCATGCAAGCCTATGATGACTTTTTGATTCGTGTTCAAGATATCCACCGTTTCAGTTCGTTACAAGGTCATCTCGGGTGGGATC
Source organism: Candidatus Poseidoniaceae archaeon (assembly GCA_949373095.1). Taxonomy (GTDB): domain Archaea; phylum Thermoplasmatota; class Poseidoniia; order Poseidoniales; family Poseidoniaceae; genus Poseidonia. Next base: position 81,354 of record CASIBY010000001.1, read on the forward strand.
AAGAGGTATTGATGCCCCCGAAGGGAGGCGAATCTCGGAGCGAAATTCTAGCATGGTTGGCAGGGAAACGTCATCAACATCTTACTGACCCAGAAATGGGCAAGCTCCTCTCACATCTTGAGTCTGAAGGCCTGGACGTGGACCAATCTGCTAACGTCCGAGAAATGCGTCGGGCGTTTGACCAAGCAATCAAACTACCAAAGGAATTCGTAGAAGCGTTTGCAAAAGCCCGTTCTGAAGCCCTTGTTGCATGGCAAGAAGCACGGATTGCATCCGATTTCTCGATGTTTAAAGATACATTAGAAACCTTGGTTGAAATGACAAAAACAAAGATTGGATATCTCGGCGTGACTAGCACACCTTATGATGTGCTGTTGGATGAGTACGAGGTCGGTATGACCGTTGCCGATTACGACCCTCTCTTTGAAGGACTAAAGCAACGTTTGGTACCTTTGCTTCAATCTATTACAAATGCCCAGAAACACCAGACGGCCCCGATGCTCCCTGATAGCCTTCGGTTTTCGATTCCTGCGCAAGAGAAGTTTTGTGAGGGGATCTCCTCACGAATGGGCTTTGATTTTGAAGGAGGACGTATGGATGCGTCAACCCATCCCTTTTCAGCAGGACTATGGCCCGGAGATACGCGCTTCACAACCCGATTTGACGATAAGGATCCCTTTTCCTGCTTGTACGCTGTAATGCATGAAACCGGTCATGCGCTTTACGAACAGGGCCTTGGCCGAGCGCATCGTTTTACTCCACGCGGTGCAGCTGTTTCGTTGGGCGTGCACGAATCTCAGAGCCGCTTCTGGGAAAACCAAATCGGTCGCACTGCTGCATTCTGGGATGTTGCCCTACCGCTCTTTTATGCCGAATTCCCTGATGCTCCTGAGTGGGATTCACAAACCATGAATCGGATTGCCAATAAGGTTGAAAAAGGTTTTATTCGTGTAGAAGCAGATGAAGTGACTTACAACTTACACGTAATGCTGAGGTACGAAATCGAAAAGAAATTGTTCAACGGAGACCTTTCTGTTGAAGATCTACCAAATGCGTGGAATACAATGTTCAAGGAATGGTTTGGAGTTGATGTGCCGGAAGATCGACTTGGCTGTCTCCAAGATATTCACTGGTCCATGGGCGCATTTGGCTACTTCCCGACCTATACGCTAGGTAACCTCTATGCGGCCCAACTCTTAGAGGCCATGCGCGACGATCTTGGAGATATTGACAAGATGATTTCCTCTGGTGATTGGAGTCCAATGTTGGACTGGCTCCGGCCCAGAATACATGAGCGAGGCAGTCAAGTCACTCCTAGTGAACTCATAGAAGATGCTACAGGAAAAGCACCTACGCCAGAACCCTTCCTCAATTATATCGAGGAAAAGTACCGAGCACTGTATCAACTTAGTGAGTAATTATTCCCAAGGCGTCATAATGATTGGTTCGCCAACTTCACCGGGCTCAACCAAGATTTTTCCTTTCTGACCAGTTGCAGTCGTTCGTTCAAAGACAGGGATTCCTGCAACAACCGTCACTTGAGCCCAACCTACGAGTGCATGGCCTCTGAAGGGGCTCCAGCCGACTCTGCTCCAAGCATTCTTGTCTTCCACGACCGCTTCATTCATCATATCAACAAGGACAACATCGCCGTCATTCCCTTTCTGCAAGAGACCTTTACCTGTCATGTTGTAGCAATCCGCGACATTCGTTGACATCCAACGTACAACATCTTCAATGCTGCATTTTCCATCTTTTGCGTGGGTGAGCATGACTGCGAGCGATGTATCAACGCCAGGCATGCCGCTTGGTGCCTTTGGGAACCCGAGGGCCTTCGCTTCCAATGTGTGGGGAGCATGGTCAGTCGCAATACATTGGATGGTTCCGTTTATCATGTGATTCCAAAGCAGTTCGCGGTCCTTCTTGTAACGAATTGGTGGATTCATTTTCAGACGAGTCCCTTCTCGTGTCACGTCGTCTTCGTCAAACGTCAAGTGCTGAGGAAGCGTTTCGGTTGTGATGATTGCTCCTGATTCTCCAGCCTGACTTGGAAGAGTAGTCTTTCCCTCTAGCCAATCGGCTTCTAAGCCACTTGTCAAATGAAGTACATGCAAGCGATGTCCAGTGGATTGGGCCAATTCAACAGCGAGCTCTGTCGCCAAGAGGGCGGTGACATCATCTCTCCATTCAGCATGTGCAGCGATATCAGTTCGTGATTTGAATACCTCAAACCGCTCAATGAGCCGTTGTTCATCTTCAGCATGTACGGCGATTAATCCTGCAGTATTTCCAAAAATAGTTTCCAAGGCTTTTCTTTCGTTAACCAAGAGGGTACCGGTCGAGGATCCCATGAATACCTTGATGCCACAAATCCCAGGTATGGCGAGTGGGGCGTCAGGAGTACCAACGGCTTCTTGCAGGTCAGCAACGTTGTCTGGAGTTGCTCCAATGAAAAAGCCATAATTGTTCACGCATTTTTGGGATGCAGTGTCCAATTTCATGTTCATTCCTTCCATCGTGGTAATGGAAGGTTTGTTGTTTGGCATGTCAAGGAATGAGGTCACTCCTCCGCTGACCGCTGCGGCCGATCCAGACCCCAAATCTTCTTTCTCAGATTGGCCAGGATCGCGGAAATGACATTGTGGGTCAATCATTCCAGGAAGGAGGTGGAGGCCTTCTGCTTCTATCAAAAGTTCATCGTCTTGGGGCGTTAAGGAACCCGTAGTATCAATGGTCTCAATGACTCCGTTTTGAATCCTTAAATCTCCTATTATGGTTTGATTTGGTAGGACCATCGTTGCGCCCCGAATCAATATATTGCCTCTCATATTCAATCTCCAAACCGTTGCTGATGCGGTCAGCACATCAATATGGCGATGGGGATATCATGTACGAGAAGCGCCTTTGGGCCGGAATGCGTCGCAAAGCTTTGGGTCCATATCCATGTAAGGACCGTTCATTAAATCAACACAGTATGGAACGGATTTCCAAATCTCATCAATAGTTTCCCGAATCGCCTTTGGTCGCCCGGGAAGATTGAATATAAGGCTCGAGGCTCTGAGACCACCAACTTGACGAGACAAGATTGCAGTTGGCACATAAGCGAGCGATATGCTACGCATCTGTTCGCCAAAACCGGGCATCATTCTATCGCAAACGGCAATGGTAGCCTCTGGAGTAACATCTCTTGGAGCAGGTCCAGTGCCTCCTGTTGTAACGATTACATCGCACCCGAATTCATCGGTCAAGGCCTTGAGGGTGTTCTCAATGACTTCCTGTTCATCGCGAACACATCGGTAATGAGTGGTCCAGGGGCTCTTGATCGCTTCATCAAAGAAGGAAAGAATTGCAGGGCCGCCTTCGTCAACATACACTCCTTGACTTGCACGGTCGCTGACGGTCACAATTCCGAGGGTGACGGAATCTCCAACATGGCCGACTCGGCCCTCTCGTGATGTTTGTTGGTCCATTGAACCGCCTCACTGATCGCCGTACTTTGCTACGATGTCTGCGTGGAAGTTATCGAGAAGCGTATCTTCAAACAATTCGGTTTGACGGCGCATCTTGGTTGAGCGAATATGCAGGACAGCCATGAGGATGAAGACGATAATTATCATTGGAATGAAAACCTCTAGCTTGTATTGGTGCATGAATTTCACAATTCCTTCAGCAGTATATGCCCAGGTGATTGATGCGATTGAACCACCAACAAACGTGGCAATGAGCACGCGCATGAACTGCATGCGTGAGAGCAAGCCCAGCATGGCTCCGACAAGTACTCCAGAGGCCATGAACGGAATCCAAACGAAGACGATTAACCCCCAGAAGCCCCATTTGTTGATCATCTCTCGCTTCTCATTAGCCATGTATTCAACGGTTGAAAGCGTGTCTCCAAGGAATTTGGTTTGGAGCATTCGGCCGCCTAAACCATCTTGGCGGGCAATTGCAACGACTCTGTCATCGTTGGCTGACTTTCTCTCTACACGGCCCGCTCCGGACCGGTCAGCGAGGGTTGAAACTTCGTTTCGTGTTTTTACAACCAATTCTTGAGCGCCAAGAAGTTCTTCATTACGCTCTGAAATAAAGGTGAACAATTCATCCTTGATCTGAGTCGACGTTTTGTCAAAGCGGAAGAACGCAAACCTTTGTGTTGGTCTGTAGATGACGGAAACGAATACAACTCTGTCGTCGCTTGTAACGACGGCACCGTTCATTTCGACATCATTGCGGCGGGTGAAGAAGAGATCCAAACTGTCTCGGACATCGTCTTCAACTCTTGAAAGTGAGTGCAACTCCGAAAAGAACGAGGAGTAATCTTGACGCTCTTCGGCTTCGTCACCACTGACGACACGAGTTCCGATTCCAACTCCTGAGTCGAAATCTATTGATTGGCCTGCGCCAATGATTCGCACGTTGAGTTGAACAGGCTTGAATACTCGGAAAATTGCAAACTCTTCAAGAAGGTTCCGAAGGATTTCTGCTCGTATTTCTTTTGCGTCAGAAAGGGTGTTTTCAGTGTTCTTATAGGCTACCATAATGTCAATTGACAGGTCCCTTGTTTCGACTTTGAATAAATCATGGTCAACCTCTACATTGAGGCGATTTGCTATATCTGTGACGGTATCTTCTACCAGTCGAGCAATGTGATTGCGGGAAAGGATATCGTCGGTATCTTGGTGATAGACCTTGTACATGAGCGGATAAAGAACAAGCAGTGAAATGAGTGAGAGTGAAAGAGAAGTGAAGGCCATCCACCATGCGGGGATTCCAGCCGCACCTCCGGTAAGCATGGCGGTTTCACGACCACCACCTAACTCGGCACCCATTAGCAGGTAACCCCAATCCCCGAGGTCCTGTACTGTCCAGCATGATCGTGAGCCAGCATCGTCTATACGCACATCTGAATGCTCCGTATCATCAATAAACGGTAGGAATGAGAGCGCTTCACTTGAAATAGTGAGTTCGAAACTAATGACTTTGGTCATGGATTGCATGACAAAGGGAGAACTGATGTTCCTTTCTTCATACACCGTCAATCGGAATTTCAGGTCGTACTCACCTTCAGCCAAGTCAGAGAACGGCGCTATGAAGTATGCTCTGCCTGAGTTATTCTCCTCTTCTTGAACGGTACGAGTTGTTTCATCGGTCATCACAACCTCATTTGCTCCATCTTTCTCTTCAATGGAATAGTTGAGAAACGCCACCCCGTTCGGAAGGTTATGGCCGGCTATTGAAAATAATTCACGATCAGGGTCAGGGAATATATTGAGCCATGGTTCATCGGAGATTTCTTCACATTCATCGCCAATATCCAAAAAAGTAGTCGACGCTTTGTGGTCAAGGGCTGTTGTGTTTCCAAAGACACCCGAGGACATTGAGAAGAGGAGTAAAGCAAATAACATACCGTAAACAAGCCCTCCCATCAACACGAAATCCTCGATGTTGGACAAGAAACTCTTTCCACTTCCCATTCGGCGTTGACGAATTTCTTGGAGTTCCTTTGTCTCCTTATTTCGTGATTTTGTATGTTCCTCATGAGCGTCGAGAGATGCCTCATGGTCTGCCGCTCCCTTGCCCATAGTGAGGGCAAGTCGGAACTTCCTCATGAACCCTTTTCTCTTTAAAGTTGAGGGGTTCGTTCACTAAGGCTGTTTCTATAGATTTTTAGTGCGGCTCATCAATGCTTCAAACGAACGGCTAGTGGTAGGCCAATTTCTTATTTATTGGCGACGTCGTCCCAAAAATTTTCGCTCTTTTCAATGTCTGTTTGAGGTGTTGATTCCTGTTTTTCAGCTGGGGATGGAGCGGTATGGAATTCGTCTAGAAAGTCTCTTGATGTTGTTCGTTCATGTTCTTTGTGAAGTCGTTTAAGCGTAAAGTCACTCTCCGGGAAGAGCGCCATTCGTAATGAAATACATCCTCCAACTTGAACCATGAGGCCAGCAAATAGAAACGGTAAAGAGAAGCAAATCATAAAGATGCTCAGCATCACGCTTTCACCAAAAATGGGCGGCAGTATCAAGAATGGAACAAGGGTAAACGGCATTCCGAAGCAAATTAGGAAGATCCCAGATAAGACTGCACCTAGTCGTTGCGTTGGTTCAAAACCCGTTATGTCGTTTTTACTATCCATGATTTGTCCTCACGGCAGTGAATGTTGGTGGGTTAGGCCGGACTTGAACCAGCGACCTCGGCATCTTCAGTGCCGCGCTCTCCCAACTAAGCTACTAACCCGTACATTCTTTGCGAGTGCCCTCGCCATATCAAGCCTTCCGATGTAGCCTTTTCACTGGGCCGTTCAAAAGAAAGCTCTATTGAACCTCAAACCGCTTTATTCAAGACATCTGTTTGCATCTCAAACAGTGTCTTCATTCCACCGTCAGCCTGGGCTAACAGAGCGCTCAGTTCCTCAGCTGAGAAGGTAGATTCTTCTCCAGTGCCTTGAATTTCGACGTATTTGCCATCGCTCGTCTTGATTACGTTCATGTCAACATCTGCATTTGAGTCTAAGATATAATCGAGGTCAAGGTACACATCACCATCAATTAATCCCACTGAAACAGCGGCGAGGTCATGCGGTATGACATCCATCTCGTGATTTTTCTGTTCAATGGCAGACAGTGAAGGTGCAGTCCACCCCTCTTTGCGTTGGTCAAAGGTTGGGCGGAGGTCAGACGGCAGGCAATCCCCACTCGCTATCAGCCGGCGTACAGCCAAACGAAGAGCAATGTTCGCTGCGGTGATGGATGCGCACCGAGTACCACCGTCTGCATTTAGGACATCACAATCGATGTTCAATGCAACGGGGCCTAGTGCTTCTAGATCGACTGCGGCCCGAAGTGAACGAGCAATAAGGCGTTCAATTTCCTGCGTCCGACCTTTTGCTCCGTTTCGCTCTCTGCGAAATCTGGAATCTGTTGAGCCGGGTAGAAGTGAGTATTCTGCATGAACCCAGCCTTTTGTTGCATCTCTAGGAAACCAACGTGGGAGTTTAGATTCTTTGGTACAGCAGACTAAGATAACGGTGTCGCCTTGACGGTAAAGGACTGATGCAAGGGCATTAGGAGTAAAATCCAGTTGTACTTCGACGTTTCGCATTTCATCCGCTTTTCTTGAGAGTTCCAAGTTGGTCTTGAATTTGGCCATGCATCTCCCAGCGGGTTCGCTTCATCAAGCCTTCTCACCTTCCAACTTGCATGACGCGCACCTTCAAAGCGTTTCAGTGGCTGGAAGAATCATGTCCCAGCCACAGGCAGTTATTTGCGGCGTTGCTCGCACCCCTATAGGTAAATTTCTTGGCACTCTATCGACGTTCACCGCTGTTGAACTCGGTGCATTGTCCGTGAAAGAGTTGCTGAATCGGGTCAACATTGACCCTCAGTCCGGTGTTATTGAGGAGGTTCTTTTCGGTCAAGTTCTCCAGGCAGGAGCGGGACAAAACCCTGCGCGTCAAGTTGCTTTGGGTGCTGGACTACCTGTTTCGACTCCCTGTACAACCATTAACAAGGTCTGTGGTTCTTCTCTCAAAGCAGCCATGATGGCTGCAAACAGTATTCGTGCAGGCGAATACAGAGCCATCGTTGCAGGCGGCATGGAGAGTATGAGCAACGCCCCACAAATGCTCATGGGTCAACGAAAAGGTGCGAAGATGGGTTCATCCACACTCATTGACTCAATGATTCATGATGGTCTCTGGGATGTTTACAATGATGTTCACATGGGCCTCACCGGAGAAACTGTTGCTAAAGAATGCAATATCAGTCGTGACGATGCCGATCATTACGCATTACGCAGTCAACAACGGGCTGCCAGTGCTTGGGAACAAGGTTGGTTTGACTGGGAAACTTTCTCCATAGAGGTTCCGCAACGAAGAGCAGACCCCATCACTTTCACTTCAGACGAAGGAGTTCGGGGCCAAACGACCATTGAATCTCTCGGGAAATTGCGTCCGGCATTTGACCGTGAAGGGATGGTAACTGCCGGTAATGCCAGTACACTTAACGACGGAGCAAGTGCGATTTTGGTTGCAGAAGAATCCTTTGCTCGGGAACAAGGGTGGGAAATTATTGCTTACATCCGTGACTATTGCACATCTGGAGTTGAACCAGCTCGTGTCATGAGCGCCCCCATCCCCGCAGTGAAGACGCTACTTGAACGAAATGAACTTGAGGTGTTAGACGTTGATGTCTACGAACATAACGAAGCATTTGCGTCTGCTTCCTGTGCTGTGGCTCAAGAAGTCGGAATTCCTGACGATCGCTTCAATCTTCACGGTGGAGCAGTTAGTTTGGGTCACCCGCTTGGTGCGAGTGGGACGCGTTGTCTTATCACCATGTTAGGGGTCATGCGACGCATTAAAGCGTCTTCAGGAATCGTTACTCTCTGCCTTGGCGGGGGTAATGCAGTTGCTATGTACGTCACACGCGATGTTTGAATCCAAGGCCCGATTTTTTACTGCTTTGAACGGTTCATGCTAAATAGGGAGCGGCGGGGGCTTCACATTGGGTGTACCAATGGGTTCCTTTCAAGACCTCGGCATAAGCGATGCACTTGCGGAAGTATTGTCTTCCCAAGGTATTAATGAGCCGTTCGAAGTTCAAGTAGAATCTATACCGCCTGCTATGGAAGGCAAAGATGTTTCATGCCGAGCCCCGACAGGGTCCGGTAAAACATTGGCTTTTGGCCTCCCAATGCTGGAAAAAGTCTCTTTCGCCGAACCAAACCGTCCTCGCGCTCTCATTCTCACTCCAACCCGAGAGTTGGCTGAACAGATTTATGGTGTTCTAAAGCCACTTGCGCGGGTTATCGACAGAACTGTTGGGACCATCTATGGTGGAGTTTCTTACAAGAATCAATACCGAGCCCTTGAGCGTGGATTGGACATTGTCGTAGCTTGCCCAGGTCGTCTTCTTGATCTAATGGAACGAGGTGCAGTCGTCCTCAAGGATGTTGAAGTTGTTATCATTGACGAAGCCGACCGAATGGCCGACATGGGATTCATGGAGCCTGTTTGCGACATTCTTGACCGATGTCTTCCCGACCGGCAAACTGTACTCTTTAGTGCAACACTTGACGACGAAGTTGGGGATTTGATCAAGCGCTATCAACGGGAACCTGTTCGTCTTGAGGTTGGTGCTGAAGAAGTATCAATTACAGATATGGAGCATCATTTCTGGCTTATGCCGCATGCCAAGAAATCTCCGATTTCTGCTGAATTAATTCGTAATTGTGGACGAACAATAATCTTCTGCCGCACCCGACTCGGTGTGGAGCGTGTGAATGATGAGTTGCTTGATGACGGCCTCGGTGTTCAAGGACTGCACGGTGGCCTGTCACAACGACAACGTGACCGGGCTATGCAGGCTTTCAAGCATGGAGAGTGCATGGCTCTTGTCGCTACAGACGTTGCCGCAAGAGGCTTGGATGTTGAAGGAGTCAACTGTGTTATTCATTATGACCCTCCAGAAAATGGTAAGGCGTACAAGCATCGTAGTGGACGAACTGCTCGCGGTGGAGCAAGTGGTGTCGTAGTTTCTCTTGTTCAGCGCCCTCAGAAGAAAATGTACCATCGTCTTCAGAGAAATGTTGGTGTTAACGTAGACTTTACTCCACCAGACTTTGGCTCTCTTCCTACTTTTGAAGTGGAATATATTCCTCCAGAGCCACGATCTCATGGACGTCGTAATGGTGGTCGCCGAGAAGGTGGCCGCCAAGAAAGAGGCGGCGGAGGCTATGGTCGCCGAGATGGTGGTCGCCGAGAGGTGGTCGCCGAGAAGGTGGTCGCCGAGAAGGTGGCGGCGGAGGCTATGGTCGCCGAGATGGTGGTCGTCGTGAAGGTGGTGGAGGCCATGGACGTCGAGACGGTGGTCGTCGAGATGGCGGTGGCGGAAATTATGGACGCCGAGATGGTGGAAGACCCGATTTCAATCGCAACGAACGTAACTCACGTGATGGCGGATATCGTCGAGGCGATGACCGCGGAAATGATGGTGGTTCACAAAATGGTCGCCGAGATAACCGCAATGAGGGCCAAGGTGGCGAAAGTCGCAGCGACAATCAGCGTGGAAATGATCGCAGTGACAACCGTGGAGGCCGAGATGGTGGTGGCGGTGGCTACAACCAGCGAGGTAACGACCGAGGCGAGAATCGTGGTGGTCGAGATGGTGGTCGTCGGGGTGAGCCTCGTGAAGACAGTGGATATCACGGTCGTTCTGCTCCAAGCCGAGAAAACAATTCTCGTAGTGATGACACTGGGGAGATGAAAGAGCACACGGGCAAGAAAGCACCTCCGCCCCGTCCCCGATCAGGACCACGCCCTTCAAGAGCAAACTTTTCCCGACGTAGAGGCTCTCCTCCTCGTTCATTTAAGCGAAAGAAGTGATGTTTAATGCTGGCACATCCGTGCTTTCACAAACATGATTCCTTTGAAATCTCTAAGTTCATACTCTGTTAGGCTTAGGAAAATCAAAGCTCCTTCTTAATTCATGATTGTTTCTTTCTCATTGCAAAGAATATCGACAACATGAGGACTACCGCCACCCCAGTCCCTCCATAAATCAACATTTGTTGATCAGTAGAACTTGACAATTCATTAGCTTCAGTTAGTTCTTCTAACGTTTGGTTTTGAAAGAAAATAACCTTCTGAGTCAAACTCATCGACATGCAATCATTGGTATATTCGCAGCTGAATTGACTCTTGACAATCACTTCAACATCTACCGCCAGGGTGTGGACTCCATCTGCGTTTAACGGCCAATCGGAGCCATCTGCTGGCGTGTTTACTGTGATTCTAAAGAGTTCAGGGGGCCCATTAGGTTCGACTTCTATCCCAGTGAACGGGAGCGAAAATGCGCTCACTCCATCGACAACATCACCATTTGTGGAAAGGATGAATTGATCTAAGCCATTGCCTTGATTGTAGATCTTATATTGTAAACTTTCAATTGTACCTGTCTCTATCATCGCAACAGGATTTGTCATTTCCAGGCTGAGTCCAGCATGCTGCAAGATGTTTGCCATCATGTTCACAGAACTCTCAGCAAGATTGGGAGGCGGCAAACCACTTGTTTCTTGAACAGATGCCGTGATGGTTAGTGACCTTGACTGTACGGCCATTTGACTGTCGGCCCTTATGGCGACTTGGAAGTCCGATTCATCACCAGATGCAAGATAGATTGATCCAGGAGCAGCGGTTGCTAGTCCATCTGCGGTCACTTCGATTGCGATTTTCTCAGTGTGAAGTGAAGGATTGCTAACCGTGCAGTCTGCATATCCAGTCAATGTTGCTCCAGGATGGACTGCGATTTCCACGCTACCGCTTGGGTAAGGTGCAGTGCAGCTTAATTCTACTGCGGCCACTACACTCTGTGCGGCCGAATTATTAACTAAAGGAGAGGCAAAACTTGACGTCATCAAAATAAAAACCAGCCAAATTATGCGCATATAGGTGGCTAAGTTCTGCTTATACTTCATTTTGATGCCTGCAATGAGGCTATACTTTCACTAAATGCAATCGAACAACTCGAGCTTCTCCACGATGTAGATCGGATTCATTGAGTACTGTGGTTTCAACCGATGCATGAATAATAGACATTCTAGGTGCGTATGGGCCCGTTAATTCGGCAAGAACGGTATCAAGATCAAACAATAAATCTAACGATTTCGGCCCACCGCTGGTTAAGGAAAATTGACTTTGGTGATAGCCTTCCATGACGAAGTGTCCGCCTGGCTTCAAAGCGTGAAGCATACGAGGCATGTGGCGCTTACGAATCGGAGTCGGTGTGTGGAACCAAGAGCATGCAATGAGGTCATAATCTTCGGTTTCAAATGAGCGAAGCACCAAATCATCAACATGATACTCTACGGTTACATTGTAGTTCTCAGCAAGTTGCATGCACTTCTTTTTCCCTTCTTTAGAGAGGTCAAAGACTTCAGCATTCCATCCCTTGCCGGCAGCCCAAACGGCATTTCGACCTTCGCCATCGGCTGGAAATAACGCCCTAGAATGTACATCAGGGTTCATCAATTCAATACGACTCTTGAGCCAAACATTGGGTTCTTTGCCGTAGGCAAACGCCTCCAACCCAAATCTTCTGTCCCACATTTCGGGATTTGAGCGCGTATTCTCATCCATCACTCTTCCTCCTTGAGTGGGAGTGGGTGAGACAATATTCCGTATTCCTCAACAACTTCGCAGGCGCCGGGTAAAACTCCGAGCAAGTCATCTGTAGATAGCCCAGTAATCTTGTATATTTGGTTCGCTATTCGTTCTTTTTTGGTAAGGCCTGGTCTTAAAATTGCGTAGCGTGGACACATCGTACGAATTTCATCCGGGGCGGCGGTCATCATGAGAGGTACTCCATTGATAGCAACGATTCCAATTCCAATTTCAACATTCAAATCCTTGTACCAAGTTCGTTGACCACGGACGATAAATGCACCCTTTCCAACGTATTCGCCCGTCTGTGCTGTCTTCGAAACTTGTGCGGGCTTGACGCTATAGACCGTACCATGAGAGCCACCACTGTTCCACGCCCTGCTCCAAGAAAGGGCGAGCATAGCAGCTTGATTCAACTTATCTTCATTGATGCGCTCATCTCCAAGTTTGTCAACCAGCCGATAGGCCGGTATGTCCGCAGGAAGATGGGTTGGTCTTCGTTCTTCCAGAGCGAATCCTTGAGTTGCTCTTAGGCTACATGAAGGCGCACCATGTAGGTCTGCGTGAAGGTACATATCAGAGCCAGATAGGTGCTTTTTGACTACGGAATCGTTTCCTTTTGCATCTTTGCCTCCAACTAAGAGATGGCCTCCACTCACTGTACCCCATCGGTGTTGCTCAAACCACATGCGTTTGCTACGTTTCAACCGGTTGAGTTTACCACTTGCTTTTTGCTTCTCTTCTTTCTTTTTCGCCCGCTTCAACTGGCGCTCAGTTTCTTCTAGGGCATCTACAGCTCCACTGGTCTTGTGCTTCTGTTTTCTTGCGGAATTGAAGTATCGCTGTGCATTCTGGTATACAGTGGCATCGAGTTCAAGCAAAACCTGTGGACCCTTTGGTTCGTTATCTTCATCTGGTAAAATCACATTGATTTCTCTTTTAGAGGGGTTGAGGGAAGTGATCCATGGGATTGATTTTGATGCCTTTTTGACAGCATCCCATCCGTTGGCTTCTACCGCTTCCTTGGTTTGATTGAGAAGACTTTCTACGTGGGTCCAGTGTTCTTGAATGAGATGACCTAGGCGTTGTTGCTTTTCGATTTTCACTCCAAAGCCGTCTAGAGCCTTCTCCTGCTGAGATTTTCTTCTGCCGAGACGGTCGGCGTCTGTCGATTGTCCGCGGCCAGGGCCCGCCTGCTCAAAGCGTTCTTCTTCTCTTCGTTGCAGTGCATGAGCGTCATGGCTTCCTTTCCATGAATCCACTGCAAGGCGAAGTGAGGGGAAACTTACAATGGGCTTTTCTTTGTGAGAGGGCAAGAGAATAGGCGTAGCTTCCTTCGTCCGCTTCTCGAGCCATTGATGTTGTTCGACCAAAGGCAAAGACTCGTACGTGGATAGCCAGTTTTCTCCGTCATCATCGCTAAGTTGAACGATGAGGTGGCCATTCTTCGTTGAATCCAAATCTTCCAATAATGATTTGAGTGCGCCGTATATGGCTTCAGCATCGGCTTCTAAAGGGTCCATATTCGGTTCATGTTGAGCAAGTTCACAAACGGCATTTGCATGGGTTCCTCCGAGGTTCGCTTTTCCTCCAAGTGTGGAAACCAGGTCGCGGTCCGATTCTTCAAGAAGAGATTTAATTGCATCCAAGTCCAGAGAGTACGGGTCTAATGCTGCAGGGGGTGGAACATATTCAACTCCCTTCTTGAGCGTCCTTCCGGCATAGGATGCGTGGGTTAAGGGTTGAACGATGATTCCATTTTCGTCTGCTAGAATTATATTTCCATCCCTGAAAACTTCTACGTAAAGAGTTCGTTCTCCTCCTTTGGTGTCAAAATGAAAGGACAGGACCCGGTCAAAACCAACTTGATTTACAGCCGTGAGGCGAGCATTCCGAAGATGCTTTCGTAGAACCATGGCAAACGGTGGAGGCGTCATCGGCATCGGGCGATCCCGTTGCGATGTGTATATTCGTTCTCCACGTACCAATACCAAGTCGGATTGGTCAGCACCTTTCGGGTTGAGGCGAAGCACAACTTGTTCGTAGTGGGGCATGTATGCTTTTTTGACATAGGCGCCAGCCAAGTCGTTCAATTCACGAGCAATGGCTCGTAGGTCAAAACCTGACATTGCTTTCTTCATTTTGCTACCCCCTTGTTATCCTTGTGAAGTTGAGGTTTATTGAAGGTTCTTCATGCACCGTAAATGACAGAGTATCCAGCATCCTTCCAGCCCATTATTCCACTTTCGAGGTCTCTCACGTCGGTATAGCCGAGGTCGAGGAGTGTTTCAGCGCTGCTTGTGAACGATTTCCGCTGCGGCAATACAGGAGAATGGTTGTGGATTTGTCATCCGGCAACTCACTGTTTCGTTCAGATAATTCATCGTGAGGGATAAGGGTCGCATTTTCAAGATGACCATCCGCTTCCCATTCATCTTGAGTGCGAGTATCAAGAAGGAAGGCATCTGCTTCCTCATCAATTGCAGTTTCGAATTCATCAGCATCAAGCCGAGTCCAATTTTCGGATTCCGATGTACATCCCGCAAGGCTTACAAGAGGAAGTACAAGCAGAATAAGGGCTGTCGTCTTCAATCGACCAATACTATGTTTCATTGTATCGTCCCTCCATCATCTGGGGAGAATTGAAGTAGAACTTTTCCAATGTTTTTAGCGTCATGAATGTACTGATGCGCATCTTGAACCTTTTCAGCCGGGAATATACTGTCTACGGTAGGGATGAGATCGCCATCTTCAATTCCTTTGAGAATACGGTCAAGCTGAGTTTGCATGACGCGCTCATCGCTCCATGTACCCATGTGTACGCCAAATACGGAACGGTTTCGCGTCATCAGTCGTAGAGGGTCAAATTTGGGTGTCTTTCTCATCGCAAAAAGGGCCTTGAGAAGAGAACGTTTCGAGCTGGGTGCTGCTGCTGATAGCCCGTATGTGTACAAACGCCCGCCTTCTGCAACAACCGAGAGGCTTTGCTTGAGGTGCTCCCCTCCGATGGGGTCGAGAACATGGTCGACTCCCCGCCCGTTGGTTTCTTTTCGAATAATGTCAACAAAATTTTCGTTATGTCGGTCAATGGCGCGTGCTCCATATTGTTTGATGATATCGTGCTTAGGAGCAGATGAGGTGGCCCAGACCTTCTCAACACCAGCCCATTTACAGAGTTGAAGCGCCGCAATGCCAACGCCTCCTGCGCCCCCGTGAATGAGAACGGAATGGTCAGTATTCATGTGTCCAAGATAGTGAAGCATATGATGGGCAGTAAGGTAAACCACTGGAGTTGCAGCAGCAGATTCAAGTGAAATTGTGTCGGGAATTGTAATGATTCTGGAAGTTTCACACGTCACATGGCTTGCTTGCCCTCCATTACGCATTGCAGCCACGACGCGTTGTCCAATGGTGAATGAAGTGACTCCAGGGCCTAGGGCATCAACATAGCCACTGACTTCGTAACCCGGTGTGAACGGGTAAGGTGGGCGTGGATTGTAAAATCCCATCCGCATCAGTAAATCTGCAAAGTTAATCCCCGCAAATACGACTCTGATTCGGACTTCATCCTTTCCTGGTTCTGGCATGTCCATTGATTGGACGGTGATTGCGGAAACGCCCCCTGCATTGTTGATGACAACTCTTCTTGGCATATCTTATCCTCCTTATTGTACGGTCCAAATACCGTTCTGCTGAGTGAGATTTCCTTCTTCTTGGTGAGCGAGAAGGTGAGATAATGTTTGGTCAATTGCAAGGCCTGGATGGGCGTCAGGTGTATCTTCATATGCAGTTTTTGCAATTTCGTTAACGGATGATTGGCCGGCAATTACGGCATCTAAAACGCGCTGATGCCGAGCGCTCCGGTGATCTATGTACCGTTGAATGGTTTGTTCTGGTAGGGCAATCACTGGGCCGTGACTGGGGAATATCAGATGCGGCTTTGCTTCCTTGAGTCGCTTTAGTTGAGAGATGTACTCATTCATATTACCTGTTTGAGGTGGGATGAGTATGGTTCCGATTCCGGCGACCATATCCCCTGCGATCAATCCTGCATCTCCGAGTAGACAAATATGGCCGGGATGATGGCCTGGAGTTATGAGTACCTCCCAGCATTGTTCTCCGAGTTGAAGTTCATCTCCATCAGAGAGAATACGGTCGCATGGGACGCTTTGAGAAGTATATTCACTGCCCCAAATAGGAGCATCAATTGCTTCGCGAAGCAAACCTATGTCAGCAAGATGGTCGGCGTGGCTGTGTGTGAAAATGACAGCCACGAGGGTGCCCTTGTGTCGGTCGATGGCCGTTGCCAAAGATTCCATGTCCTCTCGCATGCGAACAGCAGGGTCTACCAGGACATAATCGCCTTCGGGGTCCCCTACCATGTAGGCGTTGGTATGGTCGGCTGGCGGTAACGTTGCAGTTTTGATCGGGATGACTTCGACACCGTGGGCAAATAGGATTGACCGGCGCCCTGGAAGTCTCAAAGCAATGTCATCTGCTGCCTTTTCCATGTCCCGGTCAAATCGGTCAAGTGTCCGTTCAATTTCCATCAGAAGCGTGACTACGGGTGGAGCCACTTTCATCTCGTAAGAACGCCATTTTGAAAGAATATCCAGAGGTCGTGCCCATTTGACTTCGGTAAATTCGGTTTGAGGTTCTAAATCAATTTCAGGCATCTGATTTGATGAACCAGCGTGGAAATGGAGGAATGCGTTGTCAAATTGGACAGGTCCAAAGGGAGGCGTAATCCGGTGGCTGAGTACCTTGATGTTCTCCCTTGACACAGGGAAGGCGGCGTTCATGGCCATTGGGAGCCAGTTCTTTTTGTCACTGACAATCTCTAGTCTTGCTTCTAAAGGAACTGCGATTAATCCGTTTGTAGCAGGTACGAGGCCAAGTTCCTCACTCATCTCTCTCAAAATACAAGCGATTGTTGTTGCTTCTCTCCCTTCGAGTTGTGGAAATGACTCCACTGCTTTAGTGTCTACAGACGATACGCCTCCACCTGGAAAAGCCCAGTAATTGGGAAAGGCTCTCATGGTTATGGAACGCTTACCCAGGAGTACTTCAACGCCTTCGGGGCCATCTCGGGTGAGGGTCATTGTCGCCGTTGGACGCGCAGAGCGACGTGAAGCGGGAGCAAAGTTGACACCTTCAGGTACTTCACTCATGAAGGGGCCTTGAGCGGCTTACCTTCAAGGCTTGCGTATCGTTCATGCTTCTTGGCGGCGAATGAAAGCTGCACCAAGCAGTGAAAGCGTGGCGAGCATACCTGTGAATCCTGGCAGAGACGGATTTTCATCGCTGTAGGCGTCGGCTGAGGAAGAGTAGAGCCGAACGGTGTTCCATGATTCTTCAACTCCACCGTTATTGGAAATGTAGATCATATCGCCGTCAGAGAGTGTTCCCGAATCATCAGCATCAACAAAGAAAATGTATTGGCCATCTTCAGCCATAGCATCCATGTAATCCTCATCACGCAAATCCGTTTCAGAGGTCATGGCATCTTTGATTCCATTTATCGCCCCACCATCAACCTCTTCACAGGTACGAACTTCAGTTCCATCGTCATCATAGTCGCTATCACAGTATGAAAGAACGATTGAAAAGTCCTCAGCGGCTCCTTCAAACAAGAACGGAGCATCTCCTGCCATGATGGTATAAACTGACATATCGCCATTGTTTCCATTTTCATCATAGAAGCAAACATGCTCGCTGTATCTTCCGGTCATGGTGTCGTTGGAATCATAGGCCATGGCGATAATAATGTGACATTGGTCTTCATAGGAATAGCCTTCAAGATCAGCCTGTTCTTCAAGCATGGTAATGCCGTAAAATACACTAAATACACCATCCTCATCATATGAGAAGGTCTCTTCTCCCATTGAATGGAGAAACTTAACATTCGGGTTTTCGTTTGTGTAGTATTCCTCTTCTAAGACAATACCAAACTCAACTTTGTCGAATGATTCAATGTCCTCATAGACGGAGAACTTGAATCCTGTGGTTTCCCAAGTGATTTCGTCGTAAACAGAGGAGAAACTGTGATTTTGCATCATCGAATCAGATTCGTCACTTCCGTCAGAACAATCCAACATTCCATCGTTCCACTGGCTGCTGTTGATCAATTCCCCCGTGTCGCACTCAAACATGTCTTCGGCAGTGATGAGAAGTATTGAACCTGTAACGTTGTCATACTGATAGAGCACCCCTCCATAGCCGCTAAAACCGGGGTCGAGTTCGAACGCTTGAGAGTCAGATTGGGTGATTACGATGGATTCCGTGCAAAGGGAGGTGTTCATGGTGCTGTCGTAGGTTCCACCGTTTTCGGTACAATCCTCCGCCGATTCTGAATCCAGGGCGTACGTTACGGTCATGTTCATTCCGTCATGAGCCACCGATGAAGCAACACCATTGAAGATATCGTTAATGAAGAATTCTAGAGGTAGATTAAATGTCTCGTTCTCCGCGAAAATGTGTCCATCCATCACCTCTGTATCACACAGCGATGTGTCAAGAGATGTATCGTTCCAAACTTCCATCACGCTGCTGTTTCCAATCATTGTAGCGTCAACACCTTCCATGCAAACATAGAGGGTGAGGAATACTGGGCCGCCATCTTCGTCGTTTGTCATGGATTCAAAACTGTTTCTGGACCAATCCTGTTCAACCGTGAATGGAAGTGCTTCAGTTGAAGCATAACTCGACATGTCGGCTTCAAGAATTGCAGTCATTTCCTCGAGTGTGTGGAGTGTGAATGTGCCGGATTCATCGTTTGCATCAATATCAACTTGAATGCTTCTCATCTCGAAAAGGGCGTTGACGGTAATGGTCACTGTGTGGATTTCGCTATCAAACACCGTCATTTCAGCACTGAATGCGAACGTGGAAACAGCGTCCATGGGGTTCATGAGAAGAGAGAAGTTAGCCGACGAAAAGTCGTATGCGGACAGGTCAATACCTGTTTCAGCATCCCCGTTTTCATCAGAACCATCCTCGTCCATTCCATTTTCATCAGACCCATCTGAACAATCCTGTTCGCCATCGTTGACCCAATCAAAGGGTATTTCATCACCGTTGTCGCAAATGAACACTTCATCCTCGCCCGTGTCCTCATCCATTTCTTCAAAGATGAGGTCAACGGATAAAATAAACGAGTTCAATTCATCTACAGTGAGTTCACCAGACTGGTCATCGTCTGCCTCCACGTAAGCTGATTTGAGTGCCTCATACATTTCCTCTGTACCCTCAGTACCAACTTCCTCAAGGTATGCAAAGAATTCCTCAAGACTCATGGAATCGCTGTTGTCAGAATCTGCAACTTGGAGAAGTCCCTCCGGTTCAGTGCCCGGCTCAGCGTCCTCATTGCTGCTGTCTTCTCTACCCGAAGTTTCGTCATCCTGCATGTCATCATCGTCCATGATGCTAATCATCACATCTTCATAGGAAGTTGCGCTGGTCATGGAAAATTTCTCCCCGTTGTAATCAACGTAGATCATGGTGCCGTCCGTGGTGGGTTGCACCCACCACTTTTCTTCAAACGTCATCATTGCGCCGAGGTCAACAGATGATTCGAAATAGACTCCTTCAGGACTAATGATGGCCGTTTCTAATACGTCTGCATCCATCATCTCACCTTCTACGTTCATTGGTCCGGACCATGTGTCGGTGTACCCTGCTGTTTCTCCCGCAGCGGGACCTTCATCCATGAGCTTGATGAAGTCGTTTACGGCCTGAATTAAAATTTCCTCAGATAAACAAGCGAGATCATTTCCTGCACTTTCGTTGTAGTTGTATGCCGTTTCATCGTTACACCCAGGGATGATTTCTTCAATTACACCGGCCACTGAATCTTCGGTAGGTTCTGTGCATCCTGCTAGGAGGAGTAGAGCGGTCATCAAGAAAGCAAGTGTTTTGTGCATAAACAATCCTACGACCATGGGTATATCAACGTTTTACCTTCGCTAACTTTTCACTCTTGGCCTCCGAGGGTAAAAATAGGGCGGATGGTACCGAGAGGTCATGAGTCATGAATCGGTAGAGGAGCATTTGGCTGAGATGGCTGACCTCATCGAGCAAGCAGAAGCGATGGGAATTGACCTCTGGCCAGAAACTAAACCGGCTCGTCCTTGGGCAAAGTATGCGCTTGCTTCCTTCATGGCGGTCATGATGCTCTCTTGGGTTTCAAAAGTTCTTTTCCGCTTCGTTTGAGCCAAGGACATCCTCACCGTTGATTTCAAGAAGGACTCGTTCTTGGCCAAGAATACAGTCCCTTAGTGTAGCGGTCCATCATGGAGGATTCTGGTTCCTCCGACCTCGGTTCAAATCCGAGAGGGACTATCCGCAAAAGTCGTTTTAAGGGCGTGAAGCGTACCTTTGCCCATTTTTAGGGCATACGAAAACCTATAAGGGGGGTGCTTTTAGGGTGGCCTAAACCGGTAGGTCATAACATGAAAACACGAACTTTGAAATCAACGATACTTGTATTCTTAATCGCCACAGCATCCCTCGCGGGATGTCTTGGTTCAGAAGACGAAAATGAAAGCCCAAATTTAGAAGATTTTGTCATCGCATATAGCATCAAAGATGATTATACAAACGTTGATGAAAACCCTCAACGTCTTGCCGATTATATGAGTGAAGAACTCAACATGGATGTTTCTCTATATCCTATTGATTCTGAAGGAGCAGCGCTACAAGCACTCCGTTTTGGCAATGCTGACATTGCTTTCATGGATGGCGGTGCAGCCTGGGTTGGCTGGCAACAATATGGATTGGATGCAATTGCAGCCGACCAAAAATCGGATGGACGCGCGTATTACAGTGCTCATGCAGTAGTTCTCAAGGACTCTGAAATTGCTGCCGCACACCTTGACGATGATCCTACAACCGACCCGTTTTCCCTCATGGCGGGTAAGACTTCCTGCCATACTGGGTGGCTCAAGTCAGCAGGGATGCTTCTTCCAATGGGCTTCCTTATTGGAAACGGCTACGCCAATGTAATTGGTGATGCAAATGATGTTGAATCTCTGCGTTCGACCATCACAAATTTCTTCAGTGAGGATTCAAGTATTCCTGATTCAGGAACACCTTATTACTCCTACAACGGGGCCGTTAAGTGCCTTTCTGAAGGCGTAGGAGATGTAGCATTCGCTAAGGATTCAACTATCTCCTCCTATTGTGGAAACGACGATGCTAGCACTAACGAAGCATGGTGCCTTCCGGAATCCGATTACATCTTGTTGCCATCATACGGCAACGCTCCATCTCATCCTGTGATGTACAACCCTGCAACTAGTGACGCTGCCACAATGACCCTTGTTCAAGAGGCACTTGTCGCCATGAAGGATACATCTGAAGGTCTCTCTATTCTCACAGATGTTCTCAATACTCCAGCTATATCCTCAACGAATGCTTCACAACATCTTGCTTCTTACGGTAATTTGATTGAAGATGTTCCAGGGATTTCGGCATACTACGATACCAAGTTCACCATCAACGACTCTGTCGAGCCTACAATTTCTAACATCCGCATCGCTTTTGAAATGAAGGACGATTACGAAAACCCTGCGGAGAATCCTCAAGTTTTGGCCGATTTCATTGCCGAACAAACAGGAGTCACTGTGACCCTTTACCCAGTCACTTCTGAAGGAGCGATTATCGAGGCATTACGATTTGGTAACGCAGACATCGCCTTCATGGACGGTGGAGCAGCTTGGGTTGGATGGAAAGAATACGGGCTAGCAGCCATGGCTGCCGACTTGAAGTCTGACGGCCGCACTCATTATGATGCACACGCCGTAGTTCTCAACGGCTCCGACATCGCCAATGCTTACCTGGATGATGATGCATCAACCGATCCTTTCGCTATGATGGAAGGTAAGACTTCATGCCACACAGGTTGGCTCAAGTCGGCGGGTATGCTTCTGCCAATGGGTCATCTGATTTCACAAGGCTATGCACCAGTTGTCGGGCCACAAGAAGACATTGAATCTCTCCGCAACACCATCACTTCGTTCTTTAATGAGAATGCGAGCATCCCTGAATCAGGTACGCCCTACTATTCCTACTCCGGAGCAGTGAAGTGCTTGACAGAAGGTGTTGGCGATGTTGCATTTGCTAAGGATTCAACCGTTGCTTCATACTGTGGTAACCAAGAAGCTACCGATAACGCAGATTGGTGCCTTCCTGAGTCGGAATACATCCTTCTGCCTTCCTATGGCTCTGCACCATCCCATCCGGTAATGTACAATCCAGCAACGCTTGACGTCCAAACACGGACGGCAATTCTCAATGCTATGTTGGCATTGAACACTGAGATGTATGTGGAAGATTACCCAATGCAAGGGCAAAACTTCACCGGTTGTTACTCGATGGTTTCTCACCAAGTGGATTCGACCTCACCTCAGGCGGCATGTGGCGATCAAATCTTGTCAAATGTGCTCAACACACCTGGCTTGGTTGAAGTGAATTCCCAAGAGCATCTTGGTAGTTACAGCAGCCTCATCAGTGCAATCCCGGGAATCTCAACGTACTTTGACTCAAAGTACGACATTGCGGAGTGAAATTCACTTAGTCTTCCTGACTGAAACCGCTGGCGGAGTGATTCGTTCACCACACCCAATAGAAGGGGTCACTCCGTTAGCACCCAGGAGCTAACATGGCTGTTCGCAGTAGTTTCTAGACTTGGAGATGTCGTACATTGAATGTCCAACCGTTTGAAAAAGACCCGCTCGCAGGGGTGGTTGAGGGGATGCTATGAGCGACACTGCCATCTTATCCCTGGAAGGGCTTGTCATCGGGTACGATGACCCGCTTGTAGAGCCAATTTCACTTGAAGTAAAACCAGGTGAAATCGTAGCTATTCTCGGCCCATCCGGTATTGGGAAAACCACATTGATTCGCACTATTGCCGGCCTTGTTCGACCTCTTGGGGGCTCATTTGAACTGAATGTTGAACGCCGAGGAGGTCTTGGGTATATCCCTCAGCGCCTCGGTCTCATTCGACATGCAACCGTTGCTCACAATGTTTCGCTGGGTGCCCGAATGCGGGTCAAATGGTCACTTGACATGTTCAAAGAACGGAAGGAGCGAACATTCGAAGCAATTCGTACCCTCGGAATTGAAGACAAGGCCTCAGAACCTGTTCGGCGCCTCTCCGGAGGTCAACAACGTAGAGTGGCTACAGCAAAAACGCTGGCCCAGCGTCCACAGTTAATGCTTGCAGATGAGTTTCTTGGAGAGTTAGACCAAACGAATGTTGACATTGTCCTTGGGGCAGTCCAAGATTTAGTCCAGAGTGGAACCGCCGTGATCATGGTAGAACACCACGAAGATAATGCCAAAAATTTCGCAACACGGATTTGGGAAATCAAGGGTCAACGTTTCATTGATCTACCGATTGATGAGTGGGTCAAGTATCATTCTGAGAAGGAGGAAGAGGAATGAAATATCGTTTATTTGGTATTATTCTGTTTCTTCTCTTCTTCGCTTGGCGAACGCTTGATGGCCTTGTTGAGGGGGATTGGGGCAGGCTCGAAGGCGGTCTTTCGAACTTGGTGGTGTTTTTCGAAGAAAGCATGTGGCCTCCGAATTGGAGTGTCCTTGAGGCCAGGTCTTACCCAGTATGTGAGGAGGATATCGGATTCTTTTGCTCAGTGGGCTACCTTGGTATGATGGAGACACTGAAAATCGCCTTTGTGTCTACAGTTTTAGGATTCATCGGTGCCATCACTCTTTCCTCTTTAGCAGCAAGAAACCTGACGCCCCTCTTCGTCTCCATCCCTGTGCGCGTTTTTCTTTCGGCTGTTCGGAGCCTTCCCAGTTTAATATGGGCCATTTTATTTGTGATTGTGATTGGTTTTGGTCCCCTTTCAGGCGTATTAGCGATGACCTTCTACACCGTAGGATACCTCGGTAAATTGCAATATGAAGTGTTTGAGGGAATGGCAAACGACCCACTGGAAGCAGGACGGGCTATGGGGCTCAGTCGGCCAAGTATTTTCTTTAACATCGTGATTCCAGAAAACGGGAATCACTTACTGAGTCAACTGATGTTTATGTTTGAGTACAACGTTCGGCATGGAACTGTGATTGGAATTGTTGGTGCTGGGGGCATTGGATACTATATCAGCACTTATCTCAAATTTCTCCAGTACGACAAAGTCTTCGCTTTGCTGATTCTTATCTTCATCGTTGTGGTTTTGATCGACCTGCTTTCGCTGATGGTTCGTTCCTTTGTTAACGAAGAAGGAGACGTACGCAAACCAACATGGCTCACTCTTCTCATGAAGGCAAGAAAGCGGAAAGACACCGCTGTTGATGAGGCTTGATTAATCTGCAGCAATATGCAAGGAACCGTCCTTGTAAAACACTTGAATACGGTCAGATGCCTTCTTGCTTAACGATGCAATCGCCTCGTAAATTTCGTCTTCAGAGACTTTGAATGTCTTTGCTGCGTCTTTGGTTGACCACGGCACGATGTGGAATTCACTCTTAGCCAGCCATTTCAATAACTTGGCTTCAAACTCAGAGAGTTCATCGGACATGATACGCTCATGAAGCCTTCCCTCAAAACAGCACCGATGACCCTTGTCAGCCAAGTGCGACCATGCGTCTGCAACATTCCTCGGCATCAATGTCTCCATCAAGGAGCGTATTGAGTGCCTTAGTGAAAGGGACCTTGAGCCCACTGTCCTCTGCTCGTTCTATGAACATACGAGTGGCTCGAACACCTTCTGCGACCATGTGCATCTCATCCAATGCCTGCTCAAGGGAGAGTCCCGTCCCGAGTTTCTCCCCCATGCTTCGGTTTCTTCCATGTGGTGAAGTAGCGGTCACATACATGTCTCCAAGACCCGCGGGTCCGAAAGCAACTTCTGCTCGTGCTCCAAGTTCCGCAAGAAGAAGGCAGCCTTCTTTGAACCCGGACATGAAGATCGCAGCTTTGAGATTGTCACCTCCGAGGTCACCAACCTGTTTGAGGCCGTCAACCAAACCACAAGCAAGGGCTACTACATTCTTGTATGCACCCCACAGTTCTGCTCCGACAGGGTCGCTTGCTGGATGAAGGATGAAACTTGGCGTCCCAAGGGTGCTTGCCAGGCGATTTGCGACAGCATCATCTTCACTTGCAACTAAAGCGGTAGTCATGACTCCTCCTGCCGCTTCTGGAGCAATGGTCGGGCCAGTAAGGACCGCGAGAGGGTTTGTTTTCCCCGCCTCTTTGAGCATTCCATGGATGGCTTGAGATATGAGTCGCTTTCCAGGTGCCAGGCCTTTTGCTAAGTCGAGCAGAACGTGGCGCGGTTGAAGGTGAGGAATGATATCTTGGACGACATCAAGGATGACCGACGAGGGCACGGCAAGAACAATGATCTCACTTCCTTCAAGAGCTTCTGAAAGGTGCATGGTTGCATCCAACCCTTTCACAGGATGGTCAGGGAGATATTTTGAATTGATTCCATGAAGGGTAATTGACTGGTATACCTCTTCTTCAATCGTCCAACCTTTCACCTTATGACCTTCTAAAAGCCAAAGTCGAGCGATAGCCGTTCCCCAGTTTCCGAGACCTAGTACAGAGATGTGTGCCATAGCAATCGTCTGCTTCGCCACTTCTTTGGTTTATACCATTTCCCGATGAAAACACCGGCTTGGTGCGGTTTTCAACAGCCTGAGTACGACGCCATCAGAACAAGTCATCATCGTCATCTGCGAAGTCAAAGACGTCATCCTTGGATTCCTTGCCTTTTGAAGCGGCTTTCGGTTTGGTTTCTGGAGCAGCATCCACTTTCTTCGTTTCAGGCTCAGCCACAGGGGCCTCTTCCTTCACTTCGGTTGCATCTTCCCGAGCCTGAGCCTGTTGGGTCTCGTTGGTCTTGAGCTCGTCTTCACTCTTACCGGTTTGAAGAGCAAGTGCTCTCCTGCGGTTTTCCCGAGCCTTACGCTCGAGTTGCCTGTGACGGGATTTCTCGATGTTTTGCATCATGTACATGGCGTCGTGTTCCAACAACGGTGAGTCGGAAATGAGGGTGATGTCAAGCCATCCGCCGTCCTCAACAATAAATTCAGCCAGCGGTTCAAAGTTGAGGTCAGACTTCTTGATCTGTGTGTAATGCATGGCGTTACCGGTGCGGTGTTCTACACCAGAAAAGTGGCAGTAAAACTCCTTTGTCCCGATGGATTCACGGACCATGTCAAACAATTCACCGTAGTCCTCAGAAGTACGCATTCGTCCGTGGCCTCGGGCGTGGATGTGAGCAATGTTGAGGACGGGAATGGTGCCTTCAACGTGGTTCACTACTTCGAGGACTTCTTCGAGACTGCCCCAAAGCTCTTGACGGCCAGATGTTTCAACTCCAATTTTTGAAGGAGTACCGTCTTTAATCCAAGGGAATACTGGGAATTCATCTTCATCATCTTCCCAAACCTCATGGATACGGTCTACGATTCCGGAAAACACATTGGCAACTTGTTCATTTGCTTCGTGGCCTCGGCCAAATTCTCCATAATTTCCCGCATGGAGGGTGATGTGACGGGCGTTGATAGTCCGAGCAGCTTGCAGAGTTGCCTCAATCTTTGCCAGAGAGCGTCCCCGCTCAACTTTGTTGCCCAATAATTCGGAATAATAAGGGCCGTGGATGTTCATCTCGAAATCTGTTTTATTTGCAAGCACTCCAGCCTGCCAATATTGTTCAAAATGTTGAGGAGCAACCATGCGCACGGTTTGGACTTCCATGGTCTCAAGACCGAGGGAAATAATGTCGTCCATTCCTTCAACAATTGTGCGTCCCTTGCATGACAATGGAACGCCTGCTGGTCCGAGTTTAACTGGCATATTTTTCCCCCCGCGAAACCAAGCCAACGCCCCCCCTATGATAACCTCTTTCTGTTGGCTGTCCGCCATCATCGGGTCGCTGTTGTGGTTTCAATGGTGATTACATACGACTCTTCATGAAGGTGGGGCTACAGCCACCCTCATGGACGCTCGAATAGAAAAGGCCGTTAACGCCTTCAAAAACGGAGACCCAGTCTGTCTTTTTGACTCTGAAAAACGAGAAGGTGAAACTGACCTTTTGTTCCCTGCTGAGCACGCTAAGCCAGAAACCATGCGCCAACTCCGTCAAGATTGTGGAGGATTGCTTTTTCTTGCCATCGGCGATGATGTAGGGGCATGTTTTGGACTCCCGTTCCTGCAGGATCTTCACACTGATGCTGCTGCTGTAGCTAACTTCCCTGTTCTCGGTCATCTGGTCACCAACGACCTCCGTTATGATGCACGTTCGGCCTTCACGCTCTCCATCAACCATCGTGATACCTACACCGGAATCACCGACCATGACCGCTCGTTAACGACCCGTCGTTTTGCAGAGTTGGCGAAATCATCCATGGATTCAGGAGATTCGGTGGAGGTTGCTATTGAAAAATTAGGAACTGAGTTTAGAACGCCGGGCCATATCCCGGTCTGTCGTGAAGCAGAGGGCGGGTTGGCGCGACGCCAAGGTCACACGGAACTGGCTGTTGGACTTGCACGTCTCGCTGGAATGACGCCCGTAGTGATCGGCGCGGAAATGCTTCAACCCAACGGCGATTTTGCTTTGTCAGTTGATGACGCAAGAGAATGGGCGTCGGAACGAGAAATTCCTTTCCTCGAAGGAGCAGATTTGCTCCGAGCCTTTGGCGAGATGACACCGTCATCCTCTTGAAGAACAAACCCTCCGTTACAAAGGTGATACCGTGAAGCGAATCATGGCAGTTGGAGTTTTTGACCTGCTTCATGCAGGACATCTCCACTATCTAGAGCAAGCCAAAGCCCTAGGTGGCCACCTCACCGTCGTGGTTGCCCATGACGACACGGTTCGCAAAAGAAAACACAATCCCATCACCAGTCATGACCTTCGCAAACGCATGGTTGAGGGTTTGAAGCCCGTGGACGATGTCTTGATTGGAAACCCTCCCCAAGTGCCGATATTCGATATTCTCCCAAGGGTTAAACCCGACATTATTGCTCTCGGCTACGACCAAGAACATGCCGAGGAGAACATCCGCTCTGCACTCACATCACGTGGATACGGCGCTATTGAAGTCGTTCGTGTAGAAGGCTTAACCGACGATTTGGATGGCACAAGAAAAATCATCGCTCGGATACTTGAACGAGCAGCCAAGAAGGAGGAATGAAGATGTTCACTGGAATCGTTCAAGGAAAAGGAAAACTGATTGGCCTTGAAAAAGGGCAAGAGGTGCAAACACTCACTGTCCAACTGCCCGACGCCACTGGGCTAGAGCGTGGAGCAAGCGTTGCTCTCAACGGTGTTTGCCTGACGGCGACGGACATTGCCGGAAATCACGTTGCTTTTGATGTCATTCCCGAGACACTTGAGCGAACTGTATTGGGGCACCTCAATGTTGGAGATGAGATGAACGTTGAACGGTCCCTGAAAATGGGAGATGAACTCGGTGGACACCTTCTCTCTGGTCATATCATGGACAAAGCTACTGTCGTTGAAGTGACAAAGAAAGGCGAAGGCATGGATTTCAAACTAAAAGCACCTTCATCGCTCATGAAGTACATTCACGAAAAGGGATACATCGGTCTTAACGGTGCATCCCTTACCATTGGCGAGGTCAAGGAGGACATTTTGTCCATCCATTTGATTCCTGAGACACTGAGACTTACCACGTTTGGAGCACTTTCAATGGGAGATGAAATCAATGTTGAAATTGATTCTATGACGCAGACAATAGTCGCAACGGTAGAGCGAATGATGAAACAGGAGATGTGAGGTGGCGTAACATGGTCAAGAATATCGGTATTGTTTGCGGTTCCTTTCACCGCGAAGAGGTTGAACGCATGCTCGCATGGGCAAGCGAGGAAGCCGAAAAGAACGATTTAGAAATCACTCATATCGTATGGGTCCCTGGCTCCATGGAAGTTCCTTTAGCCCTTGACAGAATGTTGAGCGTATGTGATGCAGCAGCATGCCTGGGAATCATCGAGAAAGGAGAAACTCAACACGGCCTTGCAATGGGCCAAGCCGTCATCAAAACGATTCTTGAACTACAGCTCAAGCATAACAAGCCGATTGGACTTGGAATTATTGGCCCTGGTGCTGAACATCACCATATCGAACCCCGACTTGAGCCACATGCCCGTGCGGCAGTGTTGGCTCTTATTTGATGGAACTAGGCCGTCGCAGTGTCGTCACTTGACTGGACAAAGAAGACTCCTTCTGCATGAGTTTAGCGCGGAATACAACGTGCGAACCTTCAAACACCCCCTTCCTCCAAAGATGAGATGGAGAACAACATGTCAGAAGTACGGAATGTCATCATCATTGGGTCAGGTCCTGCAGGATATACCGCAGGGTTATACGCGGGACGAGCCATGCTCAACCCACTCATGTTTGCCGGTTATATGTCCGGTGGGCAATTGATGCTTACCAGTGATATCGAAAATTTCCCAGGTTACCCAAACGGTATTGGAGGCCCTGAAATGATGACGGAATTACGCGAACAGGCAGAACGATTTGGTCTGGAAGTTCAAGACCGCAATGTCGGTTCAGTGGACACGTCCCAACGCCCGTTCAAGGTCGAAGTCGAAGGCGAGATATTCCTTACCAACTCGATTATCGTCTGTACTGGTGCAGAATCTATTTGGCTAAATGCACCTGGGGAAGAGGCGCAAAAAGGGCGAGGTATTTCCACATGTGCTACTTGTGACGGTGCCTTTTTCCGAGACGAAGAAGTCATCGTAATCGGCGGTGGGGATTCTGCTTGTGAGGAAGCAACCTTCCTCACTCGTTTTGCAAGCAAGGTTACGCTTATTCATCGCAGAGATGTGTTCAAAGCATCAACCATCATGTACGAACGCGCTGCAAATCATGACAAAATTGAGATTCGCACGTTCCGTCAAGTCAAAGAGTGGTTATCGGACGAAAAAGGGCTCACTGGGGCAGTGCTTGAAAACACACAAGATGGAACTACTGAAACCATCAACGCAACGGGAGCCTTCATTGCAATCGGTCACACACCGATCACTGGATTTTTAGACGGCCAAGTTGAGACCGACGAAAACGGTTACATCATCAATAAAGAGTACACAATGACCTCTGTACCTGGTATATTTGCTGCAGGTGACGTCGTGGATACTCGTTACAAGCAAGCCATTACCGCTGCCGGAATGGGTTGCTCCGCCGCAATGGATGTAGAAAAGTGGCTTGAAGAGAACGTCCATTGATGGCGGTGCCTTCATCAAAGTGGCTCTGCTGGCAGGTTCATGGTTGACCTACAACGTCATGCACGTCACCTTTCTCTCCCCAATGTAGGGATTGAGGGTCAACGACGGTTGGTTGATGCCAGCATTCTCATCATAGGTGCCGGGGGTTTAGGCTCTCCTGCAGCACTTTACCTCGCTGCTGCAGGCGTTGGTCACCTCGGCTTGGTTGATGATGATGTTGTCGACCTTTCAAACCTTCAACGTCAAATTCTTCATACCTCTGAAAGCGTTGGAACACCCAAAGTAGAATCTGCTAAAAAACGCTTACATGCATTGGATGCAGGTGTCAAAGTCACAGCATTCCAAACACGTTTCAACCCTGGAAATGCCGTGCAATTACTTGAGATGGGATGGGACCTTGTCATCGACGGTACCGATAACATTCCAACGCGATATCTCATCGATGATGCATGTGCCTTGAAAGGAATACCTTGGGTCTATGGTTCCATCTTCCAATTTGAAGGACAAGTTTCTGTATTCGGATATCAAGGTGGGCCGTCTTATCGGGATCTTTTCCCCGAACCTCCACCCCCCAACGCAGTTCCAAGTTGCGAAGAAGCCGGTGTGTTTGGTGTTCTTCCAGGAGTGATCGGTTTGCTTCAAGCAACAGAGGCTATCAAGCTCTTGATTGGGCTCAATGTAGCCCTCTCCGGTCGGTTACTAATTTACGATGCAACGGCCATGACGTTCACTCAATTATCGTTTGAGCAAGATAAGGAACGTGCAAAAGTCATTGATTTGAGCATCGCATCTGCTATGTTTGCAGATTCCGAATGGTGTTCTCTTGAGGACAGTTCAATACAAGGAGACATTGAAAAACAGGAAGCCTACGTGAACAAGAACATGTTCAACCACATTTCCATCTCCGATGCTTTGCAACGGCGCTCAACAGGATGGTCACCGTACATTCTTGATGTTCGCTCGGATGGTGAATACAACGAAGCACATGCTGCATCATGCGACTTACAAGTGCCTCATGACCAAGTCAGTACTGTGCTTGAGCAAATCCCTAACGACCGAGATATACTCGTCTACTGCCGCAGCGGAATGCGCTCTCAAATCGCAGCAATGAGCATGATTCAGTCAGGATATGATGCGACACGGTTGTACAACCTTGATGGCGGAATCATTGCTTGGAAGTCAGCAGCACCAGATGAAATCATCAACTGACTCGGAGCT
Source organism: Candidatus Poseidoniaceae archaeon (assembly GCA_949373095.1). Lineage (GTDB taxonomy): Archaea > Thermoplasmatota > Poseidoniia > Poseidoniales > Poseidoniaceae > Poseidonia. The sequence continues at coordinate 112,964 of CASIBY010000001.1, forward strand.
CGTCTCCGCAGTACTTGCAATGTTTTGCATTTCTATCATGCCCGTCCCTTGAACATGAACTGCAAGCACGGGTATCAACCTCTCCCAATTTCATCAATTCAGATGAAACGATTCCTGTTGGGACAATGATGAGGCTGTATCCAAGCACCATGATTACAACAGCCAATAATTTACCTAAAGGTGTTGATGGGACCGTATCTCCATACCCTGTTCCAGTAATTGTTGTCAGCGACCAATACACGCTTTGAGGTATTGAGGTAAAGCCGTTTGTAGGTCCTTCCAAAAGATACATCATTGCTCCCGAAATGAATCCAAGAATCGTCACAGTGAACAAGAAAATGATGATGCGAGTTTTAGATTGTAAAAGGGCTTCAAACAAAACCTCTCCTTCTCCAATGTACCGGTTCAACTTCAGAACTCTGAACATTCTCAGTAAACGCAGTGCTCGCACAATGAGGAGACTTTGTGCACCAGGTATAATCAAACTGAGGTATGTGGGTATTATTGCAATCAGATCAATGATTCCAAAAAAGGACGTGGCATATTTCTGAGACTTTTTTGTTGAGTAGAGGCGAAGGAGGTATTCCAAGGTAAAGAGGATGGTAATTGCCCACTCAAAAAGTCGTAATTCCGAGTGATACGCCTTGCCAATAGAGTCGACGCTTTCCAATGAAACCGTAAGGATTGATGCCAGAATAGCCAGGAGCAAAGCGACGTCAAAAAATTTCCCTGAGGGAGTGTCCGCTTCGAAAATCACTTGATGGATTCGCTCTTTTTTGGAGACTTGTGTTACAGATTCCGCCTCGGCCATAATACGGGAGTTTACAAGTCATTTAAGGAAGATTTCGCTCAATAGCAGTACGTCCACGAGTTTTGAGACCAGTTGGGGAAACACGGGCCACATCTCAAATTTAGAGGGTGATATTGAAAGGCGCGCCTCCCTTCCTCAATTTGAGGAGGGGGGAACGATAGCAAAAATCATAGTGGCCGATGAAAATCAAGGACGTCGAGACCTCCTCGCTAATACCTTCCAGCGCGAAGGTCTTGATGTTACCAGAACACCAACATTAAGGCAAACAGAAGCGACAGCGCTCGCTACATTTCCCGATGTTCTCTTGCTCGAAAGTGAATGGAGCCAAGGGAGCGTTCTTGATGTCTGTCAAAAGATGAATAGCAACCCTAAATTCCGTAACAGTACCCGTATCGTTATCCTTTCTAGATCTATTACACCAGATTTTCTTTCTTCTGCTGCAATGGCTGGTGTAGCCGAAGTAATTGGCAAACCCATTGACATGAACCAACTCATCAGTCAAATGCAACGCCACGCCTCAAAACAGTTCGTTGCCCCACCGGCAGAAGTAGCCCCCACTCAAGGAGGAGGGCTTGGCGGTCAACGTTTTGATGTCTCAATGACCATGAACGACAGTCAATGGGCGCTCCCCATGCTGAGGAGATTGGTAGAGGCAGGGAACATTGATGATGATTTTGTTCGTGACCTCCAAGTAGAAATGGGGAGAGCGGTGGAAGAGGAAGAAGACCCACTTCTTTCATCTGAAGACTTGACGACCATGGTTCGCCTTGCTCTAAACCGCCTCGTTGGGACCGAGGATTTGCAAGAGCAGTCATCAGAAGGAGCGGTCAAAGGCCCGTCATTTCGTTCCATTAGTAAAGGGGCAAGTCTCTCTACCGGGGCAAAACCGTCGCTTTCTTCCGAAGGAGGGCTTGGCGGTTCTATGGAAGATATCCTCGAAAAGCAAGCGCGAGAACTTGCGGCGGATGTAGAAGGGAAAATGGATGGCATTCTTGATGAAGAACCAGAATTCATTTCTCTTTTGACACAAGAGTCTCAATCTTATATCGATCCAGAAGCGCTTGTTATGACTCAACTCACAACTGAAGTCGTTCATGACTTACTCAAATTGCTCAAGCGTCCTGGTGCCGTTTCCGACATAACGCTCCTTACACAAATTGAGGATGCTCTCGCTTTGACAGGTGATGTGTTGGAGGCTCTTCCGGTTAAGGAGGAAGAGGAATGAAAGATTCTATAGAGCAAAAGCATAAGGTCGCTTTCCGTGCTTTAATTGCTGCGTTTTTCGTCAACTTTCTCGGCTATGCTTTCATAGTACCAATCCTCCCTTCTTGGCAGAATCAGTTTGACATCAATGCAACACAAGCAACACTTCTGGTCTCTTTGTGGGCGGTTCCTATGTTTCTGATGGGTCCTCTCTCTGGGAGAATAACCGACCGATTCGGGGCGGGGACGACAATTTTGACCAGCCTCATTTTGTTGACACTATCAAGCGGAGTCTACTTGCTGGCCACCAACGAATGGTTGCCTCACCCCTTCCTCGCCCTATGCTTTGCTCGTTTACTCCACGGTGCTTCTGGTGCGACGATCATGACTGCAGGGTTAGCTGCAGCCTCTCAACTTTGGCCCACACGATTTGGAGAACAAGCTGGAAAATTACTCGGTATCGCCGCAATTGGGGGATTGCTAGGTCCAGTTTTTGGCGGTCTTCTGTTTGCTTGGGGCGAAGCATCAGCATTCGGTTTCCTCGCTTTGGTGACGTTTTCGGTAGTTCCTATCATCGTTTATGCTGGTCCATCCATCGGCAAAGGACAGGAGCCTTCTGTAGGAGGTGCTTCAGTCAAGGTATTTTTCACAGACCCAGTCTTGCTTCGAGTTGGAATCTTGTTAGCTATTACGACCATCGCTACAGGGGCTCTAGAGGCGGGAGTTCCGTTGTTTTTAGACGATACACTGGGATTAAGTTCAGCTGAAATCGGCGGTGTGCTGTTGGTCATGGTCTTGATGCAAGGCCTTGGCTCACTCATTTGGGGTAAACTCGTTGACCGGAACGGACCCACTCGGTATATGATTCTCGGATGGTCGGTCGTTGTTGCTTCACTACTCGGAGTTGGCTTTGTAGGCTGGAAGTTTTCAGGAAACAATGCTGTTTTCGGAATGATTGTGCTTCTGGGAGCCTTCCAATTTTCAATTGCTGCCGCCCAAATCCCTATGCTTCCCATTATTGACACTGCAACAAACCGAGCACTTGGAGAAGGAAATCCTGGTTTGGCTTTTGGTGCATTTGGAACAGCGTGGGCAGCAGGCACCATCCTTGGTCCTCTCATGGTCGGTCCTGTTTTCGACATATTCCAATCATGGGCACTTGCCCTTGGTGTGATTGCCCTGCCGGCCACTGTGGCATTGTTTATCACGCTCAAAAACAGAGAAATGCTTCATGAATGTTACGATTCAGAGATGCAGCGACGCCTAGGGACAGATTGATTTCTAGTTTCTTTTGGAAGGTTCACCAAACATAGTATTGAAACGAAACGCTCCATAGCAGGGGTCAGGTGGCGCTATGACTCAAGGTGAACTACCACAAATTTTCGGTGCAGTTTGGGATCCGGAAGAACCACTGAATTTTGTTCAGCCTCTCGTTCAAGATGCTGCTCGTTCGGAGGTTCTCTCGTTTGTCACACAACGACATGATGCACATCTTTTCCTTGTTGCTAACGTTTGGGATCACATGGTCAGCAACGAACCAAATCAGTTTGAAGGGCCGTCCTGGCATACCTTTTCAGAACGATTCTTGAGTGGTCTTGAACGAGGCATGAAGAAGCAAGCCACGACCACTCTAAAAGAGGAACTTGAGCGAGAAGTCATTCCCCGTCGCAGCATGGAACTTATGCTTGAGCGCCGGCGAACACATTTCCTTATTGACATGCGTTTGATGCTCCGCCGTCTCGCCCACTACATGGCTATCACCGTGAATCATCGTATGGAATGGCAGCGATACATGACCCGAACTCGCCACCTTGACACTTCTCTCAAAGATCTGTTTACAGAAGGTGTTGAAACTCCGGATGGAGGAACCTTCGGGGGCAAAGGATTCCGGTCAACATGGCAGGAAGGCGTTGTAGCGGTTGCTACTGCTCTGAACCGACAGCCGGATGCACCTCGCGATGCTCGTCCTGGACAAGGATACGATGGCGACTTGGTTGCCCCAATGATTCGAGATATTGGTCTCGGCCTTGCAATGGGTGATACAGCCCTTGACGTGATGGCTGCAAATCTTGGTAAAGCAGGCTCGAACCAAAACGGTGGATGGGAGAATGCAGGCGGTCGTGACCTTCACGTTGGTGCATGGCATGTTGGGGTTCTTCCACCGACCGCACCACTTCCAATCGCTAGCGTCACTATGACCGGGCTTGCCTTTGCAGCATGGCGTAAGGGCCTCAAGAGGTTTCACGTCGCTTGTATCGGCGAAGGTTCATCCTCTAGCGGAGAATTTTGGGAAGCCATGAATCTTGCAGGAGCCCGAGGCCTCCCCATCACCTACATCCTTCAGAACAATCAGATCGCTCTGGATACACCGCCTGCGAAACAGTCTGGTGTTGAACTATGGGCCGATAAAGCAGAAGCAATGGGCTTCCCCTCGTGGACTATTGACGGCTCAGACCCCGCAGCCTGGCACGCCTCTACAGCTGTAGCACGAGAATTTTCTCTTGCCGGTGGAGGGCCCACTCTCATTCATGTGGAAACCATGCGTGGCTGCGGCCACGCTCATCACCATGATGATTTGTATCTTGGGAACCCGAGCGGAACTCCTCCTGGTTATGTTGACCGTGACCTTCTTTCCTATTGGGAAGCAAAAGACCCGATACCAAACCATCGTAATTTGCTCTTGGATTTAGGGGTTGAAGAACATGCCCTCGCCACAATGGAGGAAGAAGAACTTGAGCGTGTCAATACTGCACGAACTGCTCTTGATGAAATGGATTGGCCTCAGCCAGAAACCGTGACCAAAGGCGTAACTTCGATTCATGATGCGGACACCCATTTGGACCGTCAACACCGATATCAAGGCACGACGCGTCAACCTTCAATCGCAGGTCCTTTGGAACTCGGTAAAACTCAACTCGTTTATGCGGAAAAAGGGGGATGGACCTACGCTCGGGCCATCCAACAAGCGATGGCGGAGATTGCAACAACCTTCGGGGATGACTGTGTCTTTATCGGAGAAGACATGGAAGTTGCTGGTGCGTTTGGAATGAATATGGCTTTGAAAAATGCCGGACACGAAGACAAATTGGTTGACATGCCGTTGTGTGAGGCAGTGATCGTTCACACAGGGGTTGGCGCTGCATTGTCTGGAATGCGTCCAATGGTTGAAATTCAATTCGGAGGGTTCGCAGCATTAGGATTCAATGCCCTCATCAATAACGCCTCAATGCTTCGTTGGCGATGGGGTGCTGATTGTCCGATGACCGTCCGTATCCCTCTCGGGGCTCGAACACGCTCTGGCCCGTTCCATGCTAACATGATTGAATCCTGGTTTGCAAATGACCCAGGTCTCATCGTTCTTGCTCCAGGGACTCCTCAAGACGCTTACGACCTTCTCGTTGAAGCCTCTCACCTTCCTGACCCTGTTTTGATGCTCGAACATATCGGACTTTACGGTCTGCGTGGCGGGCTGACCGGTTGGGGCATGAACATCAACCAACACGTGGACACAGAATCAGTGAAGAAGCGTATTGAATCTGGGGAAGACTTGGCCATCGGTCAAGCAAACGTTGTCAGAGGCGGCCGTGATGTAACCCTCGTCACATGGGGAGCCATGGTTCACATTGCCTTGCAGGCTGCCGAAGCCCTCGCAAAGGAAGACATTGAAGTTGAAATTGTAGATTTGAGAACGCTGATTCCTTTTGATTCAGCAACGTGCATACAATCCGTCCAGCGAACAAACCGACTGGTTATTCTCCAAGAGGGGCAATGGTCAGGTGGCCTTGGTCACACCGTACAGTCTCGGATTATGGAAGAGTGCTTTTACGACCTTGAGTCTGCTCCATGCGTCATTGGAGCATTGGATACGCCCGTCCCGTTCTCACCACCGTTGGAAAACCACACCATTCCTTCTCTTGAGCACGTCATCACAATGCTTAGGGCATCGTTTCAATCCTGAAGTGACTACTTCTCAGGGAAGGTAAGTCGCTTGATGTCACAGGCAAACCAGGCTCCAAGCACAGTAGAAGTTCCGTAAAATAGCAGACTCGCCCACAAGCCAGAAACAACGTTAGGGCCAAAGGTTCGTGCTGGATTCATACTTGCACCAGTTGCTGGACCTGTGATGTATGCAAGAAGTCCAACGGTAACTCCAACCCATACGGCGAGAAGAACGATGGAAGGCTCAGTCCTTACAACCACAAAAATACTGAGCATTAGAGCCATGGTGATCGTCACCTCAATCGCAAACGCTTCGATGAGTGAGAGGTGCGATGCGACAACCGTTGGACCTGCTCCGTTGAGTATCATTGCTGCAGCAAGGGCTCCGGTCATCTGTCCAGCGATGTAGAGGAGAAGTTGACCGTTTTCCAGTTCCCCTTCTCTCCAAAAAGCAATAGACACTGCGGGATTAATGTGGGCTCCACTGAGATTTCCAAACAAGAGAATAGCGACCGTCACAGCGACTGCGAAAGTAAATGAAACCCAAGTATGGCTTGCTCCATAGTAAATGCTGCCACAGCCAACCCCGACCATTAACGCTGTGCCAAGGAATTCAAAGAACGCTTGGCGGCTCATGCTCTTGGCGAGTTGACCTCGTCTTGAAATCATTATGCATCAATACAATGAGGACAACCATGCGAACGGTCAAGAAGGGTATTCACTTGGAAGGCTCATGGGGGGTGAGAAGAATGTCATGGGCATTCCACAGTTGGTCCTCAGTAACACTCTTCTCATCAACGGAGCCTTGTTCCTCGGCCTTGTAGGGATTCATACGGGTATTGATGAGGTCCATTTGGACAGCATACCAGTATCGATTACCCTTCTTGTATTGGCCATGGCATTGTTGATCAAATCTGCTGATTTTTTCATTGAAGGCGCCAAGGGTCTTGCGCATCGGGCAGGCCTTCCAGAGGTTGTTATTGGCCTAACTATTGTTTCAATAGGCACATCGCTTCCTGAAATATTGGTCACGACAACTTCTGCCGCAGACATGCGTTTCCGGGCAGGCGACCCACAATTTGCTGACTTTGCCTTGGGTGGAATTTTTGGCTCCGTTCTCGTTCAAATCACGTTTATTCTTGGCATCGTTGTGACGTTCCGAGGCGTAAAGGTTCGTCCATCTTGGATAAAAAGAGATGGAGTCATTATGCTCGCATCAATTCTTCTCCTCACCTTGTTCCTGAATACAGGGGGCGTGCTCAGCAGTCTTGAAGGATTAATTCTCGTGAGCCTTTACGCCGTGTACATCTATTGGCTATTATCAAATCGTGAAGAAATTATGCGTGAGGAAATGACAGAAGAGAATCTCATAGAACGGGTGTCAAATTGGACTACTGCATCATATATCGTAATGGTGACACTCGGCCTTCTCTTAGCTCTTTTTGCTGCCCACCACCTGGTAGAGATTGCTAGTGATATGGCTTATGAACTCAATGTTCCACATGCAGTTGTCGGAACTACCGTTTCAGGGTTAGGAACCTCTTTGCCTGAACTGACCATCGCCTTTATGGCTGCAAAACGAAGTGAAGGTGTTGCCATCGGTGCTCTCATCGGTTCTAACATCACAGACCCGCTGCTTTCAGTTGGACTTGCCGCCATGGTTTTCCCGCTATCGTTGACCAGCGAAGGATATCCATTGGCCATGCACCTCATCATCCCCGCAACCATTCTTGGAACCACTGTTGCACTCGGTATGATGCGTTCACAATACGAATTCAAACGCTGGGAAGGTATTGCTCTCATTTTCTTTTATCTTATCTTTTTGGGACTACTTGTCGCACAACGGCAGGGTATTCTCGTCCTTTGACGGGAGCAATCTTGGGTAGCGAATCCTAATCGCCTTAAGGGAGCGGCTCGTGGGAACATCATGGTCGACTTCCAACTTGATGAGATGCAAACCATGCTCAAAGAACTCGCTCATGAGTTCGCAGTGGATGAAATTCGTCCTAACGCAGAACATTGGGACGAAGAATCAGTTTACCCGATTGATACCATCCGTCAAGCGCATGAGATGGGGTTGCTCAACCTTCACATCCCTGAAGCCTATGGGGGTGCAGGTCTTGGTTCCCTAGAGGAAGTACTCGTTAACGAAGAACTGGCATGGGGCGACCCTGGTTTTGCCACTGCAGCCTATGCTACCGCTCTTGCTTGTGCTCCTATCATCACTGGAGCAACTGAGGAGCAAAAGAACATCTGGCTTCGTAAAGTCACTGAAGAAGGAGCACTGGCTTCCTACGCAATCACGGAACCTGGGGCAGGTTCAGATGTAGCAGCGCTCAAAACCACAGCCATCAGAGATGGTGATGAATACGTCCTGAATGGTTCAAAGATGTGGATCACTGGTGCAGGATATGCAGATTTCTTCTTCGTTCTGGCCAAAACAGACCCAGAAGCTGGCTACCGTGGTATGTCTGGTTTTATTGTGGAAAAGGACACTCCCGGATTTACTCTTGGAAAGAAAGAAATCAACATGGGGCAGCGATGCTCAGATACTCGTTCTCTTTCTTTTGACGATGTGAGGGTCCCAGCAAGTCACTTGATTGGAGACTCTGAATCCGGCGGATGGATGAATGCAATGAAAGCATTTGACATGAGCAGGCCCAACATCGCCGCACATGCAACAGGGCTCGGAAGGGCTGCATACGAACATGCCCTCAATTATTCGAACGAGCGTAAAACATTCGGTAAACCTCTCCACCAACATCAAGCGATACAATTTATGCTTGCGGACATGAAAACCAGTATTGAGGCATCAAGAATGCTCACATGGAAATCTGCCTCCGAGTTTGATAATGGAATTCGGAATACTGAGTCTGCTGCACACGCTAAACGCTTTTCTGCCGACATGGCCATGAAAGTCACTACCGATGCGGTTCAAGTGTACGGTGGCTACGGTTACTCCGAGGAGTACCCTGTTGCCCGATTAATGCGTGGAGCAAAGGTTATGCAAATTTACGAAGGTTCTTCTCAAGTCCAACGGATGATTATCGGACGTGAAATCACAAAGGATTTCTAATCAATCTAAGCCGCGAAGTAAAGCCTCTTCGATGTCCCAAACCTGATCCTCATCGTGGTGCCAAGGTGTATCTCGCTTATTGAATGCGACCTCCTCTTTTCCATCAAACCACTCTTGGAAAATCATATGCTCATGTTCGTTTGCAGGAGCTTGGTCATCCTGCGCAAACATTTGTGTGATGCGGTCAGCATCATATGTCATGTCGAGAAGCCGCTGATATGGTGTTCGAGGAGGATTAGGCTCATACTCTAATTCATCATGATAGTTCACCTCCTCGTTGTATATCACGCCTTCTTCAGTAAATTTGTACACGTCGAGGAGAGCGTCCCTTGGAGCGATGACAAATTGGGCGACTAAACCAATGCGTACTGCGGTTCTGCGGTCGTCCCTCAACCCTAGTGCAATCGTTGCAATTTGGTCTCCTATAGGGAGTTCTTTACTCCCGCGTTCCGTATATATGCAAAGTCGGACAGAATACTCGTTCAGAGCTAATAAATCTGTTTTACGAGGAGCCGCACGAATGTCAAAACTCCAAACAACTCCAGATTCCATTTCGCCTACCATATTCTCAAAAATAGTTTTTTCAGGCACAGCTTCAAGAGAATACCACCGCCTTGAACTTCCTTTGATCCGTACCGATGGCAATCCGTTAGGGAGGGGATTCACCTCCATGTGGGGCGATGAATCACATATGGACTTGAGAAATTCAAGTCCACGGGCATGGGCAGTCCGTTGTTGGACAGACCATGATTGGGGCATCTTCCATACCTTCATGACGGATTTTATGGTTGACTCTATTTGAAGAAAAAGAGGAAAAGGCAATTTGTTAGCAACGGTTGGAACCATCATGGCTCGCTCTGTACCTGGAATAATACTCGCCGCAGGGGCAAGTTCTCGACTAGGTGAACCGAAATCACTGGTTGACATTGCAGGCTCGCCATTGATACGGTGGGCATATGAACATCTGAAGAAGGCAGGGTGTGAACCTATCGTCGTAGTTACTCGTGCTGAACTATCAGTTGATGTGCTTTTAGCGGTTCCAGATGCGATTGTGAGCATTAACTCGCATCCCGAAACGGGAAGAACTGGTAGCCTTCAAAATGGAATCTCGTCGCTTCATTCTGAACTTGGTCGGTTACCTCGGAAGTTGGTCATGGCGCCTGTAGACCGGCCCGGTTGGAACGCAACGCTCGTGAAGGCTCTGATGGAACATGAAGCACCGGTATGCCCCGTGCATCAAGGAAGGAAAGGTCACCCAGTAGTCCTCTCTACAGCTGACCTTGAACGCATTCTTTCTGCTCAAAGCACTACGCCTTTACGGGACATTGTTTCTTTTCAAGAAGTGCCTGTTGATGGACCGTGGCTCCACTTGAACATCGATACACCTGAATCGCTTCGCAACTTGCACGAAGAAGCGACAGAACTGCACGCCTATTTCCAACAATGACAAGGGATATGAGGGCAAGCCGTGAGGGAGGAACATGACGGCTCGTGTGCTCCAATGGGCCTTGGGCCAGTTGAATGGACAGCGTAAGGTCGTTCTTGCAACCGTGTTGAACACATCAGGTAGTGTCCCCGGTAAAACGGGTGCTCGTCTTGCTATGACGTATCCCGATTTCAGTTGGGAGGGGACAGTTGGAGGTGCAGGTTTGGAACTTAAGGTCCTCAATCGTTGTAAAACCCTGCTCAAAGAGTCAACATCACCTGCCGCTGAAGTGGTGACTTACGGCCTGAATAAAGGGGCGAAGGGCTATGAAGTACAACCCCTTGATTCATTATGCGGTGGGCAAGTAACCCTCTCGCTTGAAGTGATGATTCCCATGCCACACATCTTCATCATGGGCGGAGGTCATTGTGGTCAAGCCATTGCAACATTGCTTGACCAAGTTGGTTGGACATACTCCGTACATGATACACGGCCGGAATTTGCTTCTACCGAATTGTATCCCTCTGCAGCATCTCTTTCATCCAAAACGATTGCTGGACTACTATCTGATGAATCTCTCAGTAGTATGAAGCGGTTTTCAGACATCATACTCTTGGGCCACGACTGGAGTGAAGACCAAGAACGCCTTCTAGGCCTGTTGGCTTTGTTCAATCAAGACGGAGTGACATTGGATGGTTTCTCAGCCCCTCGTATTGGGGTAATTGGAAGTCGGTCAAAATGGCAGGCGTTCCGGTCAGAATGTGAGCGTCAGGGAATGCCAGATTCATTATTAGACCAAGTGATTTGTCCGATTGGATTGAATATCGGTGCTGAATCTCCTGAAGAGATTGCTGTTGCGGTGGTTGCTCAAATTATGTCAGCCTTCAAGAGAACAGATCCAAGCGAACCAACGTGGCGTCAAGATTGAGGCACAAACACGTTTGCTCTGAAGTGCTTCAATTCTTCAATGGATTCGAGAATGTCATCAAGGGCCAAATGTGCGCCTTTTTTTGCATAAAACGGTGTTTTAGGGTACCATCTGCGAGCAAGTTCTTTGATGGTTGATACATCTATCATCCGATAATGAAGCATCTCCAAAACAGCGGGCATCTCCTTTGCGAGGAACTGGCGGTCGTTCCAAATGCTGTTCCCACATAGAGGGGCTGTTCCTGGCTCAATCCATTCTTTCAGAAACTGAACAGTTGCCTGTTCTGCATCACTCAATTCCTCTCCTTCATCGTGAATTCGCTGCACTAAACCACTGCCATGATGGTGTCTTGTGTTCCACTCATCCATTCCGTCAAGAAGTTCTTGTTCGACTTTAATAGCTAGATTTGGACCTGTGGCGAGGATGTTTAGTTCACTGTCGGTGATCACAGTGGCAATCTCAATGATGGATTCACGTTCGAGGTCGAGTCCCGTCATTTCAAGGTCAATCCAAACCATCCGTTGAGATGTTTCACTCATGCTTTGCCCTGAGCGGGCTCAGGTCTTTGTTGTTCGCAGGACGGAACTTCAAGCCTTGGAGGGCTCCGATTCAAAATTCAACACGATTTGGCCACTTTCTGAAAAGGCTACTACCGGCAAAAATCCTTCGTGTGGAGTTTTTTCTAGTGACTTGATAATGTTGTTCACCGAATCAGCAGGCAAGCGAACTGCAAACCCTTCTTTGGTCATTATGAGTCCGGAATGCGCTTGTTCTGTAGGTGGTGTTTGAACTACGGGTTCAGGAATTTGGGGGATCTTTTTGGCAGATTCTTGCTGAACTTCGGGTTGCTCTACCATTTCAGCTTCTTCGACGGCGAGCGTCTCAGTCTTCTCCTTCTCTTCAGGTACTTCGGTGGAAACTGTCTTCACTTCTTCAGGCATCGGTTGGGGCATAGGGATTTCAGCAGGAAGAACTTCTTGTTCGTAGATGTCTTCTGTATTTGTTCGTTGCATGAAGAGGAATCCGAATCCAAGAGCAAGAATACCCATTAAAACTACTCCAATCGCAGCAAACAGGTCGTTCTCAATGGTTGTCGTGAACAGGAATGAGGTCAGGACAGATCCATATCCGCCGATTCCACGGCGCCAACGTGCATCGTTTTCTTCACTAAACCCTTGGATGCCCAAAATTACGAGGTACACCGTTATGGCGATGTAAGCAAAGGAATCCAAATCAATGGCGTCAAAGGCCAAGAAGAGGCCAACTACTGAATAAGCGACCCCAGCAATGCCAAGTCGGTCCATGAATTGGAAGAAACTGTCATTACTCTCCCACTCTACATTTTCCCAATCGTAAACCAAATCATCCTTGTTCGATAACAGCGTAAACATAATTCCTTGGAACGCTAAGATTGCCCCACCTATTGTGGCGTGTATTTCGCTGTCTCCAATGTTTCCTTGAATCATGATGTTCACCACAGCGAAGGAGAGAAGCGGAGGGAACAGCAGAAGGCTGGTCGTCTGTCCTTTCTTGAAGGTAGAGTATCCAATCATCGCCAGAGCGATCAGTGGGCCAATTCCGTAGAAGATATCGTAACTGATGAGGAAACCAATGCTGGCGATTTGCTGACTCAAAAGTGCAGTTGTATCTTGTGTCTTTTGCTCGTCGTCGTCGGCTGCGTCGACCTTGAAGAAGATGTTAGCTCGGTGCATGACTGCAAATGCCACACCGTTCAATGCAGTGACGAATCCGCTCCATGCCCATGAATTGTCGGTATCGATATTTGCGAAAGTATCACTGTTGTCGAATCCTATGAAGAGGGAAAAGAACAGGATACCAAGCATGTAAGGCAAAGCAGTACTGTTCTCCGTATACCAGAGGTAACTCATGATGACGTATGTGATGATGGTAGGCAACCAAAATCCATCGGGAAGGGCTGACAAAAAGGCAAGTCCGAGCCATAGGAGGGCAACGAGTTCTTGGTATCCAGAATTGCGCTCTGAATCGCGGTACATTGCAAAGAGCATGAGTGTCATATGAACAGCCACAAAGATGCCTGATAGGGCCGCAAAAGGCCCGAGGTGGGAATCTCTGAGGTAATTCTCGATGTCTGATGGGAGGCCTTCGAGAATCTTATTGCTAATTCCGACTCGAGAGAACCAATCGTTTTCCATGATAAGTACGGCAAACGGAGCAAATAGAGCAGTGCCATAATGTCGGTGTTGAATTGTTCGGAGCATCACAAGAATGAGGAGTGGGACGAACAATAATCCTCCAGATGAATCTAAGGTTGCGAGAATCAACAGCAGAACATATGCTGTTGCATCAGCGTAAAAGTTCAAACCTTCTTTGTCGATTCCTCGCTTTGAGATGATCGCATTAACGATAAGGGGGGCGGAGACAAGGAGGAGGTCAAGCAAGATTCCAGCGATTAACATTGTACCGTCAGGTATCTGATAATATGCTACATCTTTGAGTTCAATGGCTACTGGGAACGCAACGGCTACGAGTAACCCAACTCCTGCGGCTCTCGTCTTTGAGTCAATTCGTTCCATTTGATAAATTTCCCACACTAAGATGCCAACTGGTATTGCGATGAGGAGAATCCACTGTGGCTTTTGGATATAGGCGGTAACCGATACAATACTTAGCGTAAACAAAAGAAGAGAACAGAGCAACGATATTCGCGCCAGAGGGGTCCACATTCGCTCAAGAACGGTATCCAGGGTTGTTTCTTCCTCTTGCACTTGTACGACCCAAGCGTTGGTATCGGGGTCATATGCTGGGGAATTGGATTGTCCCTGGTCCAACCATGCAAATAATGAGCCGAGGTCAAACTCATTTGCTGCAATAATTCTTGAGAGTGAATAAAGAGCAATGCCTAAGATCAAGAACTGCGGTTCCAGTCCGTCTGGTGAAAGTTTGTCAAAGATATCGTAAGGGGGTAATTCCAACTTATCGAACAGTCCCAATGCCAGAATAATGAGAGAAGTGAATCCAGCCGAGAGGGTCAGTTCTTTGCGGTCACTGAAACTTTCTGCATCACATTTGAGAGCGATGTCAATGTTGAGATAAAACATGTATCCGATGAACAACCATGGCATAAACCACTCTGGGTCAAGAATCGCACGTGAGCAGACAACACTTCCAAGCAGGCCAAGTGACACCATTGTGTTGATTTTCCCTTGCTTGCGTCCCATTTCAGAAATTATGACGATGAAGATGGGCAAAAGGATGTGGAGGATAGTTCCTCCATACGTATCTTTTGGCGTGATTTCTTCTATGATTCCACCAAGGTCAGTCAATAGATAGGAGATTCCAAAGGCAAGAACAGTGACGTTAACCACCCATTCCCTTGCGACCTTGGAGATGAACACCATGTAGGGGATCATTATGATGCTGAGTACCCATGGAACAGTTGAGGTTGCCGTTGGAAGTGCCACCAGGCTGACGGCGAGGCCAATCGGCATCCATGGAACCCGTTGTTGCAATACAGCAGGGAAGTAGGCGAGGAGCATCATGCACCAAAGCACAACTGGGAGGGATACGTAGGATGACAAGCTAGCATATTCAGCCGCCCTGAAAGGCCCGAGGATGAGGTTCAAATCACCAGAACGCGTGACAAGAATCGCCACAACGACTTGTCCTACGAGGAAAAAAGAAGCACGTTCCATGACTTCTTTTCTTAGGTCACTTCGAGCTGCATAGTAGCCTTGTAGTGCAATGATGAAGACCATCAGGGACAAAGCCCCTCCTTTGCTATCATCCGGGACATCATTGAGCAATTCATAGACCAGAGGGACGAGCCCTGAAGCAAACGCAACCACTCCGAAGTTAAGCGCCTTGTTTGAACGCAGAGCCATTTCCATCGAGACAATGGAGATGACTATGATACTGATTCCAAGTTCGTAACTCACAACGTTCCCTGACCAGCGTATCCAAGGGCCCACTCCGGCCAAAAGGATAGCCATTGGTGCATATGTGGCGACGCCCCAGCCAAATCCAGTATCTCCCGAGTACCTCTTGAGGAGGCGGAAATGCCCGAACGTTAGCAAAACACATGTGACCAATTGCGCATAAATTCCGTTGGCGTTGGGTGCCCAATCCGTCTTTGTGTACGAATCTGGTTCACCGAACCAACTGAGATCAAACGTACCCGTCATGACTCCCATCATGTATCGTGTTCCCCACAAGACTCCAATGGTGGAGAAGAAGAATGCAATCCCGAGGAAATAATTATGGATATCATACAACCTGTAATTGTTCTTTTTACTTTGTAGTTCAATAATGCCTATAGAAACTAAAAACGAAGCTAATCCACCGATGAACAAGACAAGGAAATTGTCGTTTGTCGCCTCCTCGTCAAAAGCAACGCTAAAGATTCCACCCCATATTGCAAGAAATCCAATACCCATCATTACGCCTTGGGAGAGTTTCAGCATCATCATGTCTTGGCTTTGCTTTGAAGCATTTGGTCCAACGGTGACAATAGGTGCAACGGGTTGAGGTGTTGTTGCAGACAATGCGCCTTGGTAAGGAGATGCTGCTTGCGCCAAGGGTTGGGCTATGGGTTCCTGAGTTCTTCTCGGGGCGCCTTGGTTCGCTCTGCGTGGTGCTGCCATGTCAATCAATGCCTTTTTCAAACAATAGGTCTTAATATTTCACCCGTGATTTTAATCAAGATATTGATTTTCAAGTCCATAGATTGTATTCACTCGGCATAGAAGAAGCCACCTCACAGGTTCCCAATGGGTTCAAAAAGACCACCTGCTTGGAATTAATCGGTGAGCCTATGCTAATCAAACAACTTCTAAGCGCATTTTGTCTAACATTGATGCTGCTACCAACATTGGCCTTGGCGACTCCTATTGAAATCGAAGCGGATTCTTCGCCTCTGGAAGAAGGATGGTGGGTTGAGACTACGGTTGACCAAAACAAGAACTCTATCGGAGACATGGTGGAATTTCACAAAGACAACCCTATTTTCCTTGATGAAGACAACACTCTGCCGCTGATCATTGACTTTGACCACACGCCATCGGTCGATGAAATCGCTATGCTAGAACGTGAAGTTGGTTATGAACACCAGTGGGAGTTGACACATATTGATGCGCTCGCAGGGCGTATTCACGTTGACTTGATACGCGAGACCCTTAACATTCCAGGAGTCGATCATGATTGAACTAGACGGCGTCCTCACCATTCAAAACGGGGACGCAGCGGTATCTGCACGGCGTTGACATGGCTTGGGAAGAAACTGGTTACGATGGCTCCGGTGTAACCGTCGCCATCATCGATACCGGAATTGACGGCGCCCACGCAAGTCTGGACGACCTCGACGATGATAACTCAACCAATGACCCGAAGGTGATTGGATTTTACGACCCTGTGAATAACCCTACCCTTACCAACGGTACAGAAGTGTTCCCATACGACGACCAAGGACATGGTTCTCATTGTGCGGGTACAACTGCAGGAACGGGCGCCCCTAACTACGAGCACGTCGGAATGGCTCCACAAGCAAACCTTGTTGGCGTTAAGGTCCTTGATGCAGGCGGTTCGGGTTCCTTCGCAACCGTAATGGCAGGCATGAAATGGACCGTGGACAACCGTTACCAATTCAACATCCGCGCTGCTTCAATGAGTCTTGGTGGCCCGGGCCCAATTGAGTGGACCTCCTCAGAAGAAGACAGTGTTAACCGGTACGCCAACGAAATGGTGCGCTCGGGAATAGCCCTCTTTATCGCAGCGGGAAATAACGGTCGCTTCGGCGCAAATAGGCACCCCAGGGTCTGCAGAAGACGTCATTACTGTCGGAGCTCTTGACAAGAATTCAGCGATTGCAATTTATTCAAGCCAGGGGCCCACTGAAGAAGGGCGTGTAAAGCCAAACATCGCCTATGTTGGCTCCAACGTCATGTCTGTAGCTTTCAACACCGGGGACCAATATACGGACATGTCGGGAACCTCAATGGCAACACCCGGTGCTGCTGGTGTTTCGGCGTTGATGTACCAAGCCAACCCGGACTTATCACCGTTTGACATCCGCAACATCATGCAAGAAACAGCCACCTACAGATTGTGCTGTGTACATGGGTGCAAATGAGCCTTGCCCTGAAGATGCGCATTCCCAAGAACCGTCAGAATAACGTCTACGGTCACGGAGAAGTTCGTGCGCTTGATGCAGTAATGGAAGCGGCAGAACAGGATTATTCCTTTGATAACAGTGTGACTCTCGCTATGGGAACTTCCTCTGGACCTGATAATCGCGTACACATGACCAATGGCGATTCACTTGAATTCACCATTACAGAGGGCGTTGAAACCATTCAATGGCGAAGCAACCATTTGCTTGACGATTGGACGAACATTCATTCATACGAGCATACAGAGGCTTTCGAGTTAGAGGTTATTGATATCGTTCATGAAATTGAGCATCTGCCTGGTGTAGAACTCCAAGGGAATCATACCATCTCCATTCGTGGTCTCATGGAGACTGGCGAAACAAATTTCTCCTCAACCCCAATCATTACGGCAGACATTATGCTCATGGATGTTAGCAAAGACGCAGCGATTGAAGAAAGCGATGGAATGTTTTCCGGAAGTATCGTTCTGGTCGGTATTGCTGGAATGATTATCGGTGTGATATTGGTCCCTCTGGTCATGCTCGCCCTCAACAAATCAGAAGATTCTATTGAAGTTGAACGGTTCAAGTGGTCCGATGCAGTTCCAGACGAAGACATTGAAGCGATCTTGGTCGAAGAAGCTAAACTTCAATGATGCCTTCAGGCAGAAGCGGCTTCCCATCGTTTCAAGATCTCTGCGGTATCGTCCATTCTGCCTTCATGAAGGTAGGTGACTTCACCATCGGCGTTGACAAAGACCACAGATCCCGGCTTGTCAATGCCGAGACTGATTCCCGCCTCATGCCCTTTCATGAAGGCATATGTTGTCAGGCTGACTCCGGTTGCTTCCCCATCATCATCGTGAGCATCAGCAGATTCATGCCATTCTGAGAGGGTCACGCCAGTTGCATTTTCGGCAGGGTCGGTGGACATGACCAAGACTGGAAGTTCTGCTTGAGCAGACCATATGGCGTGCATGGTGGTGAAGCATGGGCTGTTGCACCATTCAGCAGAAAACACGACAATGTAGGCGCTACCTTCCATTCTTGTGTTGTCGTAGATCTCATTGTTATCCGCAACAGAAGAGAATACGGGGAAGGATTGCGATTCCTCTGTTTCTTCGGAGGTACAACCTGCAAGAGAACTACTGAATAAGAGCATGAGCATCATGAAGGCAAATTGTTTCATAGATGGTACTGGCCACTGCTCCTTTTAGAAACCTTTCCGGTGCTGTTGGATGCAATAAAGCCATATGGGCGGTCGTTTAGCGCTCTTCATGAAACAGTGGGGCACGACGTATGTGTGCATTTTCTCTTTGTTTTTATTGCTCCTCCCCACGGGCGTGGGGGCTCAAGATTCAACATCGGTTTGCGAAGCAGAAGGAGACTCGACGATGGACCGTGTTGGCTGCTTGGATACAGACGGTGACGGATGGTCCGACCCCGATTCTTCATGGAATGCTTCCATGGGGGCGGATGCTTTTCCCGACAATGAAAGCGAACACCGTGACCTTGACGGTGACGGCATCGGTGACGAGGCAGACCCTGATATGGACGGAGATGGGGTTGGGGATGAGGTTGACGTATGGCCAGAAGACTCCGCTATTTGGTCAGACGGCGACGGCGATGGATATGCAGACCAAAGCATGCACCCGCTGTCCGACAATTGCCCTTACATCTACGGGAAGAGTCGTATTCGCTTGAAGGGATGTTCAGACCTTGATGGAGATTTCATGCCAGACGTGTACGATGATGATGCCGATGGCGATGGCATACGCAATGAAATGGAACGGTCAGCCTCGTCGGGCACCATTCTTTACGACCCGTACAATGCGCAATCTACACCCTTGGACTCCGATCAAGACACCATTCCCGATGTCTTGGACCATGACAACGACAACGACGGTTGGCCTGACGATATAGAACTCGACCGAGGTTCAGATATTTTTGATGAGGACGAAACTCCTTTCACGCTCTACTTTGGTCTCAATACTGGTATTTTCTATGCCGGTGGTTTGACTGGAGAATCATTCAGTCTCGAATATCACGCTGACAGCATGGAATTTTCGGTCTCAGGCGTCATGGAAATCGTGTTTGAAGAATTGGTCATTCCGCTTCTGTTGATTCCAGTGTATCTCGGAGTTTTCTTTTCCCGGCGAAATGAATTCATGCGTTGTTTGGATCGTATTGAAGACGGCCATGACCATCGAGGAGTTGAATGAAATAGAAAAAGCCGTGAATACCTTTGTCAAAGAAAGGAGAATCAAGGTTTACCACGGATTAGTGCTCCGAAACGCTTTGGAAGAAGCGGAGTCCGATTGTCAGAAACCCCTACGGCGGATTCAAAATGGCTTCAAGAGGAGTAAGCAAGGGGCTTTTTGAAACATACGACCCCGAATTATCAAAGAGTGGGACGCTAACGGAAGGACAGGGACGAGCATGGTTGGCAAAGAACACATCACAATGACACCCTCTGCAACCAGCGAACGTTGGTCGGGTGTTGTTAACGGACGGCCGGTTGAAGTTCTTGCACCCTCCAACGCAGTTCTGCTTGACGTCTTGAGGGATAAAGTCGGGACATTAGGCGTGAAAAGAGGATGCGACCTAGGTACTTGTGGTTGCTGTACAGTCATGATTGATGGCGTTCCAAAGTTATCCTGTTTGACACTTGCAGGACAAGTTAAAGACACTGAAATATTGACTGTTGAAGGCCTTTCAGAAGGTGCACATCTTACTCCAATACAGACCTGCTTTGCAACGCACGGAGGCTCCCAATGTGGATTTTGTACACCTGGCTTCTTGATCACCTCTCAAGCATTGCTCAATGAAAACAACAATCCCACCCGAGATGAAATCGCTGGAGCCATCGAAGGAAATCTGTGCCGATGTACAGGATACCAACAAATCATTGATTCCATTGAGGCAGCGGCAGTATTGCATCGTGGAGAAGGAGGAGCAGCCTCTCCTGCCAGCGACCCTCATCCGGACCCTCATCCGTCGGGACCCGAAGACCCAACAATGCCTCCTGGGCACGCGAAGTGATTGTTATGGGAAGTTATCGTCAACAACCTGGCTCTGGAAAAGGCGACCAGCGGAAAGATGGCAAGCGCATCGCAGGGAAGCAGGTCTTCCCCCCACCGGGCTCTGGTGGTTCCGACCCCGAAATGCGTCCTCGCGATTTGGATTTTATTCCTGAAACTGTTGGTGGCCGTGAGCCTAAACCAGCAGGCGACCACATACACGACCGAGACCGTACCGGAACAGCCGTTGGAAAACCCATGGCTTTGGTTGACTCAAATGCAAAAGTAACCGGGCAGGCATGGTACGGGGATGATGTCCGCCTTCAAGGTGAGGCCATCGGAAAAATTCTACGTTCTCCCCACCATTATGCAAGAATCAAATCCATTGACACCACTCGTGTTGAAGCACTTCCAGGTGTTCTTGCAGTTGCGACAGGAAAAGATGCTCCAAACCGATTTGGTGTTCTCCCAGTGACAAAAGACGAACACGCTATGGCGGTTGACAAAGTTCGCCACGTTGGTGATTTAGTCGCTTGCGTAGCTGCGGTTGACGAAGCCACCGCCATCCAAGCTCTGTCTTTGTTTGACATTGAATGGGAACTTCTCGAACCGGTTTTTGACCCGAAGAAGGGCCTAGAAGACCATGATGAACCCATTCACTGGCGAGGCAAGTACCACTTGGCACGTACCAATGTTCAGAAGAGAGTATTCCAAGAATTTGGCGATCGCTCCTTAGTCAAAACGCCCTACGCTGCATCACATGGCTCGTGGACTATGGCGGGTGTTCATCATGGATTTACCGAGCCTCACGCCGTCGTAGCTCATTGGGACCCAAACGGCCGGCTGCAACTCTACACTCCACAGCAAGTTCCCCACTATACGCACCGAGCACTTTCAACCGTCCTTGATGTCCCTATGCATCAAATCAATGTCGTACGAACCTTTGTCGGTGGTGGTTTTGGCGGGAAGTCAGACCCGTTCCCTCACGAGATGTGCGCTGCGATTTTAGCCCGCAAGGCAGGTGTTCCAATCCGGATCACCTTTGACCGCGAAGAGGTTTACTGGATTAACCGAGGACGCCATCCGTCTCACATTGATGTGAAAATGACGGCTGATAATGAAGGACGAATTTCCGGCTTCGACATAGACGCTCTCATTGACGGTGGGGGCTTTGCCTCTTTCGGCCACGTCACATCATACTACAACGGTGTGCTTGCAACTGCTCCTTACGAACTGGGTTCTTTCCACTACACAGGTGCTCGTGTTTGGACCAATAAACCGGCATCTGGAGCAATGCGAGGACACGGTGCAGTGAATACTCGTTGTGCGGTTGAAGTTGGATTGGATGAAATGGCCGAACAAATGGCAGTTGACCCTATCGACCTTAGACTGGCTAACCTTCTTCCTCCACACAGCCGAACCATCAGTGGATTCCGTATTACCTCAAACGGTATGAGAGAAGCCCTTACACGAGTACGTGAAGGGTCGGATTGGGACAATAAATTCAGGCAACTCCCTCTCGGCAAGGGAATCGGAATCGGTTGCGGTTTCTTCATCTCAGGTTCTGGCCTCCCCATTCATTGGGATCCGAAGAATTTCCCACACGCTACCGTTCACATACAAGTCGATATGGACGGGGGCGTTACCGTTCACACCGGTGCAGCCGATATTGGGCAGGGTTCAACAACTGCCATAGCGCAAGTTGTAGCGGAAGTACTCGCACTCCCTGTGGAAATGATTCACGTTCGAAGTCATGAAAGCGATACGAGTCCAGTTGATTTGGGTTCGTACTCCAGTCGGGTAACGTTCATGAACGCAAATGCAGCCATCCGGGCCGCTATTGGGATTCGTGACCAATTACTCAAGGCTGCATGGGAAATGCTAGGCTATCACCCGAACGTATTGGTTCTCAATGACCGACGTATCTACTACAAACATGACCCTGCAGTAGGTGTCTCGTATCTGCAAGCCTTGCACAAGGCACAGGAGGATACGGGGGCGCTCATCGCCCGAGGAGCTTACCGTTCTCCTCCAATGGGAGGCGTTCACAAAGGAGCAGCAGCAGGGCTTGCTCCAGCATATTCATTCTCAGCCTACGTAGCAGAGGTTGACGTTGATGTTGAAACCGGTAAGGTCTCGTGTACCAATGTTTGGGCTGCTCACGATTGTGGTAAAGCATTGAACCCACTTGCCGTACGAGGGCAAATTATTGGTTCATGTCACATGGGATTGGGACAAGTTCTCTCTGAGAAAATGGTTTACGGACGTACCGGGCATCTTCAAAATGCAAATTTGTTGGATTACAAAATTCCATCCGTCCATGAAATGCCTCATGTTGAACCGATAATTGTTGAATCAAGCGACCCAGAGGGGCCATTTGGAGCAAAGGAAGCCGGGGAAGGACCTCTTCTACCTATTTTGCCGGCCGTTGTTAATGCAGTATACGATGCTACGGGTATCCGAATGCGAGACCTCCCACTAACTCCCGATGTAGTATACAAGGGGATTGAGAAGCATCTGAAAAAGGTAGGTCTCGATGATCCGTTGGACCTTGAGACACCAACTCTCACTCACGGTCCATTGCAACAGCAACTTGTTGAACGTGCAAAGGAACACGAAGTCCGAGACCGTCTGCGCCAGCGCAGTGAAGATACTTCTGCCTACGTCAATGGCGTTTTGTTTGGCTTTGACCCGAATCGCCCACTCAACGAACAAGTTGAGGGGTGGAGGGAAGCAGATGAACCGCTCCCTGAACAACTTGCTGAACTCGGGTTTGCCGGTCGTGCTTGGCTCAAAAAAGAGCAACGACACATGGAGGATGATGCTTGATGTTGATGCCTCCGTTTGAACTTCACCACCCTGAAACCGTAGAGGATGCTTGCGCACTTGCTGCCACTCTTATGGAAGAAGGCCATTCCTTTGATTGGGTCGCAGGAGGGACAGATGTCCTACCTAATTACAAATGGCGAATTAATCCAAAGCCTCACGTGATTTCCCTTGCAAGTATCCCCGATGCATTCGTATTATCATCTTCGGAAATTGGATGCATGGTGTCGCTGGACACCCTCGTAGCATCGGAAGCTGCTCATCCATTATTGAGGCAAGCTGCCGCAAAGGTTGCCTCATCACTGATTAGAAAAAGTGCAACCGTTGGTGGAAACCTTTGCCTTGACACCCGATGTTTCTGGTACAACCAGTCCGAAGATTGGCGTCGTTCAATTGACTGGTGTCACAAAGCAGATTGTGGGACTGGAGCGGATTGTCGAGTTATACCAAATCAAAACACATTGTGCGTAGCGACCTATCAAGGTGACCTCGCACCCAACTTCATGGTCCTCAATGCCTCGGTTCTTATCGTAGGGCCAAACGGTGAACGAACGGTTGATGTCGCTTCGTTTTACCAACTCGATGGAATGAAGAAAAACATCCTTGAGGAGGGGGAGTTTTTACTCAAAGTGATGCTTCCAAAGGACGCGTCCAAACGGGAAGGATGTTATCAGAAACTTCGTGTTAGGGAGACATGGGATTTCCCAGAAGCAGGTATCGCAGCTTCATGGATTCCAGGGCAAACTGACACGCTTCAAATCGCAAGTACAGCACTTGAGTCGATTCCTAAGGTGCATTCAGAACAGATTTCCCAACATCTCAAAGAAAACAACGGGGCTATTGATGTAAAAACAATGGCTGTAAGCATCCAAAA
Organism: Candidatus Poseidoniaceae archaeon; assembly: GCA_949373095.1. Lineage (GTDB taxonomy): Archaea > Thermoplasmatota > Poseidoniia > Poseidoniales > Poseidoniaceae > Poseidonia. Next base: position 137,191 of record CASIBY010000001.1, read on the forward strand.
GTCTGTGAAGCCAGTCAACAACACAGCACTGCCTCCGCGGTACCGCCGTGCGATGGTCAAAACTCTTACCAAGCGGGCCTTGATGGGCATTATGAAGGAGAACTGATGGTATGCGAAAGGAAATTCTTGTCCTCTTGACATTTGTTCTCTCGATGTCTTTACCGCTTTCATCTGCGCAACAACTCGAACCCCCGTCATGGGAACTGGGCTGGGATACCGACATGGATTCGACCTATCTCGTAGATTTGGAAGAAGATTGGGACCTCACGGGAGAACTTGTTTTCTACATCAACAATGAGCGAACAGGTGAATTGAACATTGATTTGACCTACGATTACGACGAAGACGGACCGTTTGAGTTTGATGGCCCTGATTCGGTTTCTGTTGGAGGTTCCTCAAATGAATCGTTTTCAATTACGATATCAGGGGCAGATGCGGAGATAGTGAGGGCATTTTCACCTTCTTCCTCCATTAAACTTACTCTCCAAGCACAGGAAACCGTTGGTGAAACACCGGTGAGGGATAATGAAATTGAAGGTGAAATTAGCACGCCCCGTATGTATCAACTTCTCCCCGAAGTACAACTCCCTACTGATACGCTGTTTTCGGGCTCTTGGGTCGAGTTTACGCTTGAAGTAAGTAATCTTGGCAATAACCAAGACGCCATTACTTCAGGTGACGCTACCATCCGAAGTTGCCCCCATCTCTCCGTGACAGGTCTGGACTCGCTTGAAGGTACTGTGGTCGGCGTAACTGATCAAAACGGCACAGGTGTACTTTCTTTCACCCTACGCCTTGAAGCGACCAGTAGTCATCAAGAACGCACTTGTGAAGTTTCAATTTCCATTGTATCCGAAGGAGATGGAAATACCCGCTCATCCTCTATGAAAGTCAACGTTGAAGCTCCACAATCGTCTGATGATTCCGGGGGCTCCAGTGACAGTGGAGAGGATAATGACATGACTTCCAAGGGTTCGGAATCAATGCCGGCTTTGTCTTTGATTGAAATTTTCTCAGTGCTACTTCTTACATCGTGGTTTTCCCTACGAAGCCAGCGTGAATTTTTTGAATCACCTCAAAGGCTTCAAAAAATGTAATTTTTCCTTTTTATTCGCTTTTTCTCGTAAATATTGTGGGTGTATCTTTCCAGACTTTGTCGGTTTTTCCTTGAGCACCCTTGAGCAATCATTATGAGTGGAGCGAAGTTCCGAGAGATGTATGTCTGGCGTTGTGCGTCAGTTAGTAGGGGAGATTACCATGGCAGAAGCAGAAAAATCCGGTTTGAGCCTTGAAGCATGGCTCATGGTTGGATTGATTGTATCTGTTCTCCTCTCGACAGTCGTTATCGCTTTGGTTTCGTCCGGTAAGACTACCGTGTTTTCCCCTTACCAAAACGATGATGAGTTTTCCGACCAGCAACTTACGCTCATGAGGTCAAACTTGAGTAATTTCAACATTGCTAATACCATGTCTACTCCAATGCTCGTCAATGACTGGCAGGACCCTCACCGAACGCTCCTCATTATCGCAGCACCAGAGAAGCCTTTTGATGCTGCTGAATCAGCAGCAATTTACGATTTCGTCACCGAACGTGGTGGCAAAGTTATCCTTGCCTCGAATTCTACCAATGCTCAACTCGTTGCAGAAGAATTCGGAGTAAAATACTTTGATGCACCTGTCCGGGACGATCCAACAACTGGACGGTATTACGAAGTCACAACAGATAACGATGAGCGTGTTAGTCCAGACACAAAGAAACTCTGGGCCGTCTCCTCCGTAACCCGTGGCGTTGATACCATGGGCGATGAAAAGGCAATCCCATGCTCGGATGACGATGTAAGAGACCGAAACGTAGAGAATTGCCGAATGCCGGTTTTGTTCCACCGCCCAACGGCCATACAAGTCTTGGATGAACAAGTAGACTCCAACCGTGAAATCCACGTCTTGGCTCAAGCATCTACCTCTGCTCAAATTGATTTGGGTAAGGGCGAAAACAATCCCACTCTCGGTGAGGGTGAAACAGGGCTTATCATTCGCATCGACTACCCCGGGCAAGAAGTTCTGGATGAAAAACCAAACAACGACTACGGCGAAGTTAGTGTCACAGGAAGCATCGTGTTTGTCTCAGACCATTCCGTTCTCGCTAACCACCTTTGGGATGAAGACCGAGCTGCAGCAACTGGAAAGCAACAATGTGATTCACAACTCTACCAGCAATTCGGCCACATGTGCTGGGAAACCGACTCGCAGGGATTGAATTCTGGACTCGGGGATACCTCCTGGAATGGTAATTCAAAGTTCTTCATAGCCTTGATTGATGACATGATGGAATTTGATAACTCCGAACTTTCATCACAAGTTACCCGCTACCCAAGTCAGTTCAACATTGTCTTTGATGAAAGCCGTCACGTTTCTAGCACACTTTCCATGCCCTTCACAGAAGCGATTGGAGCTATCGTTTTGCTTACAAGCGATGGTGTTCTCAAGTGGCTCATTATCCTCAATCTTTTCGCACTTCTAGCGATTGCCATCATGGTCGTCCCAGAGAAGGAAAACTGGCGTCACGTCTTCGACTTGACCCGATTTAGGGAGCGCCCAACGAAGTTGGACCCTTCCCAATACCACCGACGAACCAGAGATGCTTTGCTCTCAAAGGTCCGTCAATTCAATGATTTGACGCGCGATGAATTCGCACGCAAATCCCCCGCCGAAGTAATGCAAATGGTGCGGGAACCCCGCTTGGTTGAACTCGTAAGTTCAAACCGCTCATACTCCAACGAAGAATTGAGGGAATTGATCCCTCACATCCGACGTTGGGGTAATTGAAACAAGGAGGAATAGACATGCAACCCCCAGCCCCCCCAGCAGCCCCGCCCGCGCCAGCACCTGCAGCGCCTGTAGCACCTGCGGCCCCACCAGCACCTGCCATGCCAATGGCACCTGCTGCACCAGCCGCACCTGTTGCACCTGTAGCACCGGCCGCTCCGGCCCAGCCGAAGCACCAGAGTACACCAGAAGTCCGAGAACGCCTCAAGGCCGTCGGTGCAATCGCAACAGCGATTGCAGCTGAAGTCCAAAAGGTCATTATCGGTAAGGCCCACGTTATTGACAACGTATTGGTCAACATTCTGTCAAACGGTAACCTTCTGTTCGAAGATTACCCCGGTTTGGCAAAGACGTTGATGACCAACACGTTCGCCGATGCGCTTGGTTGCGACTTTAAGCGTGTTCAATTCACGCCGGATTTGCTTCCTGCCGACATCACTGGTACCAACATTTACGACGCCAAGAAGGGCGAGTTTACGTTCAAGCCAGGTCCACTGTTCTGCAATCTCCTCCTCGCTGACGAGATTAACCGTGCACCTCCAAAGACTCAAGCTGCTTTGCTTGAGGCTATGCAAGAGAAGCAAGTTACCATCGGTACAGTGACCCACAAGTTGCCAGCACCGTTTATTGTTATGGCAACTCAAAACCCTGTAGAACAAGAAGGTACATACCCGCTTCCTGAAGCACAACTTGACCGTTTCATGTTCAAGATGTCCGTTGGATATCCAGACCGTGCTGACGAAGACGAAATCCTCGCACGCCGTATCAGCCGTGGAAAGGACGCCGTTGATGTTGATGTCATTACCGACCCCCAACGAGTCATTGCTATGCAACAAGCTTGTGAAGATGTTTACGTCGATCCAGCTCTCCGCATGTACATGGTTGAAATCGTGTCCCGAACCCGTGAAGACCCTCGTGTCCTCGTCGGTGCTTCGCCTCGTGGTTCTCAAGCACTGTTGAAGACATCCCGTGCTGCTGCAGCACTTCGTGGTCGTGACTTCGTCACCCCCGACGATGTCAAGGCGATTTCCGAACTTGCACTTGCCCACCGTATTATCCTCAAGCCCGAGCATCAAATCAAAGGTTTGGAACCCGGTGAAGTGATTCAAGGTATTCTACGAGAAGTCCCCGTACCAACGGTCTGATTTCTGACGAAATCATTGAGGTGAATTGAAGATGTGGAGTCGTAAGTCAGCCATGCTCGGCAGCCTAGCTGTCGCTATGTATTTGCTTGGCCTTACGCTTCGTAACTCTCAACTCGTTACCGTCGCTGTTGTCATCTTTGTCTTCCTAACATGGGCTGCACTCGTGGGGAATCATGCGGATGTCGCATCAAGCGGCCGTAGAGCCGAAGAATGGTCTGGTGAAGAGGGAGTTGCTCTTGGTAGCGTTGTTGCCATGAGGAAACTATCCAGTGCCAGGATGTTCGAGGACGGCGAATTGAGTGTTACTTTGCGTATGCAAAATACATCTTCACTACCCAAGATATTGGAAGTACGCGACCGCGTACCTGAAGTAATGAGGATCAAAGAAGGAGCCAACTACATTTTGATGGAACTTGGCCCCCGCCGTGAGACACACATCGAATACACGATAGAATGCCCACTCAGAGGATTCTACAGTCTTGGCCCGGTAACGGTCCGTATTCAGGATGCATTTGGGTTGTTCCACAAGGAAAAGGAGTTGCATGTCTACAACGACTTCCTCGTGTTCCCAAAGATGGAGGATTTGAAAGATACATTCGTCAAGTCCCGAGTTCCTAAGATTTTCACCGGTGCCGTAAACATCCGCCAACCGGGTCCAGGTTCAGAGTTTTACTCTCTACGTGAATACTTCGAAGGGGACTCGTTCCGTGCGATTAACTGGTCAGCATATGCTCGTTCTGGGAAACTCATGGTCAATGAACGGGAGCGTGACGCTGTTTCTGATATCATCATCATTGTAGACTCAAGAGCAGTTGCTGAAACAGGTCCTGTCTCACGAAACGCTCTAGTCTACTCAACACGAGCCGCTGCTTCACTTGCCAAGTTTTTCCTTGGACGCCGTGACTCAGTTGGTGTTATCGTCTACGGCGATGAAGTCGTGAGCGTTGACCGAGATACAGGAAAGAAACAATTGTACGTGATTCTAACCAAACTCGCTGGTGCAGTTGCCCGTGGTAACATCCCATTGCAAGTTGTAGTCAACCGTATTCTACCGCACATCAACAAGGGAAGCCCGATTATCTTCCTTTCTAACCTTGAAGATGACCCAACCATCGTCAATGCACTGCGCGACTTCCGTGCACGTGACTTTGATGTAACCGTTCTATCACCATCTTCGCTTGAGTTTGAATTTGACGCTCGAAGAATTGACCGCACAGGTTACGAAGTCATGAAGACCGAACGTGACGTCCTCATTGGGGAATTACGAAGTCTTGGTGTCAACATCATGGATTGGGAGCCAGATATGTTGCTGTCAACCGCTCTTGCTGGAGCACGAGGATTCTGAGGAGGGAAATGAATGGCAATGAAATCCGGTGATACTGCACATCTCTACGATGGGAAGACTGTTCGTTCGTCTGCCCCTTCAAGAAAGAAACTTGCAGGTAATGCATCTGCGACGGGAGAGATACCAAAGGACGCTATTCCTACCGTTGAAATCCCATCCTTTATTGAAAGTCTCCTAGGGGGTCCATTGGTCCCTAAGATGAAATTCTTACCTCCTGACAAGATGGTCCAGAACTTACAGATTGCTGTTTACGGTGTCTTGGTTGCATTGGCCCTCTTAACCTACATGATATCACCTCCCGAAGGTACGTTGTGGTACATCATGACCGGTAGCCTTGGTGTTGCCAACTTATTCCAGTTGACGATTATTGTTGGTGCAACAGTTGCAGGGTTCATGGGTACCTACAAGCGAGATGCCCGTTTTTCCCTAGCGAGTAACGTTCTCTTCATTCTTGCAATTCTTCGTTTTGCATCTTCGAAAACATCTCTTTCAAACGATCTTTTCGGATTCCAGGACAATCCGGGAATGTTGGCTATTTTGGTCGTTGTTTACTCTGTTCTCCTCGTCATGTACTTTGAATTGAGCAACGGTGTAATCCGTTACTCAATGCTTGATACCAGTATTCGTACCAATGAAGTCTATGTGATGAATCCCAAGAAAATCGTCTCAAAGTACCACCGTTCCTTGGTCTTGAATCCGATTATCGCCACCTTACTCGCTTGGTTTGTTCTTTCTGCAAACATGATTTTACCCGCCATTGTGCGTATTTTCTCGTCTGATACGGCGTTGCGAATGGAAGAATCCGTTGAACTCACATCAGTTTACGGCGTTGCCCTTGGAACACTCTTCGTGTTCATAGTGGTTGGAGGTCTCTTTGGCCTTAATTTACCAACTCACTTGCAGCGCTACCGTGAAAGCAAGGCTGAGTAATCAGTTATCGTTACTAGCACCGATTGACAACTGTATCATCAGTTCTTCAAGTAAATTAGAGATGTCACTGCGTTGTGTAAGCAGGTGAGTTGAATGCTGATTAGAATTCAACCGTGCGCTAACCCATCCATTATCTAAAGCGGGAATGCTCAATTCATGGTTTCCGGTATTGCCAATTAACGAAACCATTGCTGCAAAATAATTGAATGAGACTTCGTCAAATCGTTGATTGAGCAAACCGATACTTCGGTTAACTTCGTGTTGTGGGATTATGAACCTCCATTGGGCGTTATTGGACTCAAATGAACAGATCCGAATGTTGGCCGCATTGAATTCTTGCAGGACATCGCTAAGCGCTGAGGTTGAATGATGCATGTATTTGGTTTCGACAACAATGCACGCAACCTTTGGTATGCATGCGATTCCTTTGGGCGCACTCAGTTCATGGATATCTGGTCCTATGACTGTTTTCATCCCGGTCTTTTCGTAGCTGTAGAGGTGACGAATTTCAATTGGAATTCCTAGTGCATAAACAGGGGCTACCGTGGCTGGATGGATGATCGGTGCATCAATGTGTGAGAATTCCATGGCTTCTGCGTATCCCAGATAGGGAATTGGAGTGGAATGAACACCCCAACGGGGGTTGACTGGGTAAATTCCGAGTACATCCTTCCACAACACGACACGCTGTGCGTCAAGTAATGCGGCTAGGGCAGTAGCCGTGTGATCGCTACCACCCCGACCAAGAAGGGCGATGTTTCCGTCCTTTCCTTGCCCAAACCATCCTGTGACAACGGGGGTTCCATGGAGTGCAGATCGTTGAAGAAGTTTCGTTGATTGTTTCATATCCACGGTTTGAGCAACAGTGGTTCCGTTCAAACAAAGACCAATATCTTCTGCTCCAACTGGATGTGCATCAATACCATGTTCACTCAATGCAAAGGCGACAACAAGTGCAGAAAGGCGTTCTCCAGAGGCGAGGAGCCGATTGTAAGCGCCAGAATCGTCCCTGTCAGTAGCAAGTATTTCGAGTGCGTCCTCAATTCCTTTGAGGACCAATTGGAAGGTATCATGTAGCGGGGAGCTGATGAGGTTGGGTGCAAAACGCAGGTGCTGACTTGCAAGGTCATTAACCAAACGTCCAGCGTATCGTGGCTCTTTGGCAGCTCGCATCAATCGGTCAGTTGTTCCCCAAAGCGCAGAGACAACAATAACACAGGGGTTGGTTGAATTTAGGATCACTTCTGCAATCCGGTTGATATCGCTTGCATCACGAAGGCATGAGCCTCCAAATTTATGGATTTCTGGTGGTTCATCCATCTAAAAAACCTCCACGAACCATCAAATCCGATACTACCAATATCGCCATTGCCTCTACAACAGCGACCGCACGTGGGGCAAGTACTGGATCGTGGCGTCCTTTGACGGTCAAAGGCTCCTGTTGATTGGTTTTCATGTTGAGTGTCATCTGAGTTTGCGGAATGCTTGACGGGGGTTTGAAGGCAACGCTGACATTTATCGGAGAGCCTGTAGACAGGCCAGCCAACGCACCATCGGGGCGCTCTCCTTCCATAACCGGCGCTTCAGAGGTACCGCCCCAAGCACTGTTATGCTCGCTTCCGGTCATGGTTTGAACGCCAAAGCCATGGCCAAATTCAACCCCACGTGCGGCGGGGATTGATAACATCGCTCGAGCAAGGGCTGGTTCGATTCCATCAAACCATGGTTCACCAACACCTAATGGGAGTCCGTTCACAACCAAATCTACTCGTGAGCCTATGGAATCTCTCTGCTTCCGGTACGATGTAATGAGCTCGGTCATGGCCTGAGCGGCAACAGGATCGTAACATCGCATGTGTTGACTATCTTCACTTTCCAGCGTGAGGGGGCAGTCATTGAGAGGACGTGCTTCAACGGTTCCGATTGCTCCGACATGTGCCCGGAAGCCGACACCTTTCTTGGCGATCCAAGGGCGAAGTAGGGCGGCCATAGCAACAAGAGGAGCAGTCATTCGGGCACTTGAGGTCCCTCCGCCTCGGAGGTCAGCCTTTCCTTCTGTTTTCAACATCATTACCATGTCTTGGTGGCCAGGTCGTGGGTGGTCGGGGAGGAATCCGTAGTCCTTTGAACGCACGTCGCTGTTTTTGATTCGGCACTCAACGGGTTCTCCATTGCTAACTCCGTTAACAAGTCCAGATAGCCAAAGGACTTCATCGGCCTCTTTGCGTTGACTGCTGTATGGACCGCCAGGTTTACGCATTTCCATTGCGTTTTTGAGGCCGAACTCATCGAGAACAACCCCCTTTGGTAAACCATGAAGCACTGCTCCTACATGGGGTCCGTGACTTGACCCGTAAAGCGTCAAGCGCAACTGTTCACCAAGGGACATTTGCATGATGGTTCAGTTTACCGAGCCGTGGGGCCTTCAAGAAGGTGTTCACTCTTCTAGCCCATCGCTTTTAGTGGATAGGAACGCAGTTTCAAGGATTTCAGCATCATTGTAACGGATGCTGTACCATGATTTTATTCGTTCAATTGTTGGTTTTTGTTGACTTGGAACGACGATGACAAGTGCAGGGCCTGAACCGGTTACTCCAGCTGCTCGGGCGCTGTTAACGAAGGAGTCATTGGTCATTTTACGCCCCTCAGCATCCCCAAGAACAGCAACCATTCCTCGGCCGTTCCAAGTCAATGCAACCAATTCTTGGTTATTTTGGAGTGCCGATAGGGCTTGTTGAAAGGCAGCGGAATGCGGGACAAAATCTTCGAAAGTTGGTCTGTGCTTACGAGCACCTCTTAGGACGAGAATTACAGTCCAATCTGAGGGATTAGGGCCACTTCCCTCCAACAAAACACCCGATTGGATTTCGGCCTGAGGGTCGACGAGTTTCCAACCCGTTGTAGCGCATGCCCAGGCATCATCAAGGGAGCCGGTCATTGATACTCCAGCGGCTATCTGGGCATGTCCCGAGAGTTCAACAGCCAATTCATCAGTGACTTTCGTTTCGGTTGCTTCGCCGAGTGCACGAAACGCCGCTATGCATAGCGCTGATGAGGACTTCAGCCCTTGTTGCTGTGGAACTTTTGAGTTGACTCCCCAGTGCAATTCATCTTTAGAGAATCCCTCAGGAAGTGCTAGGCCGGCATCCATCCAAACCTGCAGTATTGATGTGAATAGGTCATCACGATCATCGACATCACGCTTACTTGGTTTGTCAAGTAAGCGAACGGTCATTGGGAGGTCTAAAGCGATACTTGCTCCATATCCAAGGGCGGCAGCATGGAGAAGACTACAAGCACCATGTGCGCTCCCTTTTCCCAAAACTCCCATTATTACCGCTCCTCGACCCTGCTCTCTATCGCAGACCCAACATGACGTCCCACGCCTCCAAACCAGCCGATGACCACGGTGTTTTGTGGTAAATCAGTTACAGAATGGCGAGTTCCATGTTGGCCTACTAAGCGAACAGTTTCTGCTTGTTGCATAAACACATGGCCTTCATTAGGCTTTTGCCTGTTGTGTGGAAGTTTTTGGAAATTAATTTTCAACATAGGGCGTTGTTCGATTTTAATCCGACCCAATGTTGCCACACGACTCGCACCCCTTTCATGAAGAATCATAACCTCATCACCGCTTTTCAATTCACTCATGTATTTCGTAGTTCCATTTCCCAACAAAATGTACGAATGTGGTGCCCCAGCATTGACTCGGAATGGGCGTGTTGGAACAAATGAAGAGGGAATGGTCTCGCTATGAATCAGAAGCATTTGAGATGAACTTGAACCAACAAGGACGCCTTCGCCAAGTTTGAGTAAGGAAGTGAAGTCAAGACAATAGCGGTCACCTATTCCCCCGTCTTCGACGCTCTGAATTGAAAAAGAACCTAATTCATATGTTTCTGCTTGCCTTACACCCTCGTCCACTGTTTTCACTTCTGTTTCATGACGTTGGGATTTCGTAATAAGGGCAGCCTCAATAAGTTCCTTTGAGTTTGAAACCACAAGAGCATCTACGCCTTGCTCTAATGCAAAGCCGGCTCCTTGAGCCTGCTGCGGAGTCGTAATAATTGCAGCAATCTTGGTTGCAGAACCCTGCCGTGCTGCGATGAGATTCTCCAATGGAATCATCGACCAAGTCTCGCACTCAATGAGCAACCAGTCAGCACTTCCAATGGCCGCCTTGCAATTGTTTTGTGATGTTTCATCAACGACGACGAAGTACCCACCCAGAATAGATCTTGGTCCGTGGATCAAGGCTTCTTGAACTGAGAACTCGTTGTCTTGAATCGGTTTTTCAACCCACAAACGGTCAATCCCTTCAGATATTACGGGAAGTTCACCGTTGCGTACATCAACCCAGATTTCCATGAAATCATCTCACAATCCGTTTGAACTAAGCGCATGTTCAACATCAGCATTTTCATGGACAATCATCATGAGCGCTCGGGCTAAGTGTTCCCGTTGTGGATGGGCAAATACTTGGCGCCCCATGCAAATGCCAGAAGCGCCGGCCTCCATAGCCGCATGGACCATAGTGAGAACTTCTCGTGAGTTGCCTGTTGAAGGCCCTCCTGCGACAAGGACAGGTATTGGTGCTGCTGAGGATACAATTCGAAAACTATCTTTGTCTCCGGTCCAAACTGATTTTGCAGCGTCGCACCCCATTTCAAAAGCGAGTCGAACACCATGGGCTTGCCCTCCGGTCGGATCGTTTTCCATTACATTGAGATGTTCTCCCCGTGCATAAATCATTCCAAAAGATGGTAGTTGTTCGTGATGAGCTTGCCGATTGAGTTCGCCCATACGCTCAACCATTGCTGCTTCATGATTGCTACCTAGATTGACTTGGCTTGACACGCCAATGCCTCCTCTGCTAATCGTTTCGTCGGCGTGACCAACAATGACTTTGTTATCGCTATCTGGGCCGCCGTGACGGGTTGATACGGAATAATGTACAACCATTGAGGTATTCGTCCCCTCGCACAAGTGCGAGTATTTGCTCACAACTCCTTTTTGTGCTACAATTGCATTGACCCCTGCTTTCACCAAAGAGCTGATGGTGGCGTCTAGGTCTTGCAGCCCCTCAGTTGGATAATCTGAAGCGCCGTGGTCAATTGGAATCCAAACTCCGCGGCCACCTGGAAGGAGTGCGTTAAGTCGCGTTGCCTTGTCCATGCTAAGTCGAAGCGCCCCTCATCATCAAAGGTTTGTATGAGGCAGTTCATTCGATTTGTTCGCTAAACCATTCCAAAATTGCTTGTTCTGCGGCTTGGAGATGTTCCTGATAGGTAGAGCGAGCGATGTCCACATACTCTGCTAATCCTTGAATGGTAACCAGTTTTGGCTCTTTGTAGTAACCGTGTTTTGAAGCTAGCGCGAAGCAATCATTTTGCCTTGGCGTGAGTATTGCTGTAATCTGATCAGCGCTGCTTTGAACATTATGAACTCTCACTTCATCGGGCTCTAGCACCATTTTGCACAACTTCACAAATGTTGAAATCGCTTCAGGTAGGCCACGTATGTTGACGGTTATTGCGCCATCATCAAATTCGTAAGGAGGGAGAATGTGAATGTTCTCCGTATTTGAAGCTAGGCAAACCAAAGGATGCCTGTTCCAAATCACGACAGCGTCGCTTTCACGTTCGTTCAATTTTTGCTCCACAGAAATAAAGTCAAGGCCGTCAAGGTCTGCGACCGACTTTTCTTCATGATATGTTGGTAGTACAATCTGTCGGACACCAGATGGTTCAACGGCTAAATGCCCCATTACTTTCAGATTTGAGACAATTTCGCCTAGTTCCCTAAATTCGGTAGTGGCAAGAGTTGTTTTTGACCAACTTAACGAAACCTCTCGCATATAATCGGGGTGGGGTCATGCCTTCTTATGTTTTCACGCAATAATTTACACAGTTAGGAATCATTCTCGTTCATCGTATGTTTCAAGTGGTGGGTGCACATGGAGTAAGTTATGCAGCCAACCGATTACCTCCTTACATTTGCGTTAGGCGGGGCTTTTGTTATGGGGCTCATCTTCATTGTCATGCGGAGAGAGGCACAGGTCAATGTCCAAAGCGGAATGAGCGCAGAAGGGCTCATGCAACAACATTCGGGCATGGGATTTGGTAAAGCAAAGAAAAATCTGGACCGTAAGTTGGCTGCAGTTCAGGATATCCTGCGCCGTCAAAATCACTCGGACCTTGGTTCTGCAGAGGAGCGCTTTGCTCAACGCCGTGAAGAAGACCGAGCCGCCGAGGAAGAAACTCGTCGTCGTCGTGAGGAAGAAGATGCTCAGCGCGAAGATGATGAGGAAGAAGAGCGTCATCGTCGAGAACTCGAAATGGAGCAAAAAGCAGCAGAAAGAGCCGCTGAAGAAGCCCGTCTGGCATCTGAGCGTGAATCAACCCGGCAACTTGAACTTGCTAACGTTGAGTCGGACCGTTTAGAAGAGATTAACGCAGCTCGTGAAGAAGAAGCACTTGAATCACGAGAAGCCGCACAACGGGCCATGTCTGAACTTCAAGCCCGTTTGGAACGTGAAGGCGCTCAATCATCAGATGTTCAAGTGTCGTTAATGTGGAACAACTACAACGATTTGGATCTGCATGTTGTCTGCCCTTCGGGTGAACGCATACACGGGGGCAACAAGAACTCGGACTGTGGCGGTGAGCTTGATGTAGACGCTAACGTTCGTGCTGAAACACGTAAGCCAGTTGAGAATGTATTCTGGGAAGAGGAAAGTGCCCCCGCAGGTAAGTATCAAGTTTATGTTCACTACTACAAGAAGCACAAGAAGCGACGTAGCAAGGACCCAACAAAATTCCAACTCATCGTCAATGCCGGCAGCGACCTCATGGAATTCAATGGAGACTTATCCTTGGGCGACCCGATTATGCTGGTCGCAGAATTTATACTTCCCTCCCTTGAAGAGCGTGCATCGCGTCGAAGGGAACTTGAACAAGCCCTCCTTGCTGCAGGGGGGGAAATTCCTGAGAAAATGTCCGAACAAGAAGAGACTCGCCAAGCAGAACTTGCAGCTGCCGAGTCACAGCGCTTAGAAGAAATTGAGGTTGCCAAAGAGCAAGAAATGTTGGAATCCCGAGAAGCCGCACAACGGGCCATGTCTGAACTTCAAGCCCGTTTGGAACGTGAAGGCGCTCAATCATCAGATGTTCAAGTGTCGTTAATGTGGAACAACTACAACGATTTGGATCTGCATGTTGTCTGCCCTTCAGGGGAGCGTATTCACGGTGGAAACAAGATTTCCGGTTGTGGTGGAGAATTGGATGTGGATGCTAACGTCCGGGCTGAAACACGCAAGCCGGTTGAGAACGTGTTCTGGCAAGAAGGAAGTGCTCCTGCAGGCAAGTATCAAGTCTACGTACACTACTACAAGAAGCACAACAAGCGCCGTAGTAAGGACCCAACGAAATTCCAACTCATTGTAAATGCAGGAAACGACTTGTTAGAATTCAGCGGTGAACTCTCAAAGGGGGACCCAATTATGCTAGTAACTGAATTTGATGTACCAACTCCCGAAGAGCGAGAGGAACGTCGTCTTGAACTCGAGAAGCAAATACAAGAAGCGAAAGGTGGTATCCTTTCTGAATCTGCTGACAATGATGAAGAAAAGATGCCTGAAGAAGTTGAAGAAAAGGCGGCAGAAGAAGCTGAAGAAAAGATTTCGATGGAAAGTGAGGACGAGTCCAATGACGAAGCACCATCTCATGAATTACCTGGTGCTCCTGACCTTGATTCGCTCATGGGCGACGATGACTCTGAGGATTGAACCTCAGGAAATAATGTCGTCTAGTGAGTCGGAATTGATTCCATTACGGATGGAACGAGCAATGCGTCGTCCCGTAGACATGAATCGCTCGTTGATATCTGAATAAGGTGAACCACCTACAAACGGATTTGATCCTGCCACAATTCGGGCGCTGATTTCAAAGACTTTGAATTCAAGTTGGTCTGTAACAATTGTTTCAAGGCAAAATGGCCCAAGCATACCTCTTGATCCTTCTTCGAGATTAAATGATGCTGCGACGGTACCTTCCGCCATTTCAAAAGCCCGAGGTAACAATGACTCCCTAATCACGACTGGCTGGTTCCCTGTCACGACGAAGGATGGCTCAAGATCCATTTCCCTCAAGTCTCGCAAGCTTCCGAGTTTGTAAAATTCGTCAACATTGCTTTCGTCTCTTCGGTCCATTGAGAGCAATTCTAATCGACCTAGGTTCTTGCCTGCATGTTGGCCACGCCCTTGGACTTGGTAGCCATCCGTTGCCATAGGGTCGAAGAAGAAATGGAGGTAATATCTGCATCCTAGGACGTATTCTTGGATGGTGAATTCTTCTTCGATGTCGACGTTCCTTCTGAAATCTCGGTAATCGCGGGCAATGAAATATCCACGTCCCCCTTTTGCACCCGCATACTTTACGATTACAGGTCCAGCAATGTTGTGTGGGTCTTCGATTACCTTGGGCATGGTACATCCTCCCTGCTCGAGCCATTCACGTTGTAGAGCCCTGCTGCTTTCCCAGTGCAGGATGTTGCGGTTTCCAAAGGTAGGAACTTCGAGGTTTCTAAAATTGGTTGCCCCGAGGTATTCTACAAGAGAACCGTGGGGGATTATGATAACATTTTTTGAGCGGAACCATTCCGCATGGTCAAGCATTTCTCGATAATCGTCAAGCATGAGCCACTCGTCAGGTTCAGCGCCTGGGAAAGCTTTGTAAAATCGGCGACGGTTCTCTCCAACCGCTATGCCAAGAGTTCGGAAACCTTCCTGACGGGCTCCGTGTAGGATTTGAAGGGATGAGTGTGAGGCAACCACACCGATGGTGATTTGGCTTGAATCATAGCCAGAGAGCCAAGTTTGAACAGTCTCGTAATCTACGCCCATGCCGAGGGGTTTCGTATTCGCTCTATGAGTGTTATGCTGGTTTTTTGTCTATCATTAAATCTTGGTGCAACATATGCAGTCTCCGAAACCCTGCCTTGGAATCCGATGGGCATGGAGGTGAAGTGAAGGGTTCATGTGGTGGGTTGAGCTACAACAAAGCATGGGACAAGACGCACCTAGTTTTCGCATGACTTATGGAGGATACTTACAACTCGATTCTCTTCTAGAACTCCAATCCGGACCGGAAGGATATGCTCCTGCGCCCTCAAACGATGAACTGCATTTTATTGTCGTTCACCAAACCTTTGAGCTGTGGTTCAAACAAATTCTACGAGAGTTAAAAGAAGCACGAGACCTAATGACCTCTGAACATGTTCAAGAGTCCACGGTGCCCGTTATTGTCCATCATCTTGAAAGAGTTTCAGAAATTTTCCGATTGCTTGCTAACCAGTGGAAAGTCATGGAAACTCTGACTCCTCAAGACTTTCTGGCCTTCAGAGACCGTCTTGGGACTTCATCTGGATTTGAGTCGTGGCAGATGAGAGAAATGGAAGTGCTACTTGGTCTCGAAAATGAGCAAAGAATGGGGGGCATGGACCCTCTTGCTCACATGGAAAAACTAGCCGGAGAAGGTAAGGTGTCACCTTCTGCTCTTGCGGATTTCCACCAAACGCACTCTCTTCCTTCGCTTAACGACGCTTTGATTTCCTGGCTCGGAAGAACACCGATTCATGGCTCCTCTCCCGATTCAAATGATGATACTGATGTGGTTCTTGATTATGTGAATAAGCATATTGAATCAATGTCACAACATGGAGAAACGGTCATCAAGCACATGATCGCAATCGGACACGGGGATGAAGCAACGATTCGCCCGAGAATTGAGGCAGGAGTTCATGGTGCTCGTTCATTCCTCATCGGGGAAGAAGGTGTTCATCGCTCACGTGCGGGCTTATTGTTTATTGAATCCTACCGGGATTTACCCTTGCTATCATGGCCTCGTAAACTGATTGATTCTTTCGTGGAACTAGAGGAGTCCATGCTTCTCTTTAGAACCCATCACGCCAGAATGGTAGAGCGAATGATTGGGCGAAGAATGGGAACCGGCGGCTCAAGCGGGGTTGATTACCTTGACGCTACAACCAAATATCGCATCTTCGTAGACCTATGGGCTGTTCGAACCATGCTTGTGAAGCGTGATGCTCTTCCAAGTTTGGAGCATGCAGAGTTTTACGGATTCTCGTCCTCTTGATCTATGCCAGTTACAAAGCGATCACAAGTGAATCTGAGCCTATCTCTCACATTTTGAGGAAAAGTGCTTACTGACTACAACTCATTCGGCCTTCTTAGAGGTCCAAAGCAGCAGACGTAGACTCATTCGTGCGGGTCGATGTCAATAGGAATCAAATGATTCTCATATTCGTAAAGAGCAATCTTTAGCGGATCAAGAACGAAACGAGCAGATGCTTCTTCAAGTCCGTAGAGAGAAATAAGTTCGTCTTTGAATTCTTGACGAAGTACTTCTTCTGTAGCATAGAGAGGCGCACCCATTCCGATTTGGAGGGCTCGTGCACCAATAATTCTAGCTCGTTCAAATCGTGTGTGGAGTCGTGCGGGCTTGACCATTTTTGTACACCTGCGAGCAAAGCCGCAATCCGCCGACAGGCCAACTCTTTTTGAACCTACCTCCAAAGATGAACGTTCATTCGTTCTCTGGAAACTGCTTTTGAGAAGGATTTTTCATCAAACTTCGGTGCATAAAGAGGGCAGGGAGGAGCAGGAAGAGGAGTCCACCCGCTGTGGCTGCAGCCAACCACGCTGGATTCCAACGTTGGTCTTCCGAACTGAGGTCCGACTCTTGTCCATCGACTTCTACACGGCCTGTAGGAGCATCAGAAGATACCGTCAAAGTTCGGATTCCTGGGCGTTCAAGCATCACAGCAAACGAACCGTTCCTCGAAGTCTCAAATTGTGTCAAGTTGTACGATGATATGGATGAATTAAGTTCCCAAGATGCACGAGCAAGATGGGGATGGATTCGATTTTCTGATGAGTGCGGTGTTGGTTCAATATACCATATCCTAATGACGTGCTCTTCGGATGCATTCCAACTGACCGTTCCGTTTCTCACTAACATTGATTCTAACCCTGAACTGTTTGGTGTAGAATTATTCAGCGTTGAGTTAAGATCCATTGCTTGTCGTGTTCCGGTCAACAAATGGGCCCCATCCACAACAAGGGAGGGATAGAACAGCAGACGAAACTCTTGGTCAAATCGTAGTTTGGATTCAGATAAGAAGGTCAAATCTTTATTGGAGGGGTGATGTTGAATGACAAAAGCGTCTGTTTGATTGAGAGCATTCACTTGCTGCGAGACTTGCTCGCAGGGTTCGCACCAGTCTGCGCTGAAGTATTCTAGAAGATGTGCAGGTTGGTGAATCTCACATGAGGACTCGGTTAAGCAATCTGCGGAAAATATCCTCACGTCAAGAAGAGCACCCGATTCGTCAACCAAGTTTTCGTCTTGTAGTCCCTGGGCTGGTATCGCTGGTAAAATCATCAGGGTCGCAAGCAGAAATGGGACTGAAAACCGCCAACGCATGCATGGGGGTGGAGGCATTTGTTCAAAAGGGGTCTGCTACCACGCCCAATCATGGAACTGCCTTGGTGGCGTCGCCCGTCCACCCTGCCGTTGATGTTGTTCATCATGGCGCTCCTCATTATTGTGGTGGGGGGAAGCATACGCATCAACGACGCAGGCGAATCTTGTCCTGAATGGCCAACGTGCTTTGGTTCATGGCATTTTGACATCTCCGAAGCAGAGCAATCAGCCTATTGGGATGCAAATCCCGATCAAATTGACTCCCGGGGGGAAGACCACCGTTACACAACCTTCCAGATTTTCGTGGAGTGGTTCCATCGTTTACTTGTTGGAATTATTGCAATTCCGATTGTTCTCAACGTTTTCCTCGCCAAGAAGCGAGTCGCAGAATACGGCGAAGTGGTTCAAAAAGTCTCTTGGTTTTCAATGATATTATTGTTGGTACAGGCTACTGCGGGTTACATTACCGTTCGCTTTGATAATGCAGACTGGACAGTCGCCCTTCACCTTTCACTTGCGAGCATCTTCGCTGCAGGATTACTCTGGCAGTACATGTCTATGAAACTCTCAGAAGGGGCCTCTTGGAATTTCTTGAAATCACCCGTCACGTACACTGAAAAGCACCTCAAGCGAATGAATACTATGGCCGGCGCAGTGGGGGTTCTCCTCGTACTCGGAGCTTGGGTTTCTTCTTCAGCAGGAGGAAATTACAATCAAAGTTGCTCGGTTGGTTTCCCCAACGGATGGCCGAGATGTCAGGGGTCATTCCTTCCTTCGTTAGATGAGCCCGGTATCTTCATCCAAATGATTCACCGCACTGGAGCTGTTGTGGTTGGACTGATTCTGATATTGGGCGTCTCGAACCTTCGTGTTTCTGGGCAAGGAATCGTTGGAGCCAATGACCTGACTCGTTTTGGTGAAATCACTGCCGGCATTTGGATGCTGAACGTGATGGTTGGCGGATCATACATTGTATTTCGCAAAAATAGGAAACTTCCCCGAGTGGCTTTCATTACTTCACTTGGTTGTTGGTGTTGCTGCATTCCTTTCTGCAATGTTTGCTGCATTTGCCTTCCGCTTTGCCCAATCAACGATACATGACGAGGAACTTGGAGTTGAACAGGAATGACGACCGAAGGGGTTGTCGAACATGAAACCAATCCGCATCCTGGCATGCTCAAGGTCATGATTCAACTCATGAAACTCCGAGTCATTGTACTCTTACAGATCACTGCTATTTGTGCAATATTGGTTCATGACTCTCTTGCACGTTATGATTTGATCGTGTTAGAACGAACATGGGCTGATACGTTCATCGCTTGCATTGTCACCTTGGTAGGAGGGACGTTATCAGCAGGCGGTTCAAATTCCATCAACATGTGGTATGATGCAGACATTGACCCACACATGCGACGAACCCAAAACCGACCGATTCCTCAAGGGCACACAACTCCACGCTTCGCCCTTATGTTTGGTACCGCCATTGCCATAATCGGCTCCAGTGTGTTCTTCATACTGAGTTGGAAAGCTGCATTTTGGTCGTTTTTTTCCGTTGTCTTCTATGTCTTCATTTATTCCATTTGGCTCAAACGAAGAACGCCACAAAACATTGTGATTGGCGGAATTGCAGGCGCAACTCCTCCGCTCATCGGTTGGGCGGCGGCTGCTGGTGACTCCATCTCAAGTCTCAATCCTCTCGATTTGGGTTCGCCTATTCCTTGGATGTTGTTTTTCCTCATCTTCCTCTGGACGCCACCTCATTTTTGGGCTTTGGCGTTGTACCGATCTGGTGAATATGGGAAGGTCAACATCCCAATGATGAATGAAGTGAAAGGGGCAGAATACACCCTAGTTCAATCCAAAATCTACTGCTTCTTGTTGTTGGCTATGGGAGCAGTGCCTCTCTTCTGGCCAGAATCTGGTCTGCCTTTGTTGTGGGCATTTGTTTCTGTAGGCCTTACCTTGTGGTATGGGAAGTCGGTCTGGGACATTGACCCTGCTGAACCCTTTGACGAGAACGGACGGATGCCAAAAGCTGCAAAGTCCTTCTTCCGCAGTTTGTTTTATCTCGGGTGGATGTTCCTAAGTTTGGTCTTGATTTGCTTCATTCCACCATCGTGGTTGGGTTTCCTGGGGCCTTTGTGACAAAACATAGTCCAATAAATGGGCAGTCGCCTTAACCGTCATGTTCATGTGAGAACCGCAGGTCGCAGGGACAGCGAGCGGCAGTCGCATAGCCTGGCCATTGCGCTGGATTGCTAATCCAGTGGTGTCTCACCTCGGGAGTTCGAATCTCCCCTGCCGCGCCATTCCGTGATGTCCATCATTCGAAGAATTCATCAAATTCATCTTCATAGCGTTTTGAACTGCTGTTTCGTTTTCGAGCAGTAACAACACGCTTGAGTCGCTTTCGCTTTTTGATAATCACAGGCAAGAGGATGAAGTTAAGGAGGAGGGTGGCCAACAAGGCCCCTCCTGCATATTGAAATTCTTCTTCTTGCATGTATTCATTGAGAGTTTTCAGCCATGGGACTCCAAGAGGTGGCTCTGCCTCTGGCTTTGGTTCAGGGATGCGGTGGTCGTTGTATGTCCACCAATCATCTTCGATGTTCACTCGCTCAATACTCGGTGAGGGATACGATGCAATCTGTTGCTCGTTACCAACATAATCTACAGGTGCGAGGATGTAGTAGTAGGTGCGATAGGATCGGATTCCGTCAATCTCAATTCCACTTTGATTGTAGGTTCCTTGTTCGCCAGGAATTCCCTTAAGGTCCGCTGCAATGGGGTCGATGTACTTCAGATTCACATTGGTTGGTTTACTTTCAACGCGATAGAGATTCCACATCAATTCACCTTGTGCTTCGTGGTCTGGCCAAATCCATGTGAGATTCACTACGTAACAAATTGACCAATCCGATTTCCTATCGAAACAATCGGTGTCGTTCGTGAAGGCCCACGAGTGGTCAAACTGAACGATGTCGGTTGTGGGTGGGATTGCATCTCCACAAAGAAGGCCAGCTACTCCATCAACACGGGTAACATTGACCATCTGATAGTTGGGATTGCCTTCACGGTCGACAGGTATGACGGCGTAGGAAGCGCATATTCCTGTCTCAAGGGGCTCAGGGTCTGTCCATTGCGTTGCTTCAAGAGTAAGCCCAACAGCCAGTGAATTCAAAGTTAATTCTTCCCATAGTCCGTCGTTCACTCCATTGTCCGGGTCGGGGAAGTAAACTGAGCCTTGAACACCTTGGAACTTGTAGATGTTCCAGCCCCCAACATAGGGATTGTCGACATCACCAACTGGAGTCCAATCCAATTGTATTTGGCCCGCTTCTAATGGAGTCCAGTTGAGTTCCTTCACAGTGGCGTTGGTGGGGGGAAGCGTTCCGATGAGCATGAGAGCCCCGCCTGAAGTTAGCTCAATGTTCACGTTGTAATCGTCATCGATTTCGTAGAAGTTAGGGGCTTCAATGTAATTCCACTGACTCGAATCCATGGTAGGGAGAATTCTGAGGTCAACCGTTGAAAGTTCAACACTGTCTGGAAGAAGTTCACTTAGGTTCATGGAAATTTCAATACCGCGTAGCCCTGGGTCGCTTTCTTCATCGTCTGCTAAGATTTCTAATCCAATGAGCATAAGAGGAGATTTCCCTCCACCTATGGCGTAGTTTGTACCAATATATGGGAGTGCGATTTCGTGATTTGCATATGCTGCAAGTTCTGTGACTGCCTCTCCTGTAAAGTAGGGTTCTGCTTCAATGCTGATGGCATTAAGCACGTCGAATTCAACGTAGTTGTACTCTACCGTTCCCGAAGGGGTCTCGAGCCTCAAGCGAAATGTTGTGGTGCCCAAGGCCAAAATCAGCTCCTGTTTTGTTCAATACCTGGCCCTTGCCCCCAGACATAGAAGCCTTGCCGCCATGTGAAGTTGAGGGGCTGGGATGCGATTTCACTGAACCTTGCAACCAGTTCAATGGTGTCGGAGGTCCGATAGATACCGTTCTGGATGTTTTGTTGAATGTTCGGGTTGATTTTACCCGCTTCAACGTTTGTAGTGACGGTGAGGACATTGTCGGAGGTGCGCACATCCTCTCCGTTCATGGAAGATGTTAGGAAGGCGGACACGCAGCAAGGCTGATTCGGTCCTGTAGTGGTCATGTTGAACATGCAAGTAGTGGATTCGCCCGGCAACAGTTCCTCAATCACACAATCCAGTTCCACTTCCAACTCGAATTGAGGGCTGTAGACTTCAAACTCGGCAGAGACGTTGGATAGACCGACATGTTGCCTTGATTGCTAATGACCGAGTGAACTCGGTCAGTCCCGTAGTAAAACGATGTCCCTTGGTTGTCATGACTGGGGTAAAGGTCGCTCACTTGAAGGTCGATGCTGTCGTCAACGATCAGGGTCATCTGAGCGACGTTGTCGTGCGTGTTCATGTCGGCATAGGGTGTGCCCACGCTTTCGAAGACCCCCCACTTGAGGACGAATTCCCCTTCTTGGGAATAACTCATTGCGGGCAGGTTCTTGATTGAACGGAGATGAATCCACCCCACGCGAGCTAGGTCGGTGACATTCCTGGTAGGCCTCCTTGAGCAGAATGGTCTCGTCCGCATTGACCACAACTGCCAGCCGAATGACGCGTCGAGGTTGCATGTTCCGCCACAATCGTAGCTTGGCCACGGGCGTTGAGGATGTAGTCTGTGTCGGTGTTGATCACTTCAAGGCCTTGGTATACGGCGAGCCCGTCTACGTTCTCCAAGCGGGTTGTGGGCCTTCGTTCACGATCACGTCTGCATAATGAACCGGTCACGTTGATCACATACCGGAGTTCGTCGTCGGACGGGTTGGAATCCGGAGATGTCAAAGGCAAATAAAACGGTAAATAACGCCCTCGGAGTTCTGGCCAGGGGTCCATTGTTCAAGCGATGTGAAATTGACGCTAGATGGATGGATTCACGTTTCCGATGTTGATGATTCCCTTTTCTTCATAGTTGGATTTGCACGCCGATGAGGTGACGTCGCCCTCGCATACATACCACGCCATGCCGCGATTGAGTCCTGCAGGGGCTCCTGCATAATTGTAAATCTCAACCGTAAATTCTATGTTTCCAAACGATGAATACCATTTTGTTTCATCGGGCTGACTGGCACTGGCAATGCCGAGCGATTGGCTGCTGTTGGCTGACGCGGAAGGGGTGACCGCCAACGTGCCGAGCGTAGAGAAGAGGAGCAGAAAAACAAGGCCAAGGCCTGCTTTTGAGTTAGGTCTCGCACATTGCTTACGCTCTGTCATCGTATGTTCCTCGCAGTGGGGCTTCAAAGACTCATCGCTTCATTCTCACAAAAACATGCATCTTTTGCCTCGCTTTGGGTTGTCCGGCTTGCGTCCGAGGCAGGCGAATTAAATCCCCAACTGCATTCTAAGTGCGGCAACCTCATTGAATTGCGCCCTCCGAGCCATCTCTCATGCGACCGGCAGGTGAGGCAAACCTCGTCCGAGACGAGCGTGGCCTCACTGCCGTGATTGAATTTCTATCAGCCTTCACCCTTTTCCTGATGATCCTCACGGCCTTCCTTTCCCTGGCCCAACTCCAAATGGGATCAAACGACCCCGCAACCGACCGGCTGGACAGGGCTGCAGCGATGGGCCTTGGACCGCCTCACCTCCGGGGAAGGTTGGTTTGTTCCAGGCGGCAGACGGCGGCCTCGATTACGCAAATTCGACTTCGGACTGGCATTTGCAAGACGCTTCAACCCTCTATCAGGGGCGCGTCCAACCCGGATTGCTCACCAATCATCGCTTGGACGCCGCCAAGATACTAGCACTTCACGAAATCACCGAAGACGGCATGGCTGCAGGCATTGGGTTGGGCGAGGGGATGAGCCTCTATCCTCTCGATTAAGGTCACAGAGAGCCAAAATGATACCCGGGACAGGTACTCGTCTCTCTTCAGCGGCGGGACTCAGCGAGGAACGGCCTCCTCTTCATCAACGGCCTACCGGAGTTTCCAACAAGACGGGGAGCTGATCCAAATCGTACTTGAGGTTCACGACGGTGGGCAGAAAGAACAATCCTTTGCACCTCAATGAGGTCGTGGCGCGCCCGTCCGCAAACGGTCCCGAGTGGATTGAAGTCTCCAATCCAAATGATTTCGCAATCGGTCTTGCGAGGTTGGTCACTCAATCACACATCTGGGTCTACCTCAACAAACATTCTCCTTCAGTCTGGGGTTCTCTCCGGGAAATCATTGGCTCTGTTTACAGGCGACCCGAACAGTCAATCTGCCGGGTAACGCCTCACAAGTGATCGATTTGGGGCAATATGCCTTTTTGGGTGTTGGACAGGTCGATGCTCTGGCTGATGGCCGAGGTACTATCTCATTGCGTTACACTCAACTTGATGAAACAAGAGCCGTAGAAATTACCAGAGTTGAATGGGGTGGCGATACTGAGCTGTTCCTTGTTACTGGGCAATCCCTTCAATGGGACGGTACAAGCATGACGGCCTCGAGTGCTTGGAGTATTGCTGAAACACCCACGCCTGGCGAAGGCTGATACTTTCACGAAATGAGCCGACCGTTTTGAGGTGCATTATTGCGCACACTTCATCAACCACCGTCTGCACCAACGGTTCGTTCCCATGCAACCTACAACCGTTTACACCCGAGACCGGTGCGTAACCGGTATCCACGGATTGGATGAGATTCTTCGTGGAGGCATTCCCTACGGCTCCACGGTTCTTGCCGCTGGGACATGCGGTTCTGGAAAAACCACGCTCGGCATGGAGTTCCTCGTCCGTGGTGCTCTCGCGGGTGAGGCGTGTGCCCACTTTACTGCAACCGAACCTTCTGTAAAACTTCTGGAAAACATTCGCCAGTACGCATTTTTCGACATGAACATGGTCGATTCGGGGCTCATCAACGTATTCGACATGGACGTATTGTATTCCTGGCTCGGTCTTGACAAAGCCTCGTTCGAACTTGACGACGTACACGCATTGATCAAAGCGATTGTAGACATCGTCAACACCATCGGTGTGACTCGCCTTGTCATCGACTCGGTCACCACGCTGTGTTACAAGATCAAATCCGAACAACTCATCCGCGATTTCTTGTTCACGCTTGGAAAGAAACTGGCGACTTTGGGATGCACCACCATTCTCATCTCTGAGATCACCTCCGCCACTGAAAACGCCCACTGGTCTTCCTTTGGTGTTGAAGAAGCGATAGCGGATGGAATCATTGTGATGGGGGACTCCGAACGGATGGGTCATCTTTTGAGGTTCCTGCAAGTTGTAAAGATGCGAGGTACTTCCCACAGTCGTGCCAAACATGCCATTGAACTAACACCGCTTGGAGTCATGCTAACGCCAATGCTCAAATGGGGCGCTTCGGCCGATAAAACCAGCAGATGGGGGCAATAAATATGTTTGAATTGGACCAAAGGATTTCTGAGCAGTTGACACAAGTAGCGCTTAACAGCGCCGTCCAAGTACGCGTAGGGACTGCAAACTCATTTATGGTCACAGCGAGTACAATGATTCCGCTCATGCAAATGTTTGAGATGGGTGGAGTTTACATCTCGGCGAGCCGTGGAGCCGTTGAAATCATCCAAGCGTTTGAGGCGATAGGCGTTGATGTTT
The DNA here is from genome assembly GCA_949373095.1 of Candidatus Poseidoniaceae archaeon. Classification (GTDB taxonomy): domain Archaea; phylum Thermoplasmatota; class Poseidoniia; order Poseidoniales; family Poseidoniaceae; genus Poseidonia. The sequence goes on from CASIBY010000001.1 coordinate 162,592, forward strand.
CACACATTCAATTCATCGATTTGGTGTCGTCCGGTATTCTCGGAGGGACCGATGTCAAGTACCCCAATGTGCACTTCGTGGACAGCCCAATCATGCTTGAGAGTATTCTACTTCGCACGCTCTATGTGTTGCGCACCATGGAATCTCAGCGTAATTTCGTTTTCCTTGACAGCGTTAATGCACTTGCGATTTACAACGATGACCGTATGCTTGCAGAGTACCTGCACACCTTCATCAACACCTTCCGTCAACGTGAGGTGCTTACCGTCATCCTCAATGTCCCCGACCAAACCCCTCCGCTCGTCTTGTCTAATTTAGACACGTACTGTACAGATGTCGTTGACCGAGGGCAGGTCGTTATCCTTTGAGGTGTGAATCATGGCAAAAAAGATGACATTCGACTCAGAAGATGAAGAGTTTTTTAGCACCGTGGGCTCGTTTGGCGTTCCTAAATTCGACAACGAAATGCGTGGTGGCGTACCTCGTGGTTTCACAATGATTGCGTTCACCGAGACCGGTTCTGGAAGCGAGTTGTTTGCAAAACAATTCACTTCGCCTGCTGAAGAACCCGACAATACGCTGTATGTTGCTACCGACGAAGGGCAACAAGAAATTGTTCGTATTTTCAAGAAATACGGTTGGCCGTTGGACATCAATGTGCGTACCATTGGCGAGGAATACAATGCTAATGTCCTGGAGCGCGAACTATTGGCCAGCAGGTATCGCCTCGAGGGATTTCAGTTGGATGATATCCAACGTCTGGCCCAAACCCGATTCGTAGAAGATAACAATCAGGACTATTTGACTGAGGTGACGAATGAAATCATGGGCCTTGGTCCATATTTCAGAGCCGTTGTGGATAACTTGGATTTCTTCTTACAACGTGACGACCCAGCTCGTGTTTTATCCATGGTCCGCATGCTTCAAGCACATGCGCAACTGGTTCGTGGACTGCTCTTGATTTCGGTATCCACCGATGGTTTGGATCCTACAATTAAACAAGAATTGTCCTCGATCGCAGACATGGTTCTATCGTTCAAGGTACGAACGATTGGTACTGATTTTGAAAACTCAATGATCGTTTCTAAATTCCGAAACGCTCCTGAAAATCTCAAGATTTTGGTGTTCCGTGTGACTCCCGAAGAAGGAATCACTCCAGAGACCGTCGAGCGTATCGCTTGAGGGTGCATTGGGGGCCTGGGCGAAACGACATGTCCAAAACAGTCGGGGGCCCGGCAACACCATGGGCAAGCGTGCAGCAACGGGCGGATTTGACCCCTCCGGCATTGATGCGGAGGCGTGGGAAACGCTTGAAGGACAACTTGAAGCGACGATTCCTAATTACGATCGGGTCAACAAGTGGATGACCTTTGGCCAGGATAAACGCTGGCGAAGAAACGTCCGCAACCACGCCTCACCAGGGATGAAAGTCTTGGAAGTCGGGTGCGGGCCTGGCTCATTTGCTGAAGATTTGGTGGGATTGGATGTGACCTGTCTCGACCCCTCTCCTGAAATGCTTGCCACAGCTAAAAGGCGAGTTGACGGCGCTCGAAAGGAGCGAGGCGAGGGGCCGGCCGTGTATGTAGAAGCCATCGCCGAAGAGATCCCACTCCCCGACAATACCTACGACATGGTCTTCTGTTTGTTTTCATTCCGAGATTTTAGAGATAAAGCGAAAGGGCTTTCTGAAATTTATCGGGTCTTGAAGCCAGGCGGCCAATTGGTGATTTGTGATGCTGGGAAAGCAAACAAGCTGCATGGGTTCTTCGGTGTGCTCTGGATGAATTCGGTGGTCCAAATCATGGCCCGAATCATCACCAAAGAAAAAAATCATCCTTGGAAAGGGCTTGCGAAAAGCTACACTCACTACGGCACGAACGGCTACTACAGGAACATGATGCGTTCAGTAGGTTTTGAAGAAGTCAAGGGACGGCTGCTCTATCCGTTTGGC
>CASIBY010000002.1 GCA_949373095.1 Candidatus Poseidoniaceae archaeon
GCATGACATAAGGTAGGCATGGAGGGCTTCTGGCGGCGCTGTAGCTGATGTCTCATAGACCAAGTCTCTGTTGACCGTTGTATTGAGTGCTGCAGCAACCTGTAGCGCAGTGAGTGCCTTCCTGAGGTCACCCTGTGAAATTCGGGTTAGGGCCTCTACCGAGCCATCTTCCATCGTCAATCCTTCAAGTTGAGCGACATGGGCAACTTGTGAAGATACATCAGCGTCAGCAAGAGGTCGAAATCTGAACACTGCACAACGTGATTGAATGGGCTCAATGATTTTCGACGAATAATTGCACGAAAGAATAAATCGGCAGGTTTCTGCGTACTGCTCCATGATGCGACGTAATGCTCCTTGAGCATCATTGGTCAACGCATCGGCCTCGTCTAGAAAGATGATTTTGAAGGCTGCTCCACCGTAGGGTTGGGTGCGGGCAAATTGCTTGACTTTCGTTCGAATGCTCTCCAGTTTCCGTTCATCAGATGCGTTCATCTCAAGAAGATTTTGTCGGTATTCTGGTCCGAATATGTCCTTGGTTAGGGCCATTGCTGCCGTGGTCTTCCCCGTTCCCGGTGGGCCGGCGAAAAGGAGGTGAGGGAAATTCTTGGTTCCTGCGTAGGTTCCTAGCCGCTGAACCACTGCCGCTTGTCCACGAATTTGGTCAACCGATTGCGGGCGGTGTTTTTCGACCCAAAGTTCACTCATGCTGTAGCCCCTCTGCGACGAGCCTCCTTCAACATTCGCATCAACTTTGGAATGAAACAACGCTGGAAATTACGCATTTTTGGAAGTAGCATCCATAGCCTGGGAGGGAAAAGACCGTATAACGGAGAGTCCTGTAAGGGACGAGTCCCATGAGCAGTATTCCGTCAAACACTCGCAGCAGTACTGCGCTCCTCCTTGTTATGATGTTCCTTCTTGCAGATCTTCTTCTGCCTCAAACTCTTGAAGGATGGACTGAACTTGATGAAGAAATATCCCCGCAGTACGTGGTTTCCATGCACAGCCCAACGGCTGACACATACATTAGTTTGGCCAATCCGAGCAGCACTTACAACACCTCCGCATCGGGGATACTCTCTTCAGGAGTTATGGCAGATTCAAGACTACTCTTGAGGTTCCCGATGAATTACACAACGAGCGATACCATTCACAGTGCAACCCTCAACCTGCAATGCACGACCGATGTTCTCGGTCCGTCCGTGATGTCGGTTTTCGCCGGAGAAATGAAGCGAACTTGGAACGGGTCATCTGCATCTTGGTCAGTTTTTGCTAGCAATCTGGTATGGGACGGATTGGGAGCAGATGGCGCATCTGACCGCGGCGTTTGGGAGCCTCCAGTTTACATAACTGGGAACGGAACGGTTGCACTCAACGTGACCTCTATAGCGCAAACAGCAGCACGTAGTAACTTGGGTAACCTTTCAGTCATCGTTTCCTCACTTGGTGCTCAATACGAATGTCATCTTCTTGAAACAACTTCTGCCTCTAACCGCCCCCAACTCGTGTTGAACACGACCAGCGGTGCTCCAAACGCCACCCCTACCGTGGAGACGGATCTGCCAATACCCGATGGGGCGCCTTGGATGGAAAGCGATTTCCTCCTCATGCCGGTGAGTACCCCCTCGCTCTCATTTGACAACAACACGGGTTCCGATGTTGAAATCCAATTGAGCAATAGCGAGGATTGGCGATCTGCGACCGATCAGGAATGGTTCTTCTCCACCCTTACAACTTCATTTGGGTCAACTGGCACATCTGGCTTCTATGCGCTCCCCTCTTCATTATCCCTCACTAACGGGTCTACAATGCACATGCGTGTTCGCTCGATTGACTCTACCGGCCAGATTGGGGCTTGGGATGTCACAAGTTTCCTCCTCCCTTCTCTTGATGTATTTGACAACGCAGATGGCACCGCGTCCATAACAATCGCACCGTCGGCCGTGGGTCTTGCAGAGGATTTCATACAAGACTCAACTGTAAGCGAAACCGCCAAATCAGTGACCTATGGCGAATTAGCAACGCTCGAATCGAGCATGACTTCGAACAAAGAGCGATTGGTCCACCTGCGTGCCTCACTCGATCAACTTGGACTGCATGATAACCTCACCATCGTTACAGCAAAGATGGATCTGACTCGCTCAGGTTATTCTGGAGACCCAGTTGTTTCATTGCACAGCATGGAAGATTCAGGTCTGTGGGATGAAGAAGAAATCACATGGAACAAGATGTCGGATACTGGCATCACTTGGTATGATGGAGGCCGGGGGAACGGGACTGCAACCGTTGCACTGGCCGACGGTAATCAAACATCATCGTCTTTTTCTTTTGATATCACTCAAGCCGTTCAGAACTACCTCGACAACGGGGATGAATTGCCTCTTGACATGATGCTTGCAGTTCGTGGAAAGTACCAAAGTTACACCAGTGGTGAGAGCATTCAATTCCACTCTACTGAAGCATTAAACACCGCTGACATGCCGTCCTTTTCACTGACTTACAAGTGGGGTAATGGAACTCCTCCGACCCCAGTCCAACTCACTGCACCAGTTGACGGTCTTGCAATCTGGAACAAATCTGGCCACAACTTGTCAGGTAACACACAACCTTCCCTCAATTGGTCACAACCCTCTACCGGCGATGATATCATCTTTGAGATGGCTACCGATCAGGACTTCCGCCTACGAACATGGCGTGTTGACACCAGGACAGACAGCGACTTTTCAGCAACCGATGGAACACTGAACATGACGGGCGCCAAGACGCTTGAACTTGGGAACATGTACTTCTGGCGTATGTCAACCGTGGACAGCGACGATCATTACGGCGAATGGGTAAGTTCTAGTTTCTTAATTTCCAACCTCGAAAGTATTCACTTGGGCAACGACCGATACGAATTCCGCCTCAAGCATGGCAACGGTACAGATGACAACCAGTATCCTGAATGTATGGATACTTACATCGATAGCGGTGCTCCAAATGGTAATTACAATGGCGACGAGGAAATTGTTGTTGATTACAACACTCTGCCGTCCGAGACAACTATTTTGCTTGGATGTAATCTTGTTTCTAACCTTCTCCCGGACGGTTATGCTGTCGAATCAGCTCAGCTCAGTATGATGCTAAGTTCGTCCCCATTCAATTCTCCAAATGTTGGGCTATGGGAAAGCAATCAAAACAACTGGTCTGACGATGACGCAACCTGGTCCAGTTCCGATGGGTCCAATTCTTGGGCAACCGCCGGAGCAAAAGGTGCAGAACGTGGCTCACTCCTCGACAGTACATCGGTTGGAACGACATACTACGAAGGCGACCGTGTGGAATGGAACGTCACTCTTGCAGTACAAAATGCCATGCGAGAAGATCGCCGGGTTGACTTTGTCGCAGGCATGCTAGGAACCGGATCAGGCGGTTCCCGAACTGCTTACTTTTACGCTGCAGAAGCAGATATGAGTGACAGGCCAGAACTTTCGTTTGTTTATGTGCCTGGTTCAGACGCTGTACCTTCAAACCCCTCGCTTTCTCTGCCTCTGAACGGTTCCTGGTCTATTGGAACAGGCGTGGACATGACACCGATTGCTCGACCAACCCTCAACTGGTCCTTTTCAGGGGTCATGAATATCGGAGGATATTTGGTCCAACTTGATACTCAATCTGATTTCGCCTCGGTTAACGCCTTAACAGTTGCTTCTTGGAACAATATTGGCTTTGATGCAACCAACCTTACCTACACGCCAGCATCTGATTTGGACAATGGAAGTACATGGTACTGGCGAGTGCGTGCAGTCTCGGCAACAAATCAGATTGGCAATTGGTCCAATGTATACCACTTCCAAATACCAGACCTCACGACAACGATCTACAATTCTACAAAAGCGTCCGTAGAACTACAACATCATGGAGCACTTCCTCATCTTAATCTTCCAAACTTTGTTGACACCTATGTTATCGAGAACGGCAGTGGTTCAGACTCAACTCATGAAAATGCGACCAACTTACTGGTTGGAGAAACAAGTTCCGGGTTCCAATCCGCAGCCCTCATACGCATTCCTCTAAGCGAGGTCCCTCAGCCAGCAAATTCTCGAGTCACTGGTGCTGAACTCAGCCTCTTCGCTGAATACGATTCGGTCGAAGGAGAACCAGTTGCAGTTCGTCCAGTATTACAGAGTTGGACGACGAGCGCAAATGCAACCACCTATGACGGCGTCAATAATTGGTCGCTGCGTGGTGGTCGAGATATTGGTGTTGACATCGGCGGTTATGTTGACCTCATTGACAGCGTGAGTGATGATTGGATGGACTTTGACGTTACCGAAGCAGTTCAGGGTGCACTTGCAAACGGACAAACGCATCTTTCGTTGATGGTTTACAGTTCATACACTCCTACGTCAGATTTGGTTAGATTCACTTCGACGCAAGGCAGTTCATCTGAACGCCCCTACCTCACATTAACTTGGGAAAACGGATTGGTCGCCACTCCAGTTTCGGCGGCTCAAAATGTAGCTCCTGCATCCAATAGCATCGCTTGGAACGAAACATCACATGCACTCACTCCAGAGTTCCGACCAACCTTGTCTTGGAACTATACCGGCCTGTCAACAGTTACCGATTGGCGAGTATTCATTCTCGCAGATGCTGATGACGATATGTCCGGCTTAGTTACCTATGATTCACGTACAGATACATCCTCGTTTGATCTCACGAACCTTACCTTTACCCCACCAAATGATTTGGATTTCACACAAGAAATTCGGTGGATGGTTCAACCTTTGAACAACGGAATGCTCGGGCCAAGAAGTTCTTCAACGAACTTCTTCATCCCCGAAGAACTTGGCTCTGAAATAAACTCTACTGATGCAACTCTTTCTATTCAAGAAGGAGCATATGTGTCTGACCTCGCATACCCTGCAGTCATGCAAGATACGTATTTGGACAGCGGTAATACCTTGGTTAGCAAGGGAAGTGATACAATCCTCTCAGTTGGCCGAAGTCAGTTATCTTACAGCAATACAGCACTGCGAACGAGTTCATTGATTGATATTGATTTCTCAAACCTGCCAATGCCTGGAACTTATGAAGTGTTGAATGCAACGCTCGAAATGGATGTTTTGAGTGCCAATGGATTTGTCTTCATGACCGTCTCAGAAATGACAAGCTCTTGGAGTGAATCATCGGTTTGGGCTTACCCTGCCGGAAACACAACCACATGGGCTGGTCCAGGTGCATACCACTCCGCAGATTCTGAAGCACCGTTCAATGGTGGATTTTGGGTCAACAATACCGGTTCATTTGCAGCCAATGTCACTGCACTCGTTCAACACGCTCTTGCTGGAGGGCAAAACGGAATCAATGTGATTTTGCAGCCAGAAGAAGTCAACTCGATTGTAAACGGACGCCTTACTCTTGCAAGCAGCGAACACCCGAGTGTTGATCTTCGACCCCGTCTGAACATCACCTACCGGATTACAAATCCATTCCTTGTCGTTGCACCAACCGGCCTTCAGCCTGTTGATGGCGCAACCCTATGGGATACTACACAACCTCGCCCCTCCGGACAAAATGAAACCGATTTCTCTTGGAATAGCACCGTCACGAACGAATCGCAGATGGTTGCCTGTTTCGCTTCCAACGTTCGGTTTACAGAGGATTTAGAATGCTTCTCTACCGCCGAGTTGCTCAATGATTCAGTCGATAACGCGAGTTACGACGCTCAAAACAATACCGTCACGAACTCCGCGATGGACAAGGGCGATGAATGGGTATTCTGGCGTATCCGGTCGGACCAAAATGACCGCATTGGCGAATGGTCAGCAACTCAAAAGTACCGAAATCCAGACGACTTTGGGACCGGCGATGGCGAAGGTAATCATTCAATTACTCTCCAACGTGGAAGTATCTTCACGGACACAACTGTCGTGCCTGCGGTTCCTGACCTTTCGATTGATTCACAAGCCACTGTTAACAACGGAGGTTCTGCGAATCTAATTCTAGGAACTTCTGTTGCTGGTGCGGGTGAAAGCCGTATTCTCATTGAATACGACCTATCAAGTCTTCCTTGGCCTGCAGCCATGACACCTACTTCAATGGTCATGCGACTTTACCAAAACACGTTCAGTGGAAGCGTATCCACGACCGTTTCTGCTCATGCATGCAGTCCATTCAGCGAATCTTCAACGGTTTGGGCTAACGCACCTACATGTTCTTCCTCAGAGATTACTCGGACAACAATTCCAGCAATGGCTCCAAGTGGATGGGTTGATTGGGACCTTACCAGTCTCGCTCAGAGCAACATTGCAAACGGAAACACGACCATGACCGTTATGCTCAAGCGAGTGGGCACATCATCGGCAACTTTGGTCTTTGATTCCTCCGATGCTTCGACTGCAACTCAGCGACCAACACTTGAACTGGAATACATCGATAACGTCAATGGTATCATCCCTCCGAGCCAGCCGGTACAGATTGCGCCGCTTGACGGTACTGTGCTTTATTCGGAGTCCGGGGGTGTACTCTCACCCCTTCAAAATCCAACTCTGTCATGGTCTCCACTCACGGGAGCTACAGGTTACATTCTCACCATAGCCAATGAATCCGGCGTCTACAAATACAACTCTTGGGAAGATTCTGAAATCAGTAATACGACCTTCCGTTTCAACAACAATTTGACAGCAGGGTCCTTATTCACATGGTGGGTTCAAGGTGTCAATCAGTCCATCCCTGGCCCTTCATCGTCTCGATGGAGTTTTGCGGTTGGCTCTCCAAATCACGTCGATAATAACGATTTGACATTTACCTACACTTTCCAGACAGGAAACGAAGTAGCAGCATATGGACACACCAACATCCAAGATGTTAGTTTGTACTCTGAATCTGGAAACGACAATTCTGGTAGTGACTCTTCTCTAGCAGTAGGGACTTTCTGTGGTATCTTGTGGACGGCCGAGTGCCGTGCTACCTTGTCGCTTGACACCGGTCAGATTCCATTCCCTGTCTATCAACAGGTCCATTCTGCATCGCTTGGATTGTATGTCAACGGTTGGACTTCAGTGGGCGGGGCAACATCAGCTTCGTTTTCAATCCATGAAGTTTTGAATCCAAATTGGACTCACACCTCAGCAACATGGAACGGTTCCACTTCAGGTGTTAATTGGGCATCTCCTGGAATGCAAGCAGGTGTTGATTATGCAACATCGCCAATCTCTACTACCGTTCTCAACGTGGACAGCACGGGATGGGCATGGTTCGATATTGGAGTTGAAGGAATGTCCGTTAACAGTCAGCACACATGGATTATTATCGGGGCTGCCAATACAGGACATGCACATGCGTCGTTCGCATCAAGTGAATCTCTCTCTTTCGATTATCGGCCTAAGATGTTGGTTAATACCACAAATGTAACTTCCATTGATATTGCCCCCACTGGCTCCGTAAGCACGGATGCCGATACCGCAGTCAACTTCAATTCAGTAGCATACGACCACTTGAGCATGGTTCAATCACCACCAGTGTTTTGGACTTCAACATCGGGATCCATTGGTCTCAACGGACTTTTCAATCCGTCCACCGCAGGAACTCATCAAGTTCAGGCATGCTTTGGATTGGTATGTGGTGTCCAGAACATCACTGTGACTCCTGGGGCTGCTGTAACGCTTGTTGTCTCACCATTAACTGCGACAATTACGGCTGATGAAACGCTTACCATCACCGCTGAAATGGTTGACCAACATGGAAATGCAGTTCCCGGTGAACCGATTATCTACACGCCAACAAACGGAAGCATGAATGCAATAACTCCCAATGTCTTCCAGCCATATTCGGCAGGAACACATATCGTTCAGGTTCGTCATGCAATCACTGGAGGTTCATTCGTTGATGTTAGCATTACGGTTACCAACGGGGCTCCTTCGTACTTTGAACTCAATGGCTGTGCAGGAACTGTACCTGCTGGCGTATGGTGCGACATTACTGCAGAAGTTTTCGACCAATTTGGAAACCAACTTGACCTCGCAGAAGCGGGTAATTTGACGTGGACGACAACGAACGGTAACTATTCAGAATTAAATCAGCAATACTTCCCAGACCATGTTGGAACTTGGTGGCTCAACTTAACCTCAGTTTCTGGTGCTGCGGATGAAATGATGATTACCGTCGGCCATGGAGAAATTCAGTTCCTTGAACTCAATACTTCATCAACATCGGTGACCGCAGACGATAGAGTATACATCAACACAACACGAGTTGACGTTCGTGGTAATCGCCTAGCGGTGATTCTACCATCGGATAACTGGACCAAGAAGGCTGATGGGCAGTTGACTCCAGGTTCGCCAGCAATTTGGGACCCCGTCTCACGAGGTTCAAAAACCATTGAAGCACGTTATGAATCAACGCTTTCGGAGGTAGTGATTACCGTTGTTGAAGGTAAAATTCAGACCATGATTATCGTCGTTGATAACGTGGAGTCAACTTGGGAAACCTTTGACATCACAGCAGACGGGACGATTGAGGCAAAGATAAGAGCTATCGATGCAAAAGGCAACAAGTGGGATGTCCAAGCGAATTGGAGCCTAGATCATCCGACGATGGGCGAATCCTCTTCGTTCCTCGAAAAGGTACTAGGTGATTCCACTGTATTCACTCCTTACTTCGCAAGTGATGATGCCTACATTATGACAGCAACTTACTTTGACGGCAACGTTTCACACGCAGTTTCAATTAACGTAACAGTTGCTAATGGCTTCCTTCATACTGTGACGATGACGGCTATTGCAACCAACCCTCAACAAACCACAGGTGCGAACTTTGACATGACCGCGGATTACGGCGTTGATTTCAACGCTGAACTCTACGATTTGGACAGCAACAGAATTGATGCTAGTGAACTAACTTGGCTGGTTGACTTGCCTAATGGTGAAACTATTGATGCAACAACGGATTTGCTACTTAGTGACATGAGTTGGATTCCAGAGAATGTTGGTACCTACACTGTGACTGCATACAGCATTAGCGGGACTGGCTACAATATCTCGGATTCAGTGAGTTTTACCGTATACCATGGTGTACCAACTACGGTCATGGCATCGGTTACAAACTCAAATCCGACTGCTGGTGATTTCATCCAATTTTATGTCAACGGTACTGACCAATATGGTAACGTCTTCTCTCAGAATGTGCAGTGGACCGAGAATGAAGGAGAAGTAGCAGGATTGGTTGCAGATGATGAAACAGATGGTGCATACACCTACGGCGCCGAAGTCGCAGGCATCCACACTCTTGTTTATCGTGTGAACACCAATGTTGAATCTGTATTGGAAGTGAATGTTTCCGCTCAGAGTTTGGTCAATCGACTTGAAGTCAACTTGACGAAAACAACATTGGAGCAACTCGCAACATTGGAAGTTAGCATTCGGGCATTTGACGCATTTGACAATGAAATTGCCGTTCCTCCAAGCATTAAGGTAGATGCATCGGGACGGGCAACGATTACCATGATAAGTTCAGAAGTTTGGAGCATCACTACCTTAGATGATGGTACCCAAACAATCAGTGTCAACGCGGGTTCAGTTCGTGTTGATTCCGACATTGAAGTGACTGGGACAACAGCAGGTTTCTTTGAAGCAGGCGGAACATTGTATTATGTTGGAGCAGGTCTTCTTGGACTTGTAGTGATTGTGTTGCTGGTCTTGTTGGTCATGTTTATGCGGTCTGGAAATGAAGGCTGGGATGAAGATGACTACGATGATGAAGATGAAGATGAATCACCAAAATCACGTCCAAGTGGTCAGGCATCGGGCCCAAGCGGTCCAGCTCCTGGCCCAAGCGGTCCAGCTCCTGGCCCAAGTGGTCCAGCGCCAGGTCCAAGCGGTCCGGCCCCAAGTGCCGCAGAACCAGAAGTCGAAGAAACAATCGAAGCTGAATCATCCGTTGAAGATGATGACAGTTATCGAGTTGACGAAGATGGTACTGAATGGTGGGAAGATGAGGAAGGCACGTGGTGGTTCCGACTTTCAGGCCAAGAAGAATGGGAAGAATGGACTGAATAACTGGATTGGATTTAGATGCAGGGTAAGAACGTCTTGATTGTGTTGCTGATTGCAGCAACGATGATTGCTCCTTCACTTCATTTGAATACGCCTTCCGAACTTGAACATTCTCATCTTCTTGCTCACGCAGGTACGACCGACAGAGTGGTTGTAGACGGTTCTCCACCAGACATGTCTGCCGACGAGGTCATTCAGTTTGAGGCTATCATTTACGATGCCGTAAACACGGTCATCGTTGGAGATGTGAATTGGTCCGTATCAAACGGGACCATTAGCGATGAGGGGTGGTTCTACCCTTGGTCTTCCGGGACGGTTGAAATTACAGCTGAACACGAAGGTATTGAAGGCAGTTCTAACATTACAGTGACCCCCGGTGTTGCGACATCAATTGAAGTGACCAGCACACAATTCTTAGCAAAAGAAGCCGCTCCACTAACTGCTGATTTAATCGACAGTCGTGGAAATCGTATGGCCGGAAATGAAGGAATGGTATGGGACCTCAATGGTATGTATTTCGGTCAAGGTACGCCTATGTTTACTCCGCAAAGTACCTCACCATTTGAATTGAAAGTTCGGTTTAATCAACTTGAAGATTCAGTCAATGCGACAGTATCTGCTGGGTCTCCACATGCATTTGTTTTCAGCCAAAACATGCAAGTTCGTGCAGGAACAATCACGCTTATCCAACCCACATTAGTTGATCAAAATGGATATGAAATGCCTCTGTCCTTCACACCATCAATTGGCTGGTATGCCGAGAATGGTTCATTCAATGCGCAAGGTGAGTACTCGGCAACCAATACGGGCCGATGGGCCATTAACGCAACCTCGGGAAACATCACTGGAAGTGGCTTTATTGACGTGATTCCTGGTGATGCGGTTGCTTCTGAACTCAAGTTTGTAGATGACCCTGAATTATTTGTCGCTGGAGAGCGTTATGAAGTCGTTTTTGACCGAAGAGATGAGAACGGATACATCGGCTTTGTGACTCCTGAGATTGATTCCTTGTCAACAGACTCAGGAGGCTTGTCAACTGATGATGGGCATGTTTACTGGAGTCCTTCTGAAGTAGGCACGGCAACGCTCACCGGCACTGATGGAAGCGTTCCGACTCAACTTGTTGTTGAAGTCGTGCACGGACAAGCAATTGAATTGGTCATGGCGATTGAGCCAGCCGTTGCTTTTGCTGGAGACCAAGTAGCGATTGTTCTCAATGCTCTTGATGTAAAGGGAAATACTTGGGTCGTTAACGGTACTATCAACATGAATATGGGGAATGCTTCACAAATTTCCGACATGGGGACATACCAACTGATACAAGCTACGACGATTCAATCTTGGTATTTTGAGGGGAATTGGTTTGACAATGAAACAGGTTCGATGTTTGTAGCAACATACGGCTTCGATGTACAACCAGGGCCGCTAGCTTTCATCATGCTTGCAGGGGATGGGGAACAGGTTCCTGCCGACGGTGAGATTGACCTTTCTCCAGAGTTTTATGATGCATATGGGAATCAACTCTCTGAAATTGATTTGAATTGGACCCTTGATGACTCAGATATCACTCTTGAAATGATGCTCAATTCCAACCGTTGGGTTGCAACGTCTGTTGGAGGGCACGAGATAAGAGTCAATGCGGATGGTGTCTTCGCAACGATCCGACTTACAGTGACCGCAGGAACGGCCCACGGGCTTGTTACAGACATGGATGCTGGCCTCCTAGTAAAAGCTGGAGAGCCCACTGACCTTTTCGTGCAAGTGGTTGATATTCATGGAAATCTTGCCGAAGCAACTGCAGTTACAACTCCTTTGAACTCTAGCCTTGGTGAACTTGAAGCCTCACCTACTGGTTTGGGATTCTGGCAATTTACTGGAAAAGAAAGCGGTTCATATGAACTGATTCTTCAAGAAGAAAACGCCCTGCATGTTATCCCTCTTACTGTTGTTGCAGGCGAACCTATCCGTATTCAAGCCAGTTTGAACCGTGAGACGATGGCTGAAGGAGATGTTGTTCTTCTGGAAGCCTTTGGGATCGATGAGTTTGGAAACATCGTTGCTATAGAAGGGGAAAATACATCGATTGAATGCAATGCAGGAAATGCGAATTTCGTCACCGAAGGAACATGGGAACTCAGTTTGACCGATGGTGGAACGGACCGGACATGCACACTTCGATGGAATGGACTGCTTGCTCAAACATTCTTTGACGTCGATGAAGTTCTTCTCGGTGGGGCTGTTGGCTCCACGAATACAGCAATGGGCATGGCTGCATTGTTGCTTTGTTTGATTCTTGCAGTCCTCGTCGTTCTCGCTCGAAAGGCTTCCTCTGCTGAAGTTACAGATTGGGTCGATGATGCGTTTGATGATGAGGATGAGGATGGGGATGGGGATGAGGAGTATGATGAAGAATTCTCTAAAGATCCTGAAATTGTAGATGATGCGCCGTTGACAGAACGCCACGGCCTGTCTCCAGAAGGTATTGCAGAACTTGCGAAAGAGGCTGGGGCGGTCGGCGTTATGCAAGCTACTCCTTCGACCGAGCAAGGGCAAACTGGTTGGTATGTTGATGTCTCAGAAGAACTCCAGTATTGGGAAGTTACACCCGAAGGCGAATGGATTCGCCACGAGTAATGATTCGTAATTTATTGGATTACATGGGTTTATGAATTGGACCCCCTCACGGAAGCACAGAGATGATGGCCAACATCATACCAGGATGGATTTGAATGGATACAGAACGACTAATTGAACAACTGAATGATGCATTGGGATGGGAGATCCGTGCAGTTAACATGTACGCACACTATGCTGCAAACATCCGTGGGATTCACCGACTTCAACTCTCTCCAATGTTCACTACAGAATCAACAGAATCGTTGACACATGCTGACATCGTTCGCCGAGCAATCGTCAAGCTAGGTGGTATTCCCGTTACTGAGCGGAATCCTCATGAAATCGTCCACAGTGTTGATTTTAGTGAAATGCTTCAGGGAAGTTTGGAAACTGAAACTAAGGCTGCAGAAGTCTATGGGGGGATTATGAACACCATCGGAGATGGCGGTGATCAAGAAATGTACGACGCTATTGAGCAGATATACCTTGCAGAACTTCGAAGTCTCGAATCGCTCCGCCTGCTCTTGTCTTGAGGCAAGTTGCTTCCATCATTCTCCAAGATGAACGATAACTTTCATCTCAACTGCAATGGGAGTTGGTAGCGCATCAATCGCTAACGTGGTCCGAGTCGGGCCTACCTTTCCAAGTGTCTCAGCCCATACTTCATTGTAGCCCGAAAAGTCGCGCTTCATATCGATCAAGAACGTAGTAACATCAACAACTTGGTTCATCGTACCACCCGCTTCTTCAACTACTCGGCGAACGTTTTCAACCACTGCGTGAGTTTGAGCCTTGATGTCGTAATTTAGCGGCTCACCGTTTTCATCATGGATTGGACCGCCGGGGATTGCATTCGTGCCTGGTTGTCGTGGGCCAACGCCGGAGAGGTAGAGCATGTTTCCAACCCTTCGAGCATGGGGATAAGCTCCCACAGGTTTGGGGGCACTATCGGTATTAACAGAACCTTCTCTTTCGGTCGGCTCCCAGAGTTCAGGTCCACTGTTCTGATTCGAGGCAGGTGTGAGTTCTTCAGCTTGAATCTCTTCAGCAGCGTCTAGAACGCCACGCTCACCGTGGAAATATTCAATGTCTTCTTCATCGTATTCCTTGTCTCCGACACCAGATGGTGTCGGGTCAAGATGGACGACTGCTCCACCTGCACCGTGAATGGCTTCGTAAGCCATGACGTTTCCAGTCAAGTCGTTGCGGTTTCCATTCATGGCAGAAAGCCACCACATAGGCTTGAATGCAACAACTTTCTGAACACGGATTTGTTGCTGAATTGTACGGGAGAGTTGTCCAACATCTTCCAAGCGCCCTTGTCTAAGGAATTCAAGGATTTTTTGATTCCATTCATGGTCTTTGAGTGAGTGAATCTTATCTTCGGACGGTTCAATGAAGTCAGTGAACATACGGTTTGATAGCGACATTGCAGTGACTGCTACAACCTTTTTCCCTTGAGCCTTAATTACGTCGAGGCATGCTTTTGCCATCACGGTTGTCTCGGAACGGTTTGCATAGACATTGGAGGATACGATTACAGCGGGAATTTTATTGTCGGGATTGAGCAATGTCAAAGCAACAACTGAACCCACGTCAATTGGAAACCCCTTGTAGTTGACGCAACGACTCTGCAATCCTCTGGCCTTGTTCGCTTCGTCCCATGCATGAGCAAATTTTTGGTCAATATTGAACGAATATGGGATGGAGCCTAGGTCGTGAAAATCATGGTCAACCATGACCCATTCTGGGTTTGGGTCAGATTGAATTTGGTGGCCGATCACAGAGGGCCAGGTAGTTGAGTAAACAACGATCAAATCCGCATCAAGTTCACGAATAGTTTGAGCTGCTTGGTCAAAGGCTTCCCTGAGTCTTTTCCATCCCGGGTTTTGGTCTGGAGCAAGGACTGTATGAGGGTGTACCGGGACAACAAAAGATGCTACAATCTCACCTTCGCTCATTCATCTCCCTCCTCATGAGCATGGCACGGCCATTCCACAATTGCATTTCCAGTTCCGATGATGGTTCCATAGCCGTGAAGAATAGCAGGGTAGTCGGGTACATTCAGTGTTGAAAGCAACCATGAAAATGCCCCTCCGTCACTTTCCGCGATGGCTTGTTCAGTAAATTCAGGCATTTCATCCAAGATACGCTGACTTTGTCCTTTGACCATGTAATCGATCATGCGCATGTCCCATAGATGCATGGCGTGGCTCGTAATGTGCTCTTTGCTCATATCTTCAGGAACCTCTGATTCGGTCGTGAAATGTCGGTGTGAAAGAGAGTTACTTGCGATAACAACGACCCTCTTTCCACTCTCCTCAATCGCTTTCCGTGTGACCTTTCCAAGTTCAATCATCATGTCTTGCATCACTTCAACGGAATAGTATTGGCTCGAGCGGTTGCTTGAAATGACCACCATGGGTTTGTCCCATGAGGGGTTGAACATGTGTCCTGTTACAATGGTTCCATAGTCGACTCTGAAGTCGGGGTTCTCCATTAGTTTAACAGACAATCCAGAGGCTTGTGCTTCGTTGTGGATTGCTTTTGTGAGGTCAACATCAATGTTCAAATCGTAGTGATAACGGAATAGGTTTGGAAATACTGGGTCAACTGAAAGTCCTTCGAAATGAGGAAGTCCGAGAAAATGTGTTCCTACATAGGTTTGCCAGTGAGGTGAAAGTACCACGATAGCGTCATATTCAACATCGGCTAATGAAGCACGAAGACGTTCATATCCCCATCGGAGTTGTTCCCAACCACCTTCAGCAGTGGGCTCATTTTGAGGTGGATTTTCAGCGTAAACCAAATGTGGTGGATGCGGAGCAAGACATCCTGCAACAATTTTTCCTTTCCCCATGATTATCCCATACTGAACTGCCCTAAAGGGCCATCGGATTTGCATTCTGTTTGCTCTCTACAAGCCAAGTCTCAAACACCACGAAGATTTGGAGAGATATGTGTCAGAGGTAGGGGATGATGACGCTCCTGTTGATGGAGAGACTGTAAGTCATGAAATCCCGGTCTCTGGAGAATTCGTGTTACCAACCTCCGCCGATTGGAACGAAACTTGGACCAATGTAGGCATTCCCACCTTCTTCGGAGCGATTGTAGGCGCGATTTGGCAATTACAGATTCAGGCTCGTTTGGGCACCGTTTGGCCCAATCCAGTTCAAGCAGCCTTACTCGCTATGTTGCTGTTTTCTCCTCTTTTCCATCGTTGGCTTACGCCTCATGAACAATCCAAATGGATGCAGTATTCCCTTGGCGTTCTTCTCCCTATAACCTATCTCGTCGGGATATGGTTTGTCCCTGGACTGACCGGTATGTTCTGTGGAGGGTATCTTGCTTCCATCCTATGGATTTGGATGTGCACATCCTGGTGGCGTTTCAATCTCCCACCGTTCCGAAGTGCTCTGTGGCACACATTGGGCGTTAACATTGGGGCTTTGGGTGGCTCTGTGCTGACGTACAATCTCTTTCTGTGATCAGGACGTGTAGGATTCATCTTCGTTCGGGAATTGGCCCGAGCGAACATCACTGCAATACGACTTCAATGCTCCATCGATTTCTTCCGCTAGATTGAGATAACGACGGAGGAAACGGGGTGAGAAATCCATAGTGATTCCAAGAACATCATGGAGGACGAGAACTTGTCCGTCAACATCAGGTCCCGCTCCGATTCCAATCGTTGGAATGTCAATGGCTTCAGTAACTCGCTTTGCGAGTTCCCGGGGAATCTTTTCAAGCACGATAGCGAAACAACCTGCTTCCTCAAGAATTTTAGCATCTTCAATGAGTTTCTCAGCTTCTTCATCTTCTTTTGCACGGACAGAATAGGTTCCAAACTTGTATATCGACTGAGGTGTCAATCCTAGGTGGCCCATGACGGGAATGCCGGCGGTGAGGATACGTTGAACGGATTCAACGATTTCAGCCCCTCCTTCAAGTTTAACAGCATGGCCGCTTGATTCTTTCATGATGCGGATGGCTGACTCAAGAGCGTTCTTAGAATTTCCTTGATAGGTGCCAAAGGGCATGTCAACCACCAAGAGTGCTCTGTCAACGGCCCGTTCCACACACTGCGCATGGTAGATCATGTGGTCAAGCGTCATGGGTACAGTTGTTGCTTGCCCGGCCATGACATTGGAGGCCGAATCTCCGACCAAAATGACGTCAACTCCTGCTTGGTCAACAAGCCGAGCCAAGGAATAATCGTAGGCTGTAAGCATGGTGATTTTTTCACCAGCACGCATCATTTCTTGAAGCGTGTTGGTCGTCACTTTGCGTGCCTTTCCATGAACCGACATGGTTCTCCCACTGGCCCAGTTGATTTGAATGCCTCGCTTTGACTTTCGGGGGACAATTCTGCCAGTTTTAGTCTAAGGTTGCATGACACAAACATTGGTCATTTCAGAAAAGAAACTCATTGACCATGTGCCGCCTTCTCGTCCAACACCAGATTGTTTGACGCCTCCGAAAGGCGTCCGTAGGTCACGGTTTAACCATGTGTTCACCCATACAATTCCAGTTTCCATACGCTCTGCAAAGGCTCGGCCGCGCTCAATATCAGCCGTCCAAACCGAGCCAGCAAGTCCGTAATCCGTACAGTTAGCCATCATTACAGCCTCATCTTCATCTTTGTAGGCATGAAGGGTGACAACGGGACCAAAGATTTCCTCAGTTGCGGTACGAGCGGTATGGGGAAGTCCTCCAATAACAGTCGGGCGTAGGAATGCTCCGTCGGGATGAACTCCAGATGCTCCAGAATTTGCCTTTGTACCACCAGTTAGGAGCATCCCGCCTTCTTGAATCCCAAGTTGGATGTAAGATTCAACTTTTTCAAGATGTGCAAGCGAAATAACAGCTCCCATTTGGGTGTCATCATCCAGCGGGTTTCCAAGTTTGAGACGTTCAACACCCTCAACGAACTTCGCTGAAACTTCGTCGTACATAGAGTGAGGAATGAGTACTCTTGAGCCACACAAGCAAACTTGCCCTGAGTTTGTGAACGAGGCGCGGACGAGGTCGTCTACGATGTCATCGACTGGGGCATCGTCAAGGAGAATCGTGGCATTTTTCCCGCCAAGTTCTAGTGAGAGTTTCTTGAACATCGGTGCAGCAGTGGCGGCAACAATTCTTCCTGTTGCAGTTCCTCCAGTGAAAGAGATTGCCTTGATGTTTGGATGTTCAACGATGGCTTGCCCAACTTCCGGTCCAAGTCCATGTACGAGATTGAATACTCCAGCAGGCAAGTTGAGTTCATGAAGTGTCTCAGCGAGCAAGTTCGCAGTCAAGGGTGTCATTTCAGACGGTTTGGCTACGATGGTATTTCCCATCAATAAGGCAGGTGCGACCTTCCATGTAAGGAGATAAAGCGGTAGATTCCAAGGAGTGATGAGCCCAACACATCCAACTGGAGAGCGATGGACGTAATTGATGGCACCGTGGGCTTCAAATTCCATGGGCTCTTGTTCTCTTGCATAGTTTGCAAAGAAACGAAAATTGCTTACTGACCTTGCAGCGTCCACACGCCGAGAAAGGGAAATTGGTTTTCCAGTATCCTTTGTTTCAAGTTGGGCAATTTGCTCAGCCTTCGCCTCAAGGGCATCAGCGATACGGTCAAGCCATAGAATTCGGTCTTCAAATGTGGTTGCTTTCCAAGACGCCTCCGCTGCAGCCGCAGCAACGGTGGCTTTGTTGACATCGGTTGATGATGAACGAGGAATGGTGGTGATGATTTCGTTGGTGGCTGGATTGATGTTTTCCAACGTTTTGGCCGAATCAGCCTCTACAAACGAACCACCGATGTAGTTGAGGAGTGGTTTCATCTTCAGACCTCGGTTTCGTAGTTCCAACGGTCTCTGTCCGGATCCCATTCATCCCATGTTGGTACGGTTTCAAGAATGTCAACATAGGCTTCCGGAACGATTCCAGGTACAATGAATGCTTTCTGTCGGTGAAGTGGATATGGATTCCTCAAGTTAATTCCCAGCACTCCAAGAAGAGCGCGAGCAACATACCAAGTTGCCTGAGAGTTCCATCCATGTGCAATTTTGACAACAATGCCCAATCCCTTGGGGTAATCGGGATGTTCAATTGCCATGCCGAGAAGGCCGTCAGCTCCTTCTTTTGCGATGACCCTTCCTTCACCTGCTTTGAGGATAGTTGAATCCAATCGGTTGAATCCACCAACAAGGTCAGGGTGTCGAATCATGGACTCCCAAATCCAATCGTCATCTTTGTCACGAACCAAACCAGCATAGATTTTTGCGAGTTCAGACACCGTATTGGATACAGTAGGTAGACCACAACCGTCCTTGGCGATGCGAA
Source organism: Candidatus Poseidoniaceae archaeon (assembly GCA_949373095.1). Lineage (GTDB taxonomy): Archaea > Thermoplasmatota > Poseidoniia > Poseidoniales > Poseidoniaceae > Poseidonia. The sequence continues at coordinate 18,990 of CASIBY010000002.1, forward strand.
GGGGCTTCCAGTCCTGACCGAGATAGGTTCGGAGTTGTTCCATGTAAGCACCAAACACCTCATGCGATGGGAGTGTGTATCCTGCTCTCTTCCACCCCTTGAGTTTACATCCGCGAAGAATTGCAGCATGCTCTCCAGAACAGGTGTGGAACCATCGGCGAGGCCGACGAACCTGCCGTCCAAATTGAATGAGTGGTACGTCAAGCGGAGTGAGCATCAAGGGCCATTCTGCTTGGGAAAGAAGAGATTGAGCTGCAGCGACGTGCTCGGTATCGCCATTATGGGAAGCGACTGCGATGGCCTTTTGCTCCCAACTACAATCTGCGAGTTCCTCCGTGAATGCTTTGAGCATGAAGGGTTTCATCATTGAGCGGCCATAGCAGAGAACGTTTCCGCCAAAGGAGTGAATCACTTCGTCACCGTGGGCCCATGCGACTGCTCCGTGAATTGTGGTCTCAGAGACACCGTTTCGTCGGTAGTCCACAAGAGGCTCCCAAGCCACTTCACGGCCTGTTGGGATCCCCTCTACTCGCTCACCGAGAGGAGAAGTTGGATACATGGCAGAGCCTGGTTTTCCCGGTTGAACGGCTGAGAATGTGTCGTGATGAATGCCCATGTTCGTCCCTCATTCGTTTAGCATTGATTCCACTTTAGGTACGACCTGTTCCATGTAGGCTGTCATGTTGCGGCACACACGGTCAGAGTCGTGATTGAAGAAATCAAACCACGCCATGATCCGGTCTTGTGGGTGGAAACGCTCAACCATTTGTTGTGCGATTTGTTCAACATTTCCGATAAGTGCGTTATTGGTGGCCCGTTCAACTTTTGAGGGGTCAATGGTTCCTTCAAGAGCGTTCCAATAGGCGTTGAGTGCTACTCTTGCTTCTTCTTTAGCGGCTTCTGATTGCTCTTCTGCAGTAAGCCCGTCTTCCGCGTTCAGGAATACAAAAGATGTACGGGGCATATCCCTTCTCTGCCAAGAGCCCCCGTTTGGGTGGTAGACTTCAGCCATGCGTTGATGGGTGGAGTCAATGATTTCAGGGGCAGTGATGGAGAGGTTAAACACCTTGACAGGCAGGATGGAATTGACAAAAGTTTGTGCTCTTGGGTCGTGGCTTCCGATGATGAGTTCGAGAAGTTCCCGGCGGAAATTTTGGGGGATGATCTTCAACGATTCAAATGTATAACGGGGTGGGATTTCTATGGATTCAGGACGGTCATGCAGGCCTTCAAATTCAATTGCTGCGGATTGAACAGTTTCCCAATCATCATCGCTTCTAAAATTCGCACGAGTTAGGATCGTCGGATTGATGTCCTCGGTGCTGATAACGTCGCCTCGTAACAAACGAAGGAAGATTTCGGCGGCTTCCATGAACACCTGACCACGTAGCGCAGGCCAAGCGGCTTCTTCGATCGAGTTGCGAGGAACGACGCCGTAAGGGCGCGCCATGAATTCAAATCGACCGGCAGAAAAGCCAACATGGAGCTTACGGTGTTCATTTGGGTTCATGCCCAGGTATGTGAGGACGTTCCCGATTCGCTCGGCTTGAGCAATCGGTCCGCCAGAGGCCAATATCGCCATGACTGCGCTTCCCATCTCAATGTTAGAAGTACGCCGAAAGGACTCAAGAGCAAGTTGAGGGAAGTCAGTGCAGAGGCCTACCTCACCCTGCCAGTGTGGGACAACCGGCCTTGAATTCGATTTTTGCTCCTCGGTAGAAAGGTGGGCTTGAGCGAGCCAACCGACGTTGAAACCGAGACGGTCGGCGCATTCTAATTGTTGAAAGTAATTCTGAAACATGGTTGCTTCTGAAGGAATGTGCCCATTTTCATCGGGGGTTTGAGAAATTGAAAAGAAAATGTCATGTTCCATTTGTCCACCATCCATTCCATATCGCCTTGGCTCATAATTCGTGCGTTCCGCTATTGTGAACCTTCATCCCCTTTCTGCGCAGATGGTTTGAGTTGCGTTAAGGCTTCAATGCGCACTTTTACTTGCTGTGGAGCGGGCAGGCCTTCAGCCATGTACACGTGGAGTAAATCGGAGAGAACCAGCATAGCAGATTCGTAATCTTCCCCAATTTCAGCAAGGTCAGCAAGCCCCCATCGGGCAACAAGTTGGCCAGAAATACTACCAAGTTCAACAGCTTGTTCGAGTGAATCGTTGTAGAGTTCTCGTGATGCCTCAAATTCACCAATTGTCGCTTTACAGTGAGCGAGTTCTGCAACTGCTTCCATCTGGGCAACGTGCTTATCGAGTTTAGTGACCAATTCCAGTCGCTCGGTACCGAGTGTGATTGCGGTTTCAAAATCGTTTTGTTTCTTCGCAATGGCCATCAATAAAGCAAGACCGTAGGCCATACCATTGAGGTCTTGGAGTTGCTCTCGCAAACGAAGAGATCGGGTGGCGATGGCTCGTGCTTCATCCAATGCTCCATTCGACATGTGCAGCAAAGCAACGTGATGGTGGACAGCAGCGGCAAGTTGATTTCCGAGGTCCATTGTTTCAGCACTTTCAGCAAGGACAAGCATATTCTTTGCTGATGCCTTCAAGATTTTCATTCCCTCAAACCGTGCCCAACCACGCTCAATATCGTCTTCAGCGACATCGGATGCGTGATCTAAGAGTCGGTTGACGAGTTCATCATCTCCTAATTCCGATGCAAGTGGTATGAGTCGGAGGGCTAGGGATGTATTGATTCCGTCCATGGCTCCACCATGAGTTAGCATGTCCAACACTTGTCGTGCACGTTCTGGAGACAGTTCATTGACCATGATTTCACCTCAAATAGAGCGAAGGCGACCACCATCAACTGCTAGGCTAACACCGCGGATTCCGCCTGAAGCGGGCAGGGTCAAGAAGACGATCGCACTTGCAGTTTCCAGGGGGTCAATCAAGCGCTTTATCGGTACTTGCGAGAGCCATGTGTCCTGCACTTCATCTGCTGTTTTTCCTGTTCGTTCCTGAATGGATTGAGCAAGTGAATCCAAACGGGAGGTGTTGGTGAATCCAGGAAGAACGTTGTTGATTGTGATGGACGGATGCAATTCATTTGACAGAGATTTCGCCCAAGAGGCCATAGCGCCACGGAGAGTGTTTGAGAGCCCAATGTTGGGGATAGGTTCCTTGACAGAGGTCGAGATGATTTGGATAATGCGGCCGAATCCTTGTTCTTCCATTTGAGGTGCAAGTGCTTGAACAAGTGTGTGAGCGGCGTGAAGATGGCGCCTGAATGGCACTTCGAAATCACCAACCTTGTTGTTCATAAGAGGGCCCCCTGGAGGTCCCCCCGCATTGTTGATGAGAATATGGACGGGGCCTGATGATTCGATCAAGGAGTTGACGGCGGAGTTTAGGTTCTCCGTGTCTTCAAGGTCGAGTTGGAGGGCAGTATGTTTCCCTTTTCCGAGGGTGTTCAATTCTTCTACGAGTTCTCTGAGGGCTGATTCATTTCTAGCACAAACAGTAACATTTGCACCAGCCTTTGCCATCATTTTTGCTGTAGCAGCACCAATTCCTTTACTGGCTCCACAAACCAAGGCGTGCTTACCGCTGAGGGCACCTTGGGCGTATGGGAAGTCTGTTCCAAGCAGGTCCATGCCTTGCCCATGAAGCCGATGGTCATAGCCCTTCGCTACAACCAGTCAAGAATTGCGTTGAGCTGAACCAACCAATCATCACTTGCTACATCAATAATATCATAGTGGTTCCCTGGAAGCCAAATTTTCTGAACATCGGCACCTTTTGCCTTCATAATTCGGGCATATGTTTCGGATTGGAGAAGAGGTACGTCGGTATCTTCTTCACCGTGAAACAAGAGAACGCTGGTCTTAGGTGGATGGTCAACGGGATTGAGGCGTGACCATGTTTCAGGGTTTTCATCAGGTGAACAACCCAACCATTTCCGCACGGCGTCTCCTTCATCCGAAAGACGAGCATGGTCTGCACCTACGAGGTCGGTAAGAGGTGCCTGGGCGATGGCGAGCCAAGGTTTCCGGTCTGCTTTTGCAGCCAGAATTAGAGCGAGTTGACCCCCAGCGGAGTGCCCCATTACCATAGAACGAGTGATGTCAATTCCTGGAAGGAGTGCGAGTTGCCCCCAAGCACGCAATACATCAGACAAAGTATCCATCCAAACGCCTTCATCACCATCAGTCCAGCGCTTGAATTCCACGTTCCAAACAGCAACTCCTGCCTCGGCCAAGTCTTCAGCGATGGGTTGCATCAAATCTAGCGTATACTCTTCTTTCCAAAAACCGCCGTGAATTAGCATAATGCAAGGAACCCCGACATTCCGTTGAAATGGCGACGGGTCGTCGGGCATGTAGAGATCAGCATACTGCCATTCTTCCGCTCCCCACTGCATACGGTCAACGGGCATGTGAGTGACTCACTGCGGCGGCCCTATGACTGTTGCGAAGTGAATGCCGTGGGAAGACCTTTCAACCTAAAAGAACTAGCAGCACCGTGAGATGGCACATTTGGGCACTTCTCTTCGTTTTGCTGTCCCCTTCATGGGTGGCGGCAGCAGGCGATAGTGGCCGAGCAATGAACACCGATGTTTCATTGCAACGTTTCGATTGGTTTTCAAATGAAACCGTCATCATTGATTATTCGCTACGCGATGCTCCTTTCCAGCAATCTCTTACTGCTTCATGGTCTCTTCTGGATGAAGATGGTTCTCAACTTCTCAACGGAACCCATCACTTCCAAGCTGCAGGGACATTCACCACGTTTGAGGTTGAGTTAGAAGCCTTTTACAGTGGCTCTCACTTCTACTCATATGAGACTGAAATTCGATCCCAAAATGGAAACATCATCGGGGAAGAAACAGTTGAATTCATGGTTTTTGAACAGGCGATGATGCCAAATGTTGCAACTCTTCTCTCGTTTGGAGACTCATTGTCCGACATGGGGAACGCAAAGAATTCATTTCTCAACACCCCCGATGTACCACCATACTGGCAAGGGCGGTTTTCAAACGGTGAAGTTTGGTTTGGCTACATGGATGATGCTTACGGTACGACAGTGAGCATTGGCTCAGGGATAGCAGCAGGAGATAACCGAGCATTTGGGGGGGCGCAGACAGGAAGTGGTTATGCATATCTTGTGATACCGAATGTCGGGACTCAAATTACAAATTACCTTGGAAGCGTTCAATCAACGATACCTTCGAATGCTGTGGTCTCACTTTGGGCGGGGGGAAATGACTTCCTCTACGGCACTGCGAACGCCAATACAATCTCCGCCAATATGGAATCCCACATCCGACAATTGCATGGCGCCGGTGCTAGCACTCTCATTGTTCCAAATCTACCACCTCTTGAGATGACTCCCGAAATACTGAGCAAAAGTGCTTCGCAGCAAGCCACTATTCGTGATGAAGTCATTGATTACAATACCAAATTAGACACTATCGTTACAGATTTACGCATCGAATTAGGAATGACCATTCACACCATTGATGCATGGTCTATTTTCCACGATATCGTCCTCCACAAGGAAGCCCTCGGGCTTACCAATACTCAAGATGCAGCCTGTTCAGGAAGCTCTACTCTGTTGCCCCTCCCCATATGTGACAGTGCAAGCACAATTGCTCCCAATCCGGACGAGTACCTCTTTTTTGACAAAGCCCACCCCACTAGGGTGATGCACAAATTTATTGCAAGGTATGCCGTTGAATCAATTGGTACTCCTGACCGAGATGGCGATGGTATTGTGAACTCTTTCGACCAATGCCCATGGACCGATGAAACAGAACAGACCAATCAACAAGGGTGTTCATGGAATCAATTGGATGACGATTCGGATGGTGTCGTTAACGGCCTTGATGCCTGCCCAAATACTGCCGAAGGAGATAGTGTCAACGCAGCGGGTTGCTCCGCAGTACAGCGAGATTCGGATAACGACGGGCTCAACGACTTCGAAGACCCCTGCCCGTTTAGCCCCTCACTCAACGATTACGATTCTGATGGGTGTTCAAACAGTGAGGACGACGATGACGATAACGATGGCGTCATGGATGTTGCTGACACTTGCCCACAAGGAATCATTGGAACCCACCTCTATGACTTAGATGGTGACGGATGTTCTGACCTTGAAGACAGTGATATCGACGGAGATGGCCTGGATAATGCCGCTGAAGAAGCAATCGGTAGTGACCCGCTCAATCCCGATACAGACGGCGATTCTTATCTGGATGGAGAGGATAAATTCCCACTTGACCCAAACGAGTGGAGCGATATTGACCTAGATGGATGTGGTGATAATGGGGATGAATTCCCATTCGACCGAACTGAATGTCTTGACTCTGACAAGGATGGCTACGGAGACAATGCAGACCGTTTTCCAGAAGATGAGGATGAATGGATGGATTCAGATGACGACGGAATCGGAGATAATGGGGATGCATGTTTCCTGCTTTACGGGCTGTCTTTGTATCCGCTAGGATGTCCGGATCGTGACGGAGATGGCTTTGCTGACACCAATGACCGCTTCCCAAACGATGCTAGCGAATGGAACGATACCGATGAGGACGGCATTGGTGATAACAGTGATTTATTCCCACAGGATTCAACGGATTGGGCCGACAAAGACAATGATTCCTACGGAGATAATCGTGACGCTTTCCCATCAGACCCTAATGAATGGAACGATACCGATGGAGAGGGCGTGGGAGATAATGCCGATGTCTTCCCCGAAGATGCTACTGAATGGATTGACACCGATGGAGATGGATGTGGTGATAACGGAGACGTGTTTCTAAACGACTCAACCGAATGTCTTGACAGTGATGTTGATGGTGTTGGCGATAACGCAGATGCCTTTCCTGACAGTGCCTACGAATGGCTTGATTCCGATGGCGACGGTCTTGGAGATAATGCTGATAAATTCCCCTTTGATGCTCAGGGGAAGTACGATACCGATGGTGATGGCATTGCAAATGCTTTGGATACATTTCCAAATCAAGCATCACTTGATTCATGGTTTGATGTAATCCTCCGATTGATGCTTTTGATAGTTCTAATCGGTGCTGGAGGATTTTACTACAAGCATTCTCAATCCGATGATGATATGAATTCTATCGGCTATCTCAACGATTTCCATCAAGAAACGCTTCTTACAGATGCCACTATACCCCTCGCACCTCCCTCAATGGATTCCTTTTCCACACCTGTTTCGCATGAATTAGAAACTGCTGAATCAGTGGAGCATGACCCCTATCCATACTTGCCTCCACCAAAGGTGTGATTTGATGAGTGATGTCTCTCGACGAAATTCCCTTCTTGCCTTAGTATTGGTAGGGATCGCCCCTACGGTTTCCATTTTCGCCTCATTTGGCTCAGGTAACGGACTTGTAGGACAACTTGCATGGGTCACTTCCAAGGCATGGATGCTTGGCCTTCCGCTGATTTGGATGCTCTATGTGGATAAGAAGCCGTTTTCTTGGTCACTCCCCAAGCAAGGTGGCCTCGCTGTTGGATTTGGAGTAGGTGTGCTGTTCAGTGCTGTTATGGTACTCGCTTGGATCTTCATTGGCCAATCTAGAGTGGACCAGGATACATTCCGTGCAACACTGGAACCTTTTGGGCTCACGGTTCAAAGCACATACATTGCAGCAGCCATCTTTTGGACGGTTGGTAATTCCGTTCTTGAAGAATATGTATTTCGCTGGTTCATTGTTGAGAAAGCAGAAGCTCTGTTGGGTGAAGGATGGGCTACTGTGTCTCTTTCTGCTGGGGTTTTCGTACTCCATCACTTCTTTGCACTGTGGTTCCTAGGTTTCGCAATTGAAGCCAACCTTCTGGCGTGTCTCGGCCTGTTTATTGGTGGGGCAACCTTCAGTTGGCTCTACATGAAATACCGCAGCATTTGGGTGCCTTACATCACCCATGCTTTGTGCGACATAGTTGTGTTTGGTGTCGGGTATTTACTTTTGTTCGGATGAACTCAAGGACAGAATCGTTTTCGGTCACGGGGGAACAATACGGTTTCTCGGACGTTCTTAGCGCCGGTGAGTTTCATCAAAATACGCTCAACTCCGAGCCCCCATCCAGCGTGTGGAGGTACGCCATGGCGGAATCCTGCAACATAGAATTCAAACTCTTCTGGGTCAAGTTCCATGTTCTTCAAGTTGTCAATAAGTACGTCAATTCGGTGCTCTCGTTGACCGCCTGATGTCATTTCATCCCTTCCAAAGTTGAGGTCAAATCCTCGGGAGAGTTGCTGATCAGTGCTGCCGATTTCACCTTCTACATGATGGATGTAGAACGGTTTGAGTGACATTGGCCAGCGTGGTAGGAAGTAAAATTGAGGAAGGTCTTCTGCTAGAAGGTCCGAGTTCTCTGCGTCAATATCATCTCCCCATTCGATGGTTCCTCCTTTTTCTTTGATGATGCGAATAGCATCACAGTATTCCATACGTGGGAACGGGAGTTCAGGTACGACCACTTCGATGGCTTCCTCTTCTTGAGTGGCGCGATAAGCATTAATCGTAGCAATGAGTCCTTGAGATTCTTCCTCCTCAGCAATAGACTTCCATATGTGGTGGAGCATGCGTTCGAGCACTCCCATGACGTCGTCATCGTTGGCCCAACTGCACTCAATATCAAAGGAAATAAATTCGTTGAGGTGGCGGTAAGTGTCGTGCTTTTCGGCCCGGAAAGCGGGTCCAATTTCGAAGACTCGTTCCAATCCTCCACTCATGCACAACTGCTTGAACAATTGTGGTGACTGATTGAGATAGGCTGGGGTTTCAAAATATTGCATAGGGAAGAGATCGGTTCCACCCTCAGTTGCGGTGGCTACGATTTTGGGTGTATGGGTTTCAATGAAACCTTCAGTGATAAGGTGTTGGCGGCCAAACTGCAAAACCTTGCCTCGGAGCCGGAACATGGCGTTGACATGGGCTCTGCGCAAGTCAAGGAACCGATTGTCTAAACGGGTGTCAAGTTCAACATTTACTGTGTCTGTTACACCCAATGGAAGTGGCGCCTCGGCTCGTGCAATCACTTCTACGGAAGTTGCAAGAACCTCGTAGGCAGGAGGGGGAGTCGGTTCACCTTCCTTGACCTTAGGCGGTCGCTTTAGGGAAACCGTACCGGTGAACTGGAGCGTTGACTCACGGGTCATTCGTTGAACAACATCCAAAGATTCAGCACCGATGTTATCTGCTTTAAGAAACACTTGAGTGGTTCCAGTTCCGTCTCGTAGGTCAACAAAACAGATGGCTCCCTTACCTCGGTTTGCCTCCATGAATCCTGCAACGGTCACGATTTGGTCAATGAGATCAGCACCCAGTGTCTGGATTTCTCCAAGAGTATGCGTTCGGTAAGCGGTTGGAACCCAAGTGGTCATGGGTGGTGGGCTGCGGTGGAGAACATGAAGCATTCGCCCTTGGTTTATGATGTGATTGAACCGATTTCCCATCAGGAATCATGCGTTTCATTCTTAAGGGGCGCATTCGGGCCATTGGTCATGGTCCACTACTTCAGTTCTGAGTCAGTGACCAGCGGCCATCCAGACAAAATGTGCGACCACATATCAGACGCCATTGTCGATGCTTGTCTCGCTATTGACCAAAATGCTCGTGTTGCAGTTGAAACCTGTGTCAAAGGAAAATCAGACGTTGGAATTATCATTCTCGCTGGAGAAGTATCACTCGACGGGCCTGCCCCTAATTATGAAGCCATTGCTCGAAAGGCAGCTGCTGAAATCGGTTATACCTCCCACTCCATTGGAATGGACGCATCCTCGAAATTAACGTGTGATGTCCAAGTTCACATTACCACACAAGCCGCTAATATCGCTCAGGGTGTGAACCGAACTGGAATGGAACAGGGTGCTGGAGACCAAGGAATCATGTTTGGTTATGCATGCCTGGAAACCGAAGATTTTGATGAACTCAAAGGTCGCTACTTCCCTCTTGCCGCAGCCCTTGCACAACGCATTACTCGTCGTCTCACCATGGTCCGAGAAAAAGGCATTCTTCCATGGGCTCGTCCTGACGGCAAATCCCAGGTCACTGTCGAATATGACGAAGATGGAAACATCACCCGTGTTCATACTGTTATCGTTGCTATCCAGCACGATTCTTCGCTCAAGGATCAGTTCAACGGTTCTGAACAAGAAGAACATTCATATGTTCAGGCCGAGATTCGCCGAGAAGTGATTGAGCACGCTATTCCAGCCCAACTTTTAGACGACGACTGCGCCATTATTGTCAACGGAACTGGGCGATTCGCAGACCCTGGCGGTCCTTACGCAGATGCGGGGTTGACCGGACGTAAAATCATCGTGGATACATACGGTGGCATGGGTCGTCACGGAGGTGGAGCGTTTTCCGGAAAAGACCCTTCGAAAGTTGACCGCTCGGCTGCATATGCACTTCGCTGGGCTGCAAAACACGTCGTTGCTTCCGGTCTTGCAGAGCGCTGTGAACTTCAACTTGGATATGGAATTGGGGTGGCTGAACCAGTAAGTTTCCGAGCTGAATCGTTCGGGACATCCGACCTTTCAGCATCTGAGTTAACTCAACGAGTTTCTCGTGTCTTTGATTTCCGACCTGCTGCCATTGCTGCATCGCTGCAATTGAATCGGCCAATTTACTCTATTACCGCTTCAGGTGGTCACTTTGGAAGAGTTCCCTTTGACCAATGTTTCCCATGGGAACGTTTGGATGATGCATTGCTTCAGGCACTTACCGAAGCGTGAATTTTTCGGCCCTCACGGCCCGAAGTCTCATGAAGAGGTTCCCGCTGGTCTTTCTATGTCCAACCGACCTGTTCGCGCTCTAGCCTTCACGCTCTTGCTTTTGCTCACTGGTCTTTCACCGCTGGTAATGACGGTCTCGGCCGACCCGAGTATCCATCTTTCCGTTGATTCTAGCCACGTGATTCTGGCACCAGGTCAAACGACCAATGTCACCCTCACCGTTAACAACAACGGTTCAAGCATTGAGAACTATAATCTCAGCATTGATGACTCAGGTCTTTCACCTTACTGGGACATTGTTCCCGTAGAATCTAGTGTTGACAATGTCTTCCCTACTTGGTCGAAAAATACCACTGTTGTTGTTCGCCTGAGTGAAGGAGCAACAACAACCGACAGTGGCTCATTTGACATCACGATCACCGAACCTGACCAGGATTTGAGTTCGACTATTACCGTATATCTCAGCGTAGCACCCCATTATCAACCCTCATTGAGCGCCGATAGCTCCTCCCTAGTTACAGTCCTGGCGGGTGGGAATCTGTCATTGACCTATACTGCGGACAATCTCGGTAGTGTTTCAGACACCTTCCTCCTTGATGTTGAAGTTGAACCGGATTTGTCCGGATGGTGGGCAAATCAAACCAATTCGCCTAATGGGACGAACTCTTCAACTGGGAATGGAACCAATTCCACTGACAATTCAACCAACCAAAGCAACTCTACCTCATCGCTTGCTGTTCTTATGTACGGCAACAGTTACACCTCAGCAAATACCTTGGATGTGCTTGTTGAAGGCATCGTTGACTCCGCAGGAATCAACGGAACCGTTGATGCTAACACTGGAGGAGGTATGGATATTGCAGACCATCGGCAAAATATAGGAATGATTGGGAATCAATGGAATACCTCATTGCATGGCTCTGATTGGGATTATGTCGTTCTTCAAGACCAGAGTCAAATTCCTTCTCTTCCAACTAATGATTCAAACTGGCAGGCAAGCAAGAATGGTGCAGTCAATATCAGTACCGAAGTTGAGGCAGAAGGTGCAGAAACTGTCCTGTTTATGACTTGGGGGCGACGGAGTGGGGAATCTGCTAACGAATGGCATCAATACAACAATATCAATCAAAACTTCACCTCAATGCAGGAACGACTAACTGATGGATATACGAGATATGCTGAGAACATCACAACTGCTGGAAATACGGTTTGGATTGCTCCAGTAGGGCTTGCGTTCAAATCCATCCATGATGCAGTGGAGGCTAACGGAACGAATGCTAGTCAAGCCGGGAACTTATTCTATGATTTGTACACTGCTGACGGAAGCCATCCTTCGCTCAAAGGGTCATACCTTGCAGCATGTGTCATGTTCTCAACCATGAGCGGTGAGTCTTGTGTTGGCAGTAGTGATTCGGTTGCAATTTCTTCTTCTGTGAAACTTGAACTTCAGCAAGCAGCTGACGACACGGTATTCAACCAAACGTCTGGTATGTCCTACTATCCGTGGGAAGTGAGTGGAGCATCAGCTTTCGGAATGGGTGCTTCCATCCCCAACGGTTGGTATCTTCAATGGGTTGATGACGAAGTAAGTAATCTTGCAGCAGGTGCTAGTCAAACGGTTACCCTCAATCTCTCTGTGCCCTCTGACTCTGCACCTGGATATTACGGGTACAGGCTGACAATCGGTTCAACAAACGGTAACGTCACATCATCAACGCTTCTCGTTGTTCAAATTGAAGCAGAAAATGCACTGAGCATGTCGTTCACTTCTCAAGGAGATTTCTTCTTCCCAGGCCAGACCACTTTGACCGAAGTTAATGTCACAAATACCGGTAATGGCGTTTTGGACATCGATTGGTTTGCTGGCCTCTATGCAGGAGGATTCTGTCAGGTCGCTTTGCCGGTTCCACAAAATCTTGGAGTACAACCGGGTGATGTCATATCGGTTCCTTTAGCGGTAACTGTATTCCAGGAAGCGAATTCCAGTATGGGTTGTCAGGTGCTTCTGGGCGCGGATATTGGTTTCTCGGAAATCATCCCAGGAAGTTTGTTAGCCGTTGACATTTATTTTGATGAATTCGTTAATTATTCACTTTCAGGCCCGTCAACAATTGTTGATTTGGTGCCTGAACAAGGTACGAATTATGAAGTTCGCGTTACCAATGGAGGGAGCGAAGAAGCTACATATTTCCTTGACCCGGTTCAACACTCGAACCTTACCACGTCGCTCGTGTCGTCTTCTGGCGTAACCGTAGCCCCCGGCGAGGTCGGTATTTGGACCGTTAATACAAAATCACCTTCAGGAATTCTCGGCCAACTTCAGCAAGGGTTTTCAGTATCTTATGGAGGTGTGACCGAGGTACTGGATGTTGAATTAAATGTCCTTGAAGTCCCCGAAATTTCAGTAGCCGGCCCAACAGATGGTCGAATCCTTATCACCCCAGGTCAATCGGTTGTTACGCCTATCGAGGTGTCAAATTTAGGAACTTCAAGCCTGGAATTGACTGCCAGTATTCTCGGGCTTCCCGCCAATATCAATGCAGAACTGAGCGATATTACCCTTGTTCTTAGCCAAGGCGAATCAGCAACAGTCAACCTCACCCTGTCCGCTTCCTTGTCTGCTATGGCTTCCAACAGTGGATTTACACTTTCCTTTGTAGATGGGGATGCGGAAGGTGTTCTCTCAATCGGCCTTATCGTAAATGACCGTCAAGATGTCGTCATAAATGGAGTGGAAAATAGGATCTATGCCCACCCTCAGGGTGATTCCAATCTCACAGTTCAAGTGACCAATTTGGGTACAGCAAGCGATACTTATCTTGTTGAATTAACTCCTTCACAAAGTAACAGCTGGTTCACATTCAGTCTTTCACACCTCACCTTCTCGCTAAATCCTGGTGAGACCAAAGCAATTACGATTTCCGCTCGTGAAACAAGTTTAGGGGCGATTGGAAGCGTCGGTTACACCCTTAACGTGACTTCAACTTCAACTGGTGAAATCGGAGACACCTTTGCAATCATTGTCAGTTCCGTGGTTGCAGGGGGGGAAATCACCTTGCTCGGAGATATCGCTAGCGCTAAACCGGGCGATTCCGTATCTGGAAGTATTATCCTGACCAATACTGGCTCAGGTGAAGACACATTCACATTGAGTTCAATCGGTCAAGACTGTGGGCTTTCGGTCTCGGTGACTCTTTCCCCTGGGGTTTCGTCAGAAGCACTTCCATGGTCGTGCATAGTTCCAGAGGATGCAAATGCTGGACTGAAGAGCATCACATTCAGGGCAGTCAGTGCAATGCGTAGTAATGTTGTCATCAACCAAGCGGTGGGATACCAAGTTGAACCTGCATGGCCCAATGACGCATTGGTTGCGGTAAGTTTGGAGGACAGCAGGATTTCCTTGGGCGTGGACAGTTCAACAAGTACGATCATCACACTACAGAATATGGGTAATGTCGAAGTCACAGGTCAGTTGGATACACTCGGAACTGATACTGGTCTTCTGCGTATGGAGTGGACAAGGATGAGCGATGATAGCCTCACCAATGAATACACTCTGACTCCAGGCTCGTCCGCTGATTTCAAACTCACCATCACATCTAACACCGCTCGTGCGGCTACAGTAACGGTCACCGTCAAGGCTTCATCGCTTGGAGGCATAGTCTTAGCGACCGATGAATCAGTTGCAATGACTGTTCAAATTGAAGGGCCTGCCCTCCCTCCTAACGGACTTTCATTACCGTTGGGTCTGAGTGTTAGTCAACCTGCAACTCTTGCGACTATGGGTCTTGGATGGCTCATCGCCTCACTTGCAGTTCTATTACTGCGCCGCTCCCGAAGAAATGATTCGGAAGAATCTGTGGATGCAGAGGATGACGTGGAAGAGGGTGAAGAAGAGAAAGAACCTACGGATTTAGGCTTCAACGAGTGCCGCCTTGACGGAGACAGCAAAGTCAATTGTCCCGAATGTGATGCTCGCTTGGGAGTTCCTCGGGGAAGCGAACCACCGTTCCGGTTCACATGTCCAAAATGTGATACCAAAATTAGAGTTGTGGAATAATCACAACCGCTGAGCAATGAGTAAGAATGCGGTATGTCCAAACGGACCGTTTACGGGGCGCATGCCACCTTTTGATGCGCGTCCCCACTGGCGTTCCATCAATTCGCCAGCCCATTCAACATTCAAACCAGCTTCTTCACATGCTTCCCATGCACGCTCGAGTTGCTGGGTCACCGGGCAATAGCAAGCAATACGTCCACCTATGGCGAGCATTGGAGCTACCGCAGCGATGGCTGGAGGATGGTCTGGGAGGTCCAATATAATAGCGTCAAAATCTCCGCAATGAGATAGAATCGTTTCTGTTACCTCTTCGATAGCGCCCTCTACATGATGATGGGTTGGGAACTCAACCCAACTTTCTCTTGCTCTGCGTAAATTCTCCAAACCAACCTCAGCATGTTCAGCACGTGGCTCAACAGTGATGTGAGTTCCACTCCCACCTAGTGCCCTTGCAAGATGGAGGGACAAACCTGCACTTCCTATTCCTGCTTCGAGGACGCGGTCTCCCGAACCGATACCTAAGCGTGCGGTAAACCAACCTGCATCCTTTGAGCTGATTGTCTGTGCCCTACGTAACATTCCTTTGTTGAGCTCAGGGAGACGGGTAGGCAATCTCGTGAGTAATTTTTGACCGATGGCGACTTTCTCACCAATTGCGACTGGTGTGATTATTTCTAGCGGGTCAAATACTCCCAATCCTTTGATTTTACGGGAACCCGAAGTCATCTCAACAACATGGACTTTCCCATCTTCTTCCACAAGTACGGCCCAAGCCTCATTGGTCATGTTTTCCCCACCTTCTTCCTAGCCTTAAACTTACAACGAGTGTATCGAATTAATAATTTAAACTATCATTCTTAGTAATGTTGTTTTTTGACATCCATGCGGGTATTTCATATACTGTCCTAATCTTCCGATAAGTATGAAAGGAACTGTCCGCACCATGGCTCTCTCAATCGTTTTGCTGTTTTTCATTAGCACCTTGACTGGATTGACCACTGATTTGAATCCTCTTGAGACACAACAATCGTTGGACAACGAGCCTGTCGTCTACAGCGCTGCAACGTCTCCAGGTCACGTTGTATTTGCACAATACATCTCTTCAGACAATTGCCCACACTGCTACAAAGCAGGTGGCGGCTCTGCTGCACATCACAAACTCAAGGTCGACTTCCCTGACGAGTATGTTTACGTCACTTACATGTCGGCTTCATACGGCTCTACCAACTCCGCACGTGCTGGTAACGTCGCTCCATACTCGTGGCAGTGGCCTACTGGCGGCGCACCTGATGCATATTTCGGGGACCGTACAGACATCCGTCAGTCTGGTGCATCATCAAACTCTGACTCCTATGATGACGAATTCACCGCAGGGGGCGGAATGCACACCTCTACCAACGATTATGGTATGACCGCTGCAATATCTGCTAACGGTGGTACATTTGACATTGATATCTCATACAAGTACACAGGCTCAGGTTCAGCTGCATCAAACATGAAGCTGTACGCAGCTGTCGTTGAGGAAGAATGCACTACATACACCTACTCAAGTAGCGGTAGTGCGCTACCACACGGATACAACTGCTGGATGAGTTGGCTCACTTCAGGAGACACCTACAAAACAAAGAGCACCGGTTCAGGAACCTCGTTTGCAAGTGTTTCTCCCTCATCTTCCCAACAGTCCCTCTCATGGACAAGTGTTCCTACCAGTCTGATCGCAGGTGGTTCGTCAAACGCAGTTGTTGTTGCGGCGCTTATCAGTGGGAACCAAGTCAGCGTTGGAGGGACGAGTCCCCACGTCTATCATGCAATCGACTCAACCATGGGTCCAAAAATGGATATCGGAATCACTGATTTCTCAGTGGCTAACCCCATGGGTGACCCCACATACATGACCGGTGACATCGTCACATTGAGTGCTGATGTCAAAAACACTGGTGATTTGGATTACACCGACGGTGGCCAAGTAGAATTCTACTACAAGAACGGGGTTTCAACAACTGTCATTGATTCAGTATCTGTTCCATCTCTAAACG
The DNA here is from genome assembly GCA_949373095.1 of Candidatus Poseidoniaceae archaeon. Classification (GTDB taxonomy): domain Archaea; phylum Thermoplasmatota; class Poseidoniia; order Poseidoniales; family Poseidoniaceae; genus Poseidonia. The sequence continues at coordinate 35,800 of CASIBY010000002.1, forward strand.
TTGCATCAGGTTCGTCGTACTTGTCGGCTACAGCAGACTTTGACACCTCATCCCTTCCAAGCAACGCATGGAAGACCACCTTCGGTAGTCGTTTGGTTAGCCTTACCGGAGACATGGCTGCAAGCAACAACATGCAAGAAAAACAACTTGACCACGACCGCCCACCACTCGCAAAGAAAGCACAAGTTATCGATACCAATGTTGTAGAGCGAGGAAGCCATTTGACGATTCTTGCCAAGGGAAGTGCAGACGATAACATCGACACGATTGATTCAATGACATTTGAGGTTGAAGTTTCTCCAACCGGTCTGAGCCAGTGGGATGCCAGCATTGTTTCGGGCGGCGACTCTATCGTCTACCGTGACACACCTAACGAAGGACGCCAATACGTGATTTCTCCAACACTAGAAATGCCGTCTGGTGTTTATGACATCCGTTCTCGGACCGTAGACGCACGAGGGCAAACCAGTAACTGGGCTGTCTCCGAAGGTTCCGATGGATTTGAACTCGCTAACGGTGAGCCTACTGTCGTTGCAGACCCAGTTCCCTCGGTCATGTGCGATGTCAGCACCAAGGTAAGTATGATTGGGCATATTTCTGACCCTGAAACACCACTTTCACAGTTGATCATAACCTCAAGCAATCCTAATTTCGTAGCATGGCATGCTGCAACCCAAGAAGTGGAAGTCCTCTTCCCTTACGATGAGGGATGTCCATTGGGCCAAAAAGGAATTGAAGTTACTGTGGATGATGGCGGAGATTACTCCGACACCGGCATTACGCCGTATGGAACTCTTCTGTTTAACGTAATTGAAAACGGTCAACCACGATGGTCAGGGCTTCCGCTACAACTCATTGATGAATCTGGAACCGGTTCGCTAATCCTTAACCAGTATGTAACCGATACGGATTCAAACGGAGCCACTGTAAATGCTGCAGAACTTGACATCGAGGTCATCTCCCAGACCAACCCAGATGCTCTCACCGTCGACCTTGTCAAAACATCGAATGGTGCTACTCTCAATTTCAGGACGCTTGATGACGATGTTAACGGAGAATCCGTTGTTACCCTTCGCGCAAGTGACGGAGAACAATTCTCTGACCAAACAATTACCATTCGCATCAATCCAGTTAACGACGCTCCAAGGATTGATCTTACCGATATTGAAGACTTCCAACTCAAGCGTGGAAAGCAGATGATTATCAATCTCAAAGCTCGTATGACAGATATAGACAGCCCTGTTGAACAGGCGTTCATCACCGTCACTCCATCTGAACCAGGAGCAGCTCGTTACAATATTCTAGATGGAAACATGATTCTTCTCTTTGATGAAACCGGAGAACATACCGTGTCGGTTGTTGCTACTGATGGATTTGCTACAAATGTCTACACCATTACAGTAGACGTATTTGACGCATATCCATTCACGCTTTCAACTGAGGACGACGGAAGTGGATTGATGTTTATCAATTTGGATGGTACCTATGTTGGCCAAACCCCAACGGCAACAATGATGCTTACCGAGTCCGCACCTGTTTTCACCACAATTGATATCACCTGGAATCTTTGCAGCGACCTTACAGGAACCTGTGAGGGTCTGCGTGAAACCTCCCTTAATGTTGCAAAGTCAAATGTTGGCTGGTCCGAAGAACTTGATATCAAGTCCATCTTCAACGAAGATGATTTGGCTCGTCCGAGCGGTTCAAAGTACATGGACTACTACAAGATAGAAATCTCCGGTGTTAGCGATAACGGCGACGAATACCGTTCTTTGGACGGTGGGATGAAGTTCTCCATCACCGAAGAAATGCCAGCGCCCGTTGATATGGGTGACGAAATGTTGGTTGATTACATCACGGAGTTGTCTTCAAAGATCGAAACCCTTGAGGCTTCCATTGAATCGGAAGATGGCGATACTGATGCTATGGAAGCAGAACTTGTCGAGCTCAACGCTGATTTCAAACTTGCTTGTGAAGATGAAAGAGCTGACTGTCCGTCAGATAACGTCATGAGCGCGAATGATACGGATGAGTCCGGCGGCCTTGATACCAACGTCATTATCATGGTCATCGGTATTCTTATCGTCGCTTCACTGCTTGGTTTGATGTTTATGCGAAGCGGCAAGGATGATGTCATAGAGACCAAATGGAACGAAGCATCTCTTCCTGCCCACGATGCAATTGCAAACTCAATGTACGGTGGCGCCCAAGAGATTTTCCAACAACCCGTTGCTTACGTGGCTCCAGCGGCTGTTTCACAACCCGTTGCTCAGCCCGTCGTCATGCCTGCTCCTGCACCAGTCGCAGGTCCGGCATTACCTCCAGGTGGGCTTCCTGCCGGATGGACCATGGAACAATGGACATACTATGGGCAACAATATCTTGACCAGATGAATCAATACTGATTGCATGTTTTTATTGGGTAAGCAATTCTTGTCCAAAGCATACCCCTAAAGGGGAGCACAACTGAGGTTAGAATATGGCTAATGAAGACGCTCTAGAACCAGCGGCCCCCGCTGCTCAAGAGGATGTTGATGAGGCTCCTGTTGAAGAAGTCACAGTTTGGGCCCCTGAAGCGGGTGGTAGTGATGAAGTCCTCAACTCATCCGTGAGCGACTGGATCTCAACAGTAGATTTCGAATCCACCGAGGATGTACCTATGCCGGAACGTCTTGTAGACCAAGTCATTGGACAAGAGGCAGGCTCTCTAGTCATCAAGAAAGCAGCAGAACAACGCCGTCACATGCTGATGATAGGGGACCCTGGCACTGGAAAGTCTATGCTCGCCCGTTCAATGACAGATTTGCTTCCTCGTGATGCCCTCGAGGATGTTCTTGTCTACCCGAACGAAGACGATGAGAACGTACCTCGGGTTCGCACCGTGCCTTCTGGCCGTGCTGACAAAATTGTAAAGGTCCAGAAAGAAGCAATTCGTCAACAACGTGAAAAATCTCAGAAGATGTTGTTCATTGCTTTTGCCGCAATTGGCTTTTTGATTCTCATTGCAGCTCTTCAATCCGGAGATTTATTCACGCTGCTTTTCGGTGGATTCCTTCTCGTGTTTGGATACATGTTCATCCGTAGCCGTCTCGGGTCTGTTGATAATAGCCGTATCCCGAAAGTACTCGTAAAGCATGAGCCAAATGCTCTTCCATCTTTTATCGATGCAACTGCTACACTATCTGGTTCACTGCTCGGAGATGTTCGTCACGACCCGTTCCAGTCAGGTGGCATGGAAACTCCTGCCCACGACCGAGTTGAACCTGGAGCCATCCACCGCGCTCACAAGGGAGTTCTATACATCGATGAGATTAACCTTCTTCGTCTAGAGGAGCAGCAAGCTCTACTCACAGCAATGCAAGAGCGTGCATTCCCTATTTCGGGACGGTCAGAGCGCTCATCAGGTGCTTTGACAAAGACCGAGCCAGTTCCTTGTGACTTCATTTTGATTGCAGCAGGGAATCTCGATGCAATACAAGGAATGCACCCTGCCCTTCGAAGTCGTATCCGTGGATACGGTTACGAGGTCTATGTGAATTCTGAAATGCCGGACACATCTAGGAATCGCCGCCGCTTGATTCGCTTTATTGCTCAAGAAGTTCGCCGGGATTTGGACACCGTCCGTGAAATACCTCACTTTGACAAGAGTGCGGTAGCTATTATTTTGCGAGAAGCTCAACGCCGAGCTGGTCGTCGAGGAAAACTATCTCTTCGCCTACGTGAACTTGGCGGACTCGTTCGTATCGCTGGAGACCTCGCTGTTGAAGCAGGTGCCCCACTCACATCCGCAGAACATGTTCTCGGGGCACGTAACATTGCAAAGCCGCTCGAACAACAAGTCGCAGACCGAATGATTGAGCGTCGTCAAGATTACGCAATGCTGGTCAATACTGGAGAACGAATTGGTCGTGTCAACGGTCTTGCTGTTCTCGGGGCTAATTCCGGGCTTTCAGATTTCAGTGGAATTATGTTACCTGTTGAGGCACTTGTCACTCCATCGCTTGGCGGTGGAGGTAAGATTCACGCTACGGGCGGTCTTTCTGACCTCGCTAAGGAAAGCGTAACCAACGTCAGTGCAGTCATCAAGAAACTTACTGGCAAGGATATTTCGGATTATGATATCCACATCCAATTCGTTGATACTCATGGCGTCGACGGTGATTCTGCCTCGATTACTATTGCAACCGCTATCATCTCAGCCCTAGAAAGCATCCCGATTCGCCAAGATCTGGCTATGACTGGTTCCCTATCAGTGCGTGGAGAAGTTCTTCCAATTGGTGGAGTCACCGCCAAGATTGAGGCAGCAGCTCGTTCGGGTGTGAAAACTATCGTTGTACCCCGAGCAAACATGCAAGATGTTCTTCTTGATGAGCGATTTGAAAAGATGGTTGAAGTCGTCGCTGTGGACACACTGGATGAAGTCATGAAGTATGCGCTGATTAAGCACGAACAAAAAGCAGGTCTCGTGGAGCGATTGGAAGCGGTTATTGACCGACTCACTCCTGAGGTTCAAACTAAGATTTCGCTTGTCTGAAAGGTTACTCAAAATATTTGAGTCGCCCAAATACCAGTAGTGGACTAGAAAAATAAGGCTGAACTGGAAAGGACGGTGAGTTGATGGAACAAGAAGATGCATCAACAACCGGCAAGGCTGCATTATTTGTTTTGTTCATGGTGACCATGATCGATATGATCGGTTTTGGAATTATTATTCCGTTTTTGACCTATCTTGTCAAGGACCTCGCCGAAGCACAAGGGATCGTCCAAATTGGACTTTGGGTCGGATTGTTGATGACCTCATATTCTGCCGCCCAGTTTCTCTTTTCGCCCTTCTGGGGGGCACTATCAGACCGAATTGGACGTCGGCCCGTATTGATGATTGGACTTGTGGGGAATACCGTTTTCTTTACGGCGTTCGGTTTTTCCAACACCCTCATGTTCGCGTTTGGCGCTCGTTTCCTCGCAGGTGTGTTTAACGGAAACATAGCCGTAGCCCGAGCATATATTGGAGATGTGAGCACACCTCAACAACTAGCCACTCGCATGGGTCTTATCGGGGCGGCATTTGGCCTTGGATTTACCATCGGTCCATTTTTGGGAGGAGAATTTTCAAGCCCGGCAGAACGATGGGACTTTTTCGTTGGGACTGTATTCGACACCTACCCCTACCTTTTGCCCTGTGTGATTGCAAGCGTTCTTTCAACTGGTTCGTTTATTCTTGCCCTTCGATACCTTCCCGAATCTCTTGATTTGAGTGCACAGTCAAAACATGACCGACGCTCATGGGGCGAAGAAATGAAGGGAATGTTCACGAACTCGCTCTCAATGCTCAGGAAAGGTAGTGTTGGAGCCATGATTTGGGTCACCATGTTGTTCACACTCGGATTTACAGTCATGCATGCAGTGTTCATTCTCTATACGGAAATGGATGTAGCTAACGGAGGTTTAGGGTTTAGCGAAAAAGACAACGGCAGAGTGTTCGCAATGATAGGTCTCTTCGGAATCTTCACTCAAGGGGCACTTATTGGACCCCTCACTCGGAAATTTGGGACTCGCCGTCTAATTCCTTACGCCGCTATGACCACAGGACTTGGGCTGGTTTTGGTACCTTATACTCAAGCAGGTAGTGCTTGGCTTGGGCTCCTTGTGGTATGTTCCTTAATTGCTATCGGGAACGGTATTTTCCAACCTTCCTCTTCTACCTACTTGACTCAGATTGCTCGCAATGAAGGATATGAACTAGGTTTGGTGATGGGTGCTCAAGAGTCATTGGGAGCGTTCGCTCGAATTCTTGGGCCTTTGACGGGTGGGATCGTATGGGAATTGACCGTTCGTGGAACATTCCCATGGGATTACCACACCGCCTTTCACTTGTGTGGATTCCTAATGATTGTCTCCACCCTACTTACATGGCGCCTGCCCCATTTGGACCTTCCTGAAGCGCACTCATCTGAAGAATAATTGGTTGAGATGTCTTGAAGTGGTCATAGGCATTGGAGCAAACATGGAAGAGAAGAGTCGCATATGGGACAGCAATCATTTCCGTCACCGCCTCGGTATGTTCTCACATGCAGCTATATTGATGACATTGGTGACCATCTGGCTCATCTATCTGATTGATGTTCTCCAACCGCTATTCATTGCCTTGGGAATCTATTTTGTCCTCAAGCCTGGTGCGAATACCTTGTCAAAACAAGGATTTCCTGTCATGCTATCCTACATCACGATGCTTTTGCTAGCCATCCTTGTAGTGCTAAGTGCCGGCTTCTTTGCGTACGAGCAAGCAGCAAATCTCGCCGATAATGATGTGAGGATGGCAGAATATACAGAGTCCCTGAACGATCGTTGGTATGACCTAAAAAACTCCTCACTTTTTGGCGATGCTATCATGGATTCGGGTGCAACTGTAACTGGAACCTTTGAGCAGGATATGGCTACAATGGGCGTATTCTCAGATGGGTCTGAACTATCAGACCTCTTCGGTCAATTGCTCTCTAGTGTTGGTTCGTTGTTCATCATGGGAATCACTGTGATATTCTTCCTTCTGTTCATCATCTTTGAAGCGAGTTTACTTCCAGGACGTATTGAGCGAGCATGGCCTGGCGGTGCTAGTGAACGTGTCCATATGATACGAGACCAGATTGAAGCCAGTGTCAACACGTATGTTGTTGTCAAAACTGGAGTCGGCCTAGGTACCGCAGTTTGTGCGGGGATTGTCATGTTATTCTTCGGAATCGACTTATGGTTTACTTGGGCGCTCTTGACGTTTTTACTAAATTATGTCCCTTACATCGGTTCATTACTTGCAACGATTCCACCGCTGATTATTGGATTCATTTTCCTTGACCCTACAGCCGTAGTATTTTTGTCGGTTTTACTTCTGTCGAATCAGCAACTCTGGGGTAATGTGATTGAAACACGGTGGGCAGGCCGTGCATTGGATATCTCCCCAGTATTGCTCCTCGTCGTGACAGCATTCTCTTTCTGGCTTTGGGGTATCATTGGTATGATTCTCTCCATTCCACTTGTGGTTATCTTGAAAATTGTGTTAGAAAATATTGAGGCAACTCGGCCGCTGGCAATTCTCCTATCCGAACGTGCGCCAACGCTGGAAGAGGCTTGGCGAGAAGCCATCAAAGACGGTCGTATCACGGCTTATGAGGAACGAATGCTCAAGGAACTGCAAACTGTTCTTGGCTATACTGACCAACAAGTCGCAATTATGTCTGCTCGTGTCGCTGCTGAATACGCCCTTCGTAGAGGGCGTCTGAGTCTTGATCAAATTAGTCTCATCAACATCGGTATTGGATTAATGCCGGCCTCTCGGAAATGGCAGAACCAGTTTGATGATATCGTCACAGAGGGTAAACTAAGTGTCATGGAACGTGTGTTCCTAGGAAAACTTGTGTTCGCCTTGGACGATGATGAAGAAGAGTGAATTCACAGTACGGCTGTGAGAATACGCTCAAGCTCTGTGTTAATCGTAAGAATGAGGGTTCCAAATTCCGGTGGGATATTTGGGTCCTCATACAGTTCTTCAAGTTTGGATTGGGCCATTGCGATACGCACATCGAGTTTCTTTCCTTTATTGAGCAACCAATTATCACAAGCTTCTTTGGCTTGACGACGAATGTTTCGGGGGACCTTGGGGTCGTCAATTTGGTTGATGACGCTGGCGACTTGTTGTAATCGTTCTTCGATATCCATATTCTCACCAGTTGGGGGTAAAGTTAGGTCGTCGGTGACCGTCTTTAAATTGATGGCCTTCCTCCTCTGCTCATGGAGGTCACCACAGACCATGTGCTGGGATGGACCCGTGTCGGAGTTTTACTGCTCGGGATGGCTTGGGCTGCATGGATGGACCACAAAGATCGCCGAGTTCCAAATGAGCACTGGATTGTATGGGCAAAACCTGCCATCTTTCTTTGGGGTCTTGACCTCATGGTTCAAGGTGCAGACTGGACCATCTACCTCACGGCTTTCGGCGTTGTCGCCTATGCGGGTGTGTCGGTATTCGGGCAGACCAACGCTACGAGATGCCCGAGCTGGTTCCGGAATGGACCGAGTGTTCATTGCTTGGTACCTTGTATCCGCTGATTGGGTTCATTGCCGGTGCAATCCGATACCAAGCGACCAGCTCCAATTAGAGGTGATTCTCGGCGAAGGTGATGAACTCGGAATGCTCTGGTGGAGGACGGCCTCAGTCTTCTTGGTCATTCTCGTCATTGACGTTGCCTGGCGGCTTGCGGCTTCTTGCACGGGGGTGCAGATGCAAAAGCCCTCATGTGGGTTGCACACTCGTCTTTCCCTTCGTGGGCGACCGTTCCAACACCATTCTCCTCCGTGATGGGGGAAACGCTGGTAGCTCTACCGGTCGCAGTGGCTCTGCTGATGTGGGGCGGACTTGCCTTCTTGCTGATACCATTCATCATGCTCATTCTAAACCTCAAGAAAGGAACCCTTCGTTCCTTCGGAGACCTACGCCTTGCGTGGCATGCCACTACAAATTCCAATCGATGAGGTCATGCAACGCCACGTATGGATGTTGACGACGACAATGGTACGGCCAGACGGCGAGGGTGAGGTCATCCACCGCTCAAGAGCACCTCGGCGTACGCCGAACTGAAGAAGAACTCCAACAACAAATCAAGACTTCTCAAAGCACTCGGCGTCGAAGCACGTGTGGGTGAGTTTCAAGATGCCTCTGCTGGTCTTTTTGTTCCCAGCAGTACTGCCACTGGTGCTCTTGGGTGAACCCACAGCACTCGTAATGACCTGGCTGGGCTAAGTTTGAGAGAGACATCATGCGCCTTTGCGCTCGATGTTCTTGGGACGGAGTCCCTTGTAACTGCACTTGCGGCAGCGGGCGGCACGAACGGCGTTGCGTGCGTTACATCGCATGCAAATCTTGCGGTGGAGCAAGCGGGCTTCTGCTTCTGGGAATCGTGCCATGGTGGGGCCACCGAATTCCCCTATTTAATCACAACCTCAGCGCTTCGGAGGCGGTCGCGGGTTGACTTGATGCTAACCTGAGCCATCGGGTATGTTGAAGTTCTGCGTCCTCCTCCGATGAACGACATGAAGGTTGTCAGGCTTCCTGCCATCCATCACGACGGCAATGCTGTCATCGTATCGGGGCGGTTGGGGAGCCTGCTCATCGATGCAGGGACCTCGTGGTATCAGTCCCTTCAGGTTGAACGAATCCGAGGGCAACTCGGAGAGAAGCCTCTCGATCGAATCGCTTTAACCACCCGTCGCTATCCGTGTTCAGGAGGTGCCAAACACATTTCAGAATCGTTCGGCAACATTCCAGTCCACATTCACGGCGTAGGACAAGCCGCTCTCGAAACAGGAGATTTCTTCACCACATGGGCGAACCGGTACGATTCCGACATGCCTCCAACCCAAACTACTGCAATTGAAAATAACGAAGTGTTTGCGCTTGGTGACGGTGATGTAGAGGCCATCTGGCTCCCAGGGCATGCTCCAGAGGGAATGGGATTCTTGATTCCACACCTTTCAACACTCATCGTTGGCCCCCTTTTGCCTCGGGCCGACCGACCTACGAGATGGGACTTACCTGGCGGTTCGCTCATTGACCTCATCAAGAGTTTTGAAACAATCAAGCGGCTCCAACCTACATCGATTGTACCCTTTCAAGGTCCAGCGATTCGGGGCAAAGCGCACATACAAGATGTTCTAGGCCGACATATTGAATTTTTCAATCAGGCTGTTGCAAATGATGGCAAGCCGCCAGCAACATGGCACAGACCTGCACCAACTGCTCTTTGGCTTACGCCCATCTCTCCATGGCCTCTTGATGAAAAGGAATCGGTCTAAGCGAGTTGAACAGAGCCGATGGCATAGGAACGATCCAATCTCTTGTGTCCACCACGAGAGTAATCTTTCGCCGTATCATCTTCACTGATTTGGGAACCATCCCATGCATGCATATGATGAATCCATCCACTCCGAACATGGACGATGCCATTCTCTAGGTGAAGGCTTGATACGGGGCCTGTAATGTTGAATAGAACTTCTTGTCGTTCACTTTTACGGTCATCAAGGCACCATACGCTCCCCTTTTGGGTTCCAACAAGGAGATTCAAACTCCCTTGATCAATCAAGGATAGTGCTCGGATACATCCGCCGTCCAATATGTATTTTGAAATCATTTCCAACCTGGGAAGGGTGAACACGAGTACTTCGCCTCGAGCGTTACCTACAATCGCTGTATCGATAGTGTCCATCGGGCCCCGGACCACCAATAAGACGGTAGGAATGGCCTCAAGCCGTATACGTTGAGCTCTCCCATTCATCGGTTTCCAAGCAAGAAGCCCATCATCCATCGCTACGAGTGTTCCTTCTGACGTTGTGAGGCTGCGGACAA
>CASIBY010000003.1 GCA_949373095.1 Candidatus Poseidoniaceae archaeon
GCAACGAACAACAATACCACAGCTGCGAACAATGTTACAACAAGCATGATGGCATTGATGTTATCGTTGCCTGAATCCGCTTCGACCCCTTCAAGACTGTCCGGAATACCATCACCATCATCATCCATATCAACGGTCAGCCAAGAGGTCACTCCCTCCGGGCAGTTGAGGTCGTCCGGCTGGGTATCTCCATCGGTGTCCAAATAAGCACATCCATCCAATGGGAAGGCATCTTTCACGTCGGTAAATCCGTCGTTATCATCATCCAAATCGTAAATATCTGGGCCACAGGTTCGCCCAAGTGTTGAGTCGAACCAAGTGTCAGACTGACATGTGCTCAACCAATCGAGGTCGGTATCAAGCAATGTATATTCAATATCAACAGAGGTTGAGGATGACAAACCATAGGAATCGGTCGCTGTAACTTCAACAACATAGAACCCTGCTGTTAGATCGGTGATGTTGAACACTGGTTCGTTTCCATTCTGGAGGACAGCGTTGCCTGAAACATCGTAAACTTTCCATGAAATGATGATGCTTTCTACGCCGTCGATGTCGTCTTGAACGCGAACCGCAGCTCGAATAGAATCGCCTTCCATCACACGTCCACCTGCCATTGGTTCGGTAAGTTCAGCGGTTGGTGCCTGATTGACAACGAGTGAAATCACAACGTTACGGTCCGCTGTTGCAAGTGATTCAACAAAGATTGAGGCTGACGGGGACCCTGCGGAGGTGGCGGTAAAGGATGCTGCAGTTGCAGTAGAATCGGATGAATCCGTTATCATTCGAACGAGGATTTCAGCATCTATGGTCGTCCCCGCAAGGTGCATCTCTGGAAGAGATGAGTTTGGGAATTGGACGGTGAACTCAGCGTTCACTGGAGCCCCGCTGCGCTGCGCGTCTAAGAACAAAGGTGCGGTAAGCGTTGAAACTGCCGCCTTCTGATGCCTCAATTCCATTATGGCTTCCATCAACCAAATCAACATGCGCTCCATAATTCTCAATAATCCCGAGAAGAGTCGTGTCTTCGAATCGGACATCATAGCCCTCTGTCGCAAGTGAAGTGCTGGCGTCAATAGTACTGGCCCGAATGATGAGAGGTGTGGCTTGTTCGTTGGTATCAAGGTGCAAGCCAAGCCCTACTGCAAACTGCTCAATAGTCAGGTTGGTGAGATACAATGTATCCAACGAACGGCCGTGATGAAACACCATGGCAGTTCCAGAGCCATCTCCCGAAAGTTGGACGTTTGTAATTGTTCCAGCGCTTCGGTCAATATCAATTCCTGGTGCACCTGTAAGGCTGATGTCTTGAAGATTCAGTGCTTTGTTTTCTGAACCTATGATCCCACCAAGGCCTCCCGTTACTCCGTTAACATCAGAAAGTACGAAGGTTCCATCAATTGAACTGAGAGAAATCAAAGCTCCTGTTCCGTTGAAATCATGCGCGTGGACTCCGTCAACCTGACCGGTGACGCCTGTCAAATCCAGACCTTGTTCAATACCATCTCCTAGAGTTATTCCTGAAACAGAAAGGGTTGACTGACGCGCCCACATTCCGGGGCCGCCGCAATCTGAAAGCGTTACGTTGGATATCGATAAGATACCGGTGGATTGGAAGACTCTGAGACAACCGTCTCCAGCGTCTTGAAGGTGGGAATCTCTCAATTGGATCGCTGCATTACTTCCTGTTTCAACGGTGATGAGGCTCTCCGATGCGGAGCGAGCAAAGAATACACCATTAGCACTGAAAGAACCATCACCGTCAATTCGAACGGCAGGAGCGGATTCCACAAGTGTTGTACCTGCTAGGTCAATTGATGCTCCAGCGGAATCTCCGAGGATGAGGCCACCCCAACGTGCACCTGAGCCAGTGGAGGCAAGCGTGGCTTCATCCACCTCCAATGTGCCGTTCACGGTAATAGTTGCTCCATTGGATACTCGAAGCGACACACCGTCTTGGACCGTCATGGTCGCATCTTTTGAGAGTACGAGGGACGACGCCAGCGTGTATGGGCTCCACTGCTTCTCAAGAACCAGCCAATCGTTAACCGTTCCAGATGGAAGAGTTGAGGCCATGAAGGTGTGTTCAAACGAAGTGTTTGTATCCCATGAGATGAAATCTAAAAGGCCGTTTGCTGAAATCGTTAACATCACTGTTCCATACCAAGTCTCACCTGAACTATCAACAACAAGCGATGGATGGGAAACAAGGCCATATCCGTCGCTATTTGTCTGAGTGGTTGCTCCAGCAACAGAAATCAACGCTCCTTCTAGGGGAGATCCTTTGTCCAAAACCGTCACGTATGCCTGCGAAAAAGATTCAAATTTAGCATCGTTAAGAACGGATACTTGCGGAGGCACTCTTCCTTCGTTTTGACGGACCTCGCAATACGGCTGTAGCGCCAGGTTACCGTCAAAGTGAATCCCGTTAACCTGTTTTTGAACGGCACAGTTCCACGACACATTACTGTTAATTGTCAAAAAGGATTCTTCATCAACAACGCTTGCAACTGCCCCAAGGCGTCCTTGAGGAGATACGGAAAGCGATGGCGCTTGAATTATACTTCCTTCGCCCTCTAACACGCCGGTGCCGAGGAGAGAAACCGATTCTGATTCCGGCACAATGAGATTGGTATTCATGAGCGTAAGTTGAGCTCCGTCTGAAATCGTGAGGCTGCCAGTTAGTTGATGGGAGGCTCCGTCGGGGCGAGCCCCTAAGATGACCACTTTGGTTGATGGGATGGTCCAATCCCCTGTTGGAATAATCGGAACCTGAACGGATTGCCCGATGTAACCGCCCGTAAGTACAACACGAACGCCAGCTCCTTCGTACGTGGCATCTATGAGAGAGCCTGAAGATGAAAGCGGGAGGTTTAGCGCCCCGTTCTCGTTTGCTACAAATTCAAACCCATGGACAATGACATTGGCTTCGAGGGGTTGGCCGTCCAAATCGGTGAACGTCACGGGGGTTTCTTCCAAGAAGTAAGATTCCATTGTATTGACTGTTGGGGAGCTCTCGCTGCCGTAATAGAGCACTCCCTGGCCAGAAGCATCGCCTGCTCCTTGTGCCGTATTGATCGGTTCAAAGAAGCGGACATTGGCTGTAGAAGAATCCTCCATGAGTAGGGCCACATCGTGAAGCGTCCCTGTCAAGTTGATCACTTGAAGATGCGATTGGCCAACCAAGTGGACACCATGGTTTTGTGCAAGTGTAGAGATGTCCACGCCTGTGAAATCACTGCTAATGAGGTGGAGGCCCGCAGTTGTTCCTTGGTGGGCATTGAACGTAGTAACTCTAGCAGTGCTTCGTTCCAATCGCATTCCGATAGAAGTATTCTCAGATGTAAGTGCGCCTAAATTGAGGTCGGCATACCAAGCATTTACGCCAATGGATGAAGTATCTCCAGATTGGAAGGACTTGTGAATGGAAATGCCGTCCCAATCATGTACGCCACCCAACACATCAATTCCCGTTGTTTGAGCACCGCCTAATTCCACGCTAACCGTTGAAAGGAGAGATGTTGGCGTTTGTATGTTAAGTCCAACTCCATCAGTGATGATATTCGAGTTTGTGATGTCCAAATGTCCAGCGCCTGATGCAAAGATAGCTTGCTCGCTGGCCGTGATATGACTGTTCGTTAATTCATGGGTGCCGCTACCGGAGAGTGACATTCCTCGGGAGGTGTTGAGAAGTGTTAGTTCATCATACACGCATTGCCCTGAACATTTGACATCCATCGCGTAACGAGTATCCGGAAGAGTGGCACTAAATTCAACGTCGTGAAGTTCTAATCCCGATACTGAGACTCCCAACAGCATTCGTTGTCCGGAAAGAACAGCCTGATTAATCTTGAGATCGTCCGAATTTGCCGCATCAATAGCTATTGATAGATTGTCTCCAATGACATTTGAGATATTGATGTCCGCCCCGGAAGCGGCCGCAATTCCAACAGCTGCATCGTCAAGGTCAAGCCCGTCAATATGGAGGGAACCTGCAAGTGCTCGCACACCAATACCGGATTGAGAAACGTCAAAATTGGTCACGGTTGCGGTACCTGATGATTCTAGTCCAACAGCAGTATCAATCACTTCGGCGTTGCTCAAAGTCAGCGACCCCGAATCAAGATAAACGGCTTCATAATCCATGCCTCGGGCTGTTAGGTCGTCAACACTGGCGGTACCGCCATGAATAGCAATACCTCGGTATGCATCGTTGAGAATGAGGCCGTTCGCGTTCAAGGTCCCTTCAACACGAAGAGCTGCTGAGGCATTTGAAATCGTTACATCGTCCAGTGTGGCTGTCCCTGCTGGCGTGATAACAAGGCCAGTCCACAACCCTTGGCCGTGTGAGCCTTGGGTCAGTGGGGGTGTTGAGGAGAAGAATGACACCTGGTCTGCGTTCAATGTGCCCGCGATCGTTAACGAATATGTCTTAGCGTCAACTGTTGTCCCAGGCTCAAGGGTTAGCGCAGCTCCTTGGTCAACAGTGACGTTTCCATCAAGAACAACAGTTCCAGACCAAGTCGTATTTACGGTGACCGTGCTGTCTGCTGCAGGCACCATCGGGACCCAAGTCATGGTAGCCATCAAGGAGATGAGGAGAAAGGCGGGTAGGCTTCGCATGAATCTGCGTTAACTCTCCGCCATATCAAACCAAAGGCTTCGCGTCAATGACTAAGAGTCATTCAGGGATGGGCCCGCCCGGATTTGAACCGGGGTCTGACGGCCCCCAGCCGCCAAGTATAGGCCAAGCTAACCCACGGGCCCGTTGTGAACTCAGTTTCGAGCTGCACTGAACGGTATAATCTCTTGGATGAGATCAAGGTGGCCTACATACATGCGTCGGCAGCAGTAACGGTCGAGGCCCACTTCATCAAGGGCTTCAGCGTCGGTTTTGCCTTCGCTCAACAAAATTTTGAATTCTTCCCATTTGTGGGCGACAACGGCGCCACAACTGAAACATCGTACTGGAATAATCATGATATCACTTCAACGGTAGGATTTCTGCTTCTTGCGGCGAGCACCTCGGCCGAGTTGATGTTTTGCTTCCTTACGACGTGGGTCGTTAACGAGAAGACTGCGGTCGAAGCGCAAGTACTCGTCACGAAGTTCCTCGTCAATACCTTCTGCTCCGCCATTGTAGTGGACAAGGCCACGGGCGATAGCGGTTCGGATTGCGTCGGTTTGTCCCATGATTCCTCCACCGTTGGTGGTGATGGAAATGTCAACCTTGCTCAAGCGGTTCATGGCGTCGGCGATGACCAACGGCTCCATGGACTTGCGGCGAGCAAGTGAAGGTTGAAGAATTTCAATAGGTTCTGAGTTGACGCGAACACGGCCTTTTCCGGCCTTTACCGATGCGCGTGCAACGGCTGTCTTGCGCTTTCCTGAGGATTCAACTGATTTTTTCTTTCGTGCTGCCATCATTGTTCACCTCCGGTCCATCGATGCGTTGGGGCACCCAAATCTGCGCTAATGTCGCCCAGACGGATGAAACGCTCAGGAAGGTCTCGTCGGAATTTGCTATCGTCACCGTGTTGGTGTCCTTCAGGCAGGTCGCCGGCCAGATGGCTTGGGCATCCAATTTCAACTCGTAGGTTGCGAAGGGCACGACGGCCACTGGTCTTCTTTTGGTATGGTAGCATACCTCGGACAGAGCGCTTGAGAATCATGTCTGGCATACGTGGGTAGAACGGCCCCTTTCGGGCGTGGTTCAACGCATACTTTGCGTGATAGGTGTCAAGAACAGATCGTGGTCGGCCGGAGACGATTGCTTTCTCTGCGTTGATGATGATGACTTTGTCATCACGGTGCTCTCGTGCTGCTTTGAGCAAGAGTTCCGCAGAGGCAGAAGCCAGACGACCCAAGATGAGTCCGTCGGCATCGAATACGTAGGTTGTTTCATCCAAGGATAACAACCCCCGTGCCTGTTGGGTTTTCGTTCATCAGCTCGCTATAGGTCATAAAACGACCTCCAGCGGCTTCTATTTTCTCACGTGCGCCGTTGCTGACACTGTAGGCGGCGATGGTATGGCCATTGGTCAACTCACCTGAGCCAAGCAGCTTGCCCGGTACGAGGATGGTTGCACCCTCGGGGGCGTAGCGGCTTACACGGCTAAGGTTAGGTTGGGCCCAATTCTTACGGCTCTTTGAAAGTCGCAAGGCCACATCTCGCCAAACAGCTACTCCGGTGTCGCGAGACTGGGCTTTCAACTGGCCAATCATGTTGACCAGTCGGGCGTTTGTCTTACGTTCTGGGTTACTCATTTGACTCCCTCGATGCTTTGAAGCAAGTCGCCGACCGTCCCTCCCATTATGAAGGCACCGACGCGAGTGCAATCCTCATCGCGCCGCTGTCCAGCGGTTTAAGCGCTAGCAGTGAGGCGATTTTGGGGTTTCAGATTCATTCAAGGAGGATTTCGCCTTTCGCGTCCAGAAGCTCAACCGTAAGGCCGGAAGCGCGGGCTTGAATGATGATTTCGTCGTGAAGTGTGTCCGAGAAGTCGTCAAGAGCCCCAAGCGCAGTAATACCTGCTACATCGGTCAAACGGTCAATAAGATGATTCAAGATGCAACTGACTCCGTAGGCTTGTCCAGCGCGGAATGCGTGGTCTGGGCTTCCGACTTCAGGGTCTTCGGCTTTCATTCGTAGCATAACGGTTTGAGAGTAAGCCACGAGAGCGCCATAAATAGATTCGATAATCTGAGCAGCTTCAAGGTCACCAAGGAGCATCTGCGACTGTGCGAGGGCTGCACGTACAGCTTTTTCGTACAGTCCGTGAGCACCAATAGTGTCTGAGGTTTCGATTTGCATAGCTTGGTCAATGAGAGCTTTCCAGTCTTCCATGAATCGTCACAGGACCGCCACCCTTTGAAGGTTAAGGCGGATTTGCTCTGGCTCTCGCTCAAATGTATCCTACAAGGATAGACTTTCTAGCGGCCTCAAATCTTGAAATCTGAGCCTTCGCCTTCAACGATTCCTGCTTGACGAACGGTACCATCGGCTGCGACAAATTGTCCAGCCTTGGTTTGGTTCTCATACAAACTTGCTATGTCGACACGCTTCACGACCGATTCTTCTCCAAGAGACATCGTCAAGGAATTGGTGATGCCGTTAAGGGTTTGAATGGCTCGGTCACGGTGTGTTGCGTCGATCGTATGTTCGGAATATCGAGCTTCTTCAAAGATTGACAAGAAGTCATCCATTTGGTCGGTTGGGACCATGCTGAATGCCGTTCGGACTGCAGCCTCAAATTCACGGGCTGTTTCGTAGACCTTCTTCATGAAGCCGTATTTCTTGAAGTGCTTGACGAGGCTCTTGTAACAGTCAAAGATAGCTGCAATGTATTCGTTGCTTGCTTCGAGCTGCATCATAGCATCGGTCAAGATACCACGTAGAGCCTGCACTTGTCGGCGCTCTTGGACACGACGGTAGTAAACCGCACCTGCAATCAAGAGAGACATCAGAACTATAGCAAAGGCGACAAGGTTTCCAGGAGACAGTAAACTGTTGGCTCCCAAATTATCGCCACCTTCCAAGTAAGTGATTTCGTGGGTAATGTTATCGTTTGAGGCAGCAAAGTAAGTTGAACCCTCGTAGTAGGCGGTTATTCTCCACTCTCCGCTGCATCCAGGAACACCATCACATGTTGGTCCGGTGAACTGCCAGCTAAAGGAAGCAATTCCTTGTTCATTGGTTCGGGACTTATTGTTCAAGTCCGAGAGGACCCATTCGCTGGTGTTCGTGTCGAAGTACTGGTAGGCGAAGATGATTTCTTCGTTTTCTACAGCAAGATCAAGTCGGTTTCGGAGCAAGGCAACTTCCCCGTAGATCGTATCTCCAACATCTGCACCGTTTTCACCCGAATTGCTCCATGTGGTCTTGACTTGAAGGTCAACACGGGAGCGAACAAGAACTTCAACGTCCATAGCGGACCCGTTCAAAGCTCCTGAATTGTCTTTGTCACAACCACCAGGGACGTTTCTGTCTGGTTCAAACGCAACTCGTAGTGTGCGGAAGCCTTCCAGTTTACCACCGGTAGTTTCTACGCCCTTGAGAGTTGGGTTCATGTCATCATTGTTACTGAACCACTCAATACTTCCATCGATGTTACTGGTTCGGATGGTCGCCAAAGGACGAACTTGCTCGTTAGGGTCAAGATAGATGTTGAGGCACTTTCCACCAACAAACTGTCCGTTGGACTGGGCCAAGAACGCGTCTATGTGGAAGGATTCCTTGAGGTAAAGAACTGGGTATCGTGAACCATTAGGAGCAACGAACTGGTCAACACTTGACAGGAACGGTCCAACTTCGGTGATTTGAAGCGTCGAGTTTGAGAAGACGTCAAATTCGGTTTGAACCGACTTGTTCTCGTATCGGTATGCGTCGTTGTTATCGTAAGCAGAGTATGTTACAGTAACCTTAGCCTTACCAGCCATCACGTCAGAAAGTGGGCAGGTGATTCCAAAGTATCCATCGCTGTCAGTCATTCCAGATTGACAAGCAACTGGTCCAGTCTGTCCGTTAACCATCTCGTAATTGATGCGGATGGAACGATCTGTAAGATTCACGCCGAGTTCATCAGTAAGTTGTCCGGTAACAATCATTGGTTTTGGAATGACTTCGCCCGTCATTGGGTCGATTTCACTCGTGTAAACGATTTGATCGTCAACGGTCATCACTGTGCGGCCAATCAAGGAGAAGCCGTTGGCATTGTTGGTCATCACGAGACGGAAGTGGTCGTTTCCAGGAATCTGGACACATGGATCCCATGCTCCCTGGATACCCAGGTAACTAACATCCAATTCTTGACATCCTTCGTTTGGTAGAGTTTCGTGGAATCGCAGAATCACGTTGACCGGTCCAAATCCATCTGGAAGGAAGGATTCGGGGTCGTCACGAAGTAGTTGCGGATTGAGTGGGCTTACGTTGGATTTCAAACATCCAATAGTTTCCTCGGCCTCCAAACCATCACCATCAAGGTCTCGGTCTGGTATATTATCGCCGTTTCCATCGTAGAAACAAAGGTGGGAACCATCCGATTCAATCTCCGGCAACGATACAACACCTGCACTTGGTGCAACTGTTGCTACAACCTGGCGATGGAGTGTGCCTTGGAAGTCTGTTCCTTCAAAGATCACGTCAACAAGTCCACCATTTGGTGCGCTTGAGCCGGTAAGGGCTGACCCTCCAGTATCCAGAACAAGTGTCTTGTTATCATCGGTTACTTGGGCTGTAAAGTCCCATTTATCTCCTGAGCGCCGTATGTTCTCCTCTGCGGAAAGCACCTGCATGTAAGTGCGGGATACGACCCAGACAGATTGGGAGGCTGTGTTGCCCTTCATGAGCGACGTACCGGGGTATTCAAACTGCAAGGTGAAGTTGCCCAAATCGTCCTGGGCCGAGATGTTGAATGGAATTTCAAAGAATCCATTGCTGTCCGTGTAGTTGATTCCTGTTCTTCCATCGAATGACCACGTGTAGTTAACCGGTGCATTTCGCACAGGCTGAAGTGAGTTATCGACAAGTTTTGCCTGGATGGTCGTGTTGGTGTTGCGATACAAACGAGGCACGGAGGTCGTGATGAAGTCTGTCGTTCCAACAACGGTGACGTTGATGTATGCGCCTGTGGTTGCGAGCGTGGAAGAGTTTCCAGTGAAGTAGTAAGCAGAGTTAGCAAAGTCGACTCGTACACCATAGGTTCCAGCAGCGTATTGGCTAAACCAGGACCAGTTGTAGTTGAAAGTTGCATCGCCATCCTTCATGATTGGGCGTTGCGTAAATGCAGTTTCACCGGCACCGATGAACTGGCCGTTCTTGTCAACGTCAACCTGAAGCGACACTGCATCTTGATCCCATGCATCGTTGGTACGGTTCGTAACCGTTCCAATAATTTGGAGGGATTCTCCAGTGTTCATCTCTGGAACGATTTCACAACGTACTGGGCTGTTTGGGTCGTTACGGTCAACTGGGCCACAAGGAGGGAGGTTTCCATCTCCGCCGTTCACCAAATCGATGAACCAATGGGTTCCGTTAGCGGCCAAGAACGGTCGAAGGCTTGCTGCTTGACCAGTGAGGCTGCTTGGAGTTCCGTCCCATGAGCTTGGGTAAGGCTTGAACGACGAGACA
This sequence comes from Candidatus Poseidoniaceae archaeon, assembly GCA_949373095.1. Lineage (GTDB taxonomy): Archaea > Thermoplasmatota > Poseidoniia > Poseidoniales > Poseidoniaceae > Poseidonia. The sequence continues at coordinate 10,130 of CASIBY010000003.1, forward strand.
TCGTTGTAGTCAACGTTTGCTGCATCCAAAGCTGGTTGGTGGAATAGTGTTGCCCAGTCACCAAAGGTACCATCGCCGTTGTTAACCGTTGCATCGTAGTAGTAAATCGGGCTAAGGCCGTCAATGATCATGGTTCCCTCGATGTTCATGCGATGCATGACACGGACTGAGAACGGGTCTGCTTCATCGCCGTTCAAGAACGGGAATGGCCACTCGGGGGCAAGTTCGGGAGATACACGAGCGATGATTTCAATGTCGCCGGCAGGGAGGCTTGTATTGGTGTAGTTGTAGCGTACGGGCTCACCTACGGAATCCAAAACGAGGTCGTGTTGAGCAGTTAGAGCATTCCAAACGATTTCTTCGTATGCTCCAAGTGTTTGTCCGGCTCCATTGTCGGCGCTTGAATTGAATTGTACCTGCTTCCAAGTTCCGCTGATACCTAAGTCTTGGACGAAGGTAAGAGAGGCCCATCCGGTCGCATCTGTTCGGTAACCGTTATTGCCCAATCCGGTAAAGTTTGTAGGCGTAGTAAGGTTTCCAAAGAGTCCTCCAAAGATGGAGAATGAGATTGGTGAGTTCTTGATTCGGTTATCAAAGAATCCTCGGTCCCAGTCCGCTTCATAGTGAGCCTTGAAGTCAAGCCAGAACGGTTGTTCATCGCTTCTGAAATAGGTCCATGCTGAGTAATCAACGGTCATGTTTGCTTCCGCTCCGATGTAGTAGGATTGAGATTGATTTCCGTTGAATACGAACATCTCAGTTACTTCGGCGTATACCCTGTAGGTTGTGTTGTCTCCAACCGTTAGATCTTCAGGATAAAGGAACTGTCCGACGCTGAAGTTTCCGCCTGCGTCAGTAAGGACGTTGGTGGTTTCAATAGCAGTCGTGTTGTTATCTGTCCACTCAATGTGGACTTGAACAGGGAGTTGGGGTGCTGGTTCCACCTGACCGGAGACTGGACTCAACCAATCAACGTGACCTGAGAAAATTGCCGGGCTTTGTGCATCCAACCAAAGGTTATCTGGAAGGTTGAGCGTAATGTAAGTTGGTAGTTTGTCGTCAGCATCAAGAATTCCGTTGTTGTTGCTGTCCCAATCGGAAGAGAGGTCAACATCCTCGATTTGATCCCAATCAGCGTCGGTACGGGAGTCGTTATCGTCGTCGTTGTCAACTGCGTCTGGGCCGGTTCCGGCGTCCAAGGGGTTCGCCATAGCCTCGCCATCACCAAAGTCATCGTGATCCCAAGGGTTGGTTGAGTTGCGGTCAAAGCGGGAGGGCCAGAGAAGAACTTCGTCTTCATCGTTCATACCGTCTTCATCGTCATCTTCGTCCATATCGTCACGGACACCGTCGTTATCGTGGTCAAATGGAGCATCGAGGCTTTCAAGCAATTCTGCTGTGTTGGTCAAGCCATCGCCGTCCCAATCATCGTCAGCCCAGTTTACGATACCGTCGTTGTCATTGTCAAAGGTGGATTGTTCTTCGCCCCAGAAACATCCTGGGAGAAGTTCCTGGTCTACGTCCATGCGGCCGTCGTTGTCGTCATCTGGATCTTCCCCATCAGGGATACCGTCGTTATCGTTGTCAACGTCGTAAATACTTGGGCTGCGGAGACCTTGCGATAGAATACCGCGGTCCCATACCGACTGGAAGAATCCGTCGTCATCGGCGTCGGCATCATTACCGTCATCGTCGTTATCATCGCAGTTTGTTCCTTGGAAGAAATTGCCGTTGTTTTGACCGGTGTCGTCATCCAAGTCGAAATTAGTATCAATTTCAAAGAAATCCCAGATACCGTCGTTATCGTCGTCAACATCGTACCAGTCGTAGATGGCGTCGTAATCGTCGTCCAAGTCTACTGTTGAGTTTGTGAAGTCGCCGTCGATGTCTCCGTCAACATCGTTCTTGAATAAATCGGCCCCCAATTCATCAGGGAAATCTGCTTCTGGGCCGTTATCTGTATTCCATTGCCACAAACCAGTAGCGAGACCGACCCAACTGACGTATGCATCGCGGTTGTTGTTCATTTGCACATAGGTTAGACCAGAATCAATATTTCCATCGCCACCGAAGTCATAGTGATAACATCCACCTTGGGCACCAGGCGTACAACTCCAGTTCCCTGAAGGGCCACCTGCTGTTGCACCTTGGTCAAAGTTAGCGTCTGCACGGGTTGAGTAAGGAGAGCCGAATTGTGCGTTGACTCCGTTAAGAGGCATCTTGTAGGCTAGAGCATAAGAGTATCCACAGACGTATCCTTGTGCAAGGTTACCAGCGGTCCATCCACAAACGGAAAGGTTGTAGCTTCCACCCATCTTGATGTCGTTGATATCGAGCACTCCGTCATTACCTTCGTCTTGGTCCCACCAGTCTGGCATACCGTCGGCATCTTGGTCAATGTCCAATCCATTGATGAGAGAGTCGCCGTCTGAATCGATATCCCACTCATTGGCTCCATTGTATGGAGACCAGCGGGCGAAGAAGAACCAGTAAAATTCTGGCACGGTTCCAGGAGTCACTGGAGTGGTGGTTGCGTCGTATCCGTTGTAGTCAAGAACAACGTCGGCGAAAGGATAGTGTTGGAAGACCATGTTCCAGTGGTCTGTGGCGTTGGTTCCGTAGAGTTGACCGTCCGAACTTCCGTCAAGGTCGCCTCCATCATTGACTGGGTAATATGGAGTCCCGAATGCGTCGGTTGCGTCGTAATCAAGAACACCACAGTTTCCGTCGTCTGGGTCAAACAGGTCCGATACACCATCGTTATCGTCGTCCCAATCTATGCTGTTTTCTAGTCCATCCCCGTCAATATCAGAATCAACGTCGTTGGGCCCATCGTCACGAAAGAGAGCGCCGTTAATGACGTGCAAATCGTTGTCGTTGTCCAAGTCGCAGTCCCAATCAATGTCGAGTAAATCAATGATACCGTCGTTATCGTCATCCACGTCATCCCAATTGTCAACTCCATCGCCGTCCCAATCGTTGAATTGGGAAAACGATGCTCGGCGTGTTTGACACTTTGGATCCGAATTTACCGGATTGGGGTTCGCTTGTGTTGGGCAGTTCCAAGTAGCAACGATAGCATTATCGTCCAATGGGAACGAATCGTTTTCATTGTCAATATTATCATTGTCGGTATCGTAGGGAATGTCAGCGCCTCCAACAGCAAAGTTTCCGAGATTGTCTGGAGATTCTGTACCGCCCATGTCTGTGTCTAACCAGTCGTAAATTCCGTTGTAGTTCTGGTCAAATGGTCGGCGAAGGTCATCGTCAAGGTCGCTATCATAATCAATTTCACAATCGATTACATTGTCACCATCACTGTCTGCACCGGGAATCTGGAAGATTGCGGTTGAAACCGTAGCGACGTCAATACTCGCTCCTGAATTTCCACCTGAGATTGCAATGGTGTCTCCGGCAGAGAAGCCTCGGCCACCGTCACTGATGGTCACTGAAGTTACTGCGCCTCCTGTTGCAACGATGTCAACAAGAAGGTCAATTCCGGCCCCGCTTGCAGGTACGTTGGTTGCGGTGATGTAACCCGTACCGCCTTGAAGTGACCCGCTGTTAAGGCCTGTCACAACACCGTTCTTTGTCCGGGTGTAATCGCTCATATCGTCTCCGTTTGTATCGATTTCAACGCATGTGTCGGGGATGCCGTCATTATCATCGTCTGGGTCAACCATGTCAAGAATACCGTCGTTGTCATCGTCTGTATCTGCACTGTCTGGCGTACCGTCGTTGTCGTTATCGGGGTCAAGGAAGTTAGGTGAGCCGTCACCATCCAAATCACCGTCAACAATGGTGCTGAAAGAGGGGGTTCCTTGCGCACCTTGTGCTTGGAATCCTGATGCTGTTGCCCCGGGCCCATTGACGCGGTTTCGCTCCCATTCAACATAATCTACACCGCCTGAGTACCCACGGTATTCATTGAATACCCATGTGCGGGCTGCGGAATAATTTAGTTCGTCAGTTGTGCTCGCCATAGCAGCTCCCATCATTGTAAGAGTAATAGTGGCGTCGTACGGGTGAGAATCCTCGACGTCAAGAACGCCGTCGTTGTCATCATCGTTGTCAAAATAATCGGGTATGCCATCAGAGTCAAGGTCGCAAGGCCAGGTAAATTGGTCAATTCGTCCGTCGTTGTCGTCGTCTTCATCGTAACGCCCTGCACCTGCGCCGTCAGTGTCTTCGTCAGTTACTCCGTCGTTATCGTGATCCATTGGGTTTTGGTCGGCGAGGTAGAAGTCTCCGACAGCTCCAATGTTGGGGTAATAGTGCACGATGCTTGGGTCTAGGTAACGGTCAGATGAAACGTTACGTGGGTCAAGGCCAAGGGCTTCAAGCGCCTCGTAATCAAGAGGTCCTTCAAGAATTCCGTCGTTGTCATCGTCCCAGTCGTCAACGTCTGGGATTCCATCGTTATCGTGGTCATATGGGTCCGTTCCATAGCAACCATCGAATCGCTCGAGGAGGTCGTAAATTCCGTCGTTGTCGTCGTCCAAGTCATTCAAATCGTCAACACCATCGTTATCGTGATCGCCGAGATTGGTTTCCTCAAGCATAGGCGCATACAATGGAATTACGGATTCGAGAACTGAAAGGTCGGTGATGATTCCGGATGAAACTCCGGGGTCGGACCACATCATGTTGGAAAGTGCTTCATGGGCGAAGGCATCTACGCCATCTTGGGGTCCGTTCCAACTGCCTTGACCGGCTTGGTAAGTGGATTGGGCGAGTGATTGCCCAATGGTATCACCTTCAATCAGGCGAGTTTGGGTTGTTGGTTCATCTCCATCATTGATGCCCTGAACAAATGCCAACAAAGTGCTGGTTAGCATCAGGAATACAATTATCATTGCCATGGAGAATTGTTGGCGTTCTTCGATTTGTTTTGTTTCTAGTCTTGAGAGCATGCGGACACCTCGTAATCAATCTCCCACCGAAATACCCTATTTGAAAGGCGTGGCGCGATTGGGCACTTGCGTATCACAGAATGAAATTCGTATCATTTCCAATGATGAAAGAAAAAGGGGGGAGGCGCCATGGGGCCGAAGCCCCAAAGCGCCTGCTGTACCCGACTCTGGTGAGTCGGTTCTTTGACAGACCTTTGGCTCACGTCAGTTTCAGAATTCGTAGATATCAAGGATGCCGTCGTTATCGTCGTCGTCATCCTCGTGGTCTTCAAGTCCATCGTTGTCGTGATCAAATTGACCCGTAAGGGAGTTTCCGTCGTTGACTTCAAACCAGTCCATAAGACCGTCATTGTCATCATCGTTGTCGGTAAGATCCCAGATACCATCGTTGTCATGGTCGTAGCGGTATTGACCGGATGCACCGTCGGCTTCGTCAACATCCAGGATGTCGTCGTTGTCGTCGTCGGTGTCATCGGCGTCGTTGAGACCATCGTTGTCGTGGTCTCGTGACATGTCTTCGCCCATGTCGCTGATATCGTTTCGGTTGTCAATGCCATCGTTGTCGATGTCGAGGTCGACTGAATCAGAGATTCCGTCGTTGTCGTGGTCGTAGATGTTGGTGTTGGGGTCGCCGTCGTTGACTTCCTCGCTGTCGTCAATTCCGTCGCCGTCATCATCGTCATCTTCAGCATCATCGACGCCGTCGTTGTCGTGATCCATTGGGGAATCATCGATTGAGTCGGGGATTCCGTCATTGTCGTCGTCGGTGTCCACATCGTTAGGGATTCCGTCGCCGTCGTTGTCGTTTTCTCCGTTCTCAGCTTGGTTGTCGAGCTGCTGGCCTTGCTGCTGTTCGGATTGCTGGCCTTGTTGACCTTGCTGTCCGTTTTGCGTCTGACCTTGTTGCTGCTCGTTTTGTCCGTTCTGGTTTTGTCCGTTCTGGTCTTGGCTGGTTTGGTCACCTTGCTGGCCGCCTTGTTGGCCGCCTTGTTGTTGTTGACCTTGGCCGTTGTCTTGTTGTTGACCTTGCTGGCCTTGTTGACCTTGCTGGCCTTGTTGACCTTGCTGGCCTTGTTGACCTTGCTGGCCTTGTTGACCTTGCTGGCCTTGTTGACCTTGTTGGCCTTGCTGGCCTTGTTGACCTTGCTGGCCTTGTTGACCTTGTTGACCACCTTGCTGTTGACCTTGACCTTGACCTTGTCCCTGACCTTGTCCTTGACCTTGTCCCTGACCTTGTCCTTGACCTTGTCCCTGACCTTGTCCTTGACCTTGTCCTTGACCTTGTCCCTGACCTTGTCCTTGACCTTGTCCCTGACCTTGTCCTTGACCTTGTCCCTGACCTTGTCCTTGACCTTGTCCTTGACCTTGTCCTTGACCTTGTCCTTGACCTTGTCCTTGACCTTGTCCTTGACCTTGTCCTTGACCTTCGCCTTCTCCTTGACCACCTGCTTCGGATTCGCCACCGCCTTCGGTGCCGCCGTTACCTGAGCCTGCGCCTGACTCGGTAAAGTCAGGATCGTAAGCATCAGGAATACCGTCACCATCAGAGTCGGAGTATTCACCGTCGTTGGGGTCATTCGGGAATTGATCGGTTGCATCGGACTTTCCGTCACCGTCAGTATCGGAATTGTTAGGGTTGGTACCCTTTGCATACTCTTGGGAGTTGGACAAGCCATCTCCATCAGGGTCTGCGTTTCCGTCACCGCCGTTTGTGGGGTTCAATCCGTTAGCAACCTCCCAACCATCGGGGAGACCGTCGCCATCGCTGTCTGCATTGTTCATATTGGTGCCTTGTGTTTGTTCCTCTGCATTCGTCAAACCATCGCCATCCCAGTCGGCGCCGCCGTCTGAGGGGTTTAGGGGATCTGAACCATCGCCTGAAACTGCTGAAACAGCAGATAGGGCAAGGAACAAAGATATTAGCACGCTTATCATTTTCGTTTTCATGTTTTTCACTTTCCTTTTGTTTTTTGGTGTTTTTACACAGAGAACCCGCTGTTCTCTCTATCCAAATCGAAAGCGCACGTTGTGGGCAAGTCAATTTGGGATGTGCACGATGCTACGCACTGGTTAGATAAAATTTCCAAGAAAAATGTAAGGGTAGAGTCTTGCGCTGGCTCGCAGGCAAGCGAAAACCGAGTGTCGGCTTTCTGTGTGGTTCCCTTACATTGTTGCTTGTTCAAATCCTCCGTATTCATCGTTTTTCACGGGTTGTTCATAGGGAACCCAATGTTCCCTCTAACCAATAGAACGGCCCAACCCTATATGAAAGGCGCGATGGGATGTGTCTTCTCTACAGTTGTGGCCATCAATAATTCGACGGCATCTCGGGTGCAGAAGGCAAAAGCAGCGAGGCCTGATGATGGAGAACATAACGTAGGACGGTTTCTGCTAAATCTACGTCGGAAAACGAGTGAAGTCGTTCACCGCCATGACCAGTTGCTGGAGCGAAGAGTTTGATCCCGTAAGGGTTGGCAAGTCTTGAAAGTGCTATTTTTGCAGCACGAACGGTGTTTGAACCTTTGACGCCTTCTTCTGAAAGCCCCATTCCAAGGGAATGAATCAGTTTACCTTGGCGGACTCCGCCGCCACCAGCCATAGCGAGTAGCCCCAGGATGATGAACTGGTCCCGGGTTGAAGCATCCCATCGATGAGGGTCACCATAAAACCGCTCGGATAAGTCGCCGAGGAAGTCTTGTTGGGCTTTGCTAAGCGTGTCGGGGTTCAAAGGAAGGATGTCGCTTTGGTCAGCATAGGTTGGTTCGTTTGGTAAAATCTCATTGAACGGAGTCCATTGATAGTCTCCTAGAATCCAGTTATTGAATTTTTTAGATAGCAGTGGGTCAGCGCCCCTCCAGCTCCAAATACTTCGTTGAAGCATTTCCGGGGCGATCGAATCAAAAACTTCGGGGGCTTCTTCAGAAAGAGTTCGAAATGCGTCCAACAATTTTTCAAAGTAAAGTTGTTTATCGGCATTCCTTCTGTATTTATTGCTCAGATAATACTCAAAATCTGATTCCGGAATCTCGGCGTCTTGTGATGAACGAGAACCTTTCATGTTACTGATGGGGGCGCTCGTTGCTTTTCTTTGTTTTGTCAGTGTGTTTTGTTTAAATTTCATTTTTGTCCCTCTTTTCGGGGCAAATCCGTTTTTATTTTACGTTTTTACTCTTTTTTTGTTTTATTATGAGCCGTTCATGGAACGTTGCCTGTAAAAATAAAATTAAGTAAGCATATATGAACTCTCAATCATGCAAAATCCTTACTCATAGAGTAATGTGGACCAATTCCCACAATCTCATACGGTTCATCAATAACTGTCCAACCTTGTGACTTGTAAAACGGCACAGCATGGGCTCTTGCTTGGAGAAACCCTGTTCGGGCAGCGTAATGTTCCACCATGATTCGCTCAAGTTCGGCCAAAACTTGAGCGGCAAAACCGTTGCGCTGGTGCGGTGGAAGCGTTCCCATCTGACGAATTTGAAATGCGGGGCGAGCAGCAGAAAGGTCAGCCAGTGGGCCAAACGCTGGGATTTGAGGCGCCCCCGGGCCCTTGTGGTCAGCTCCAGAGCCGTCCGAAGTCGGGGGAATAATATGGGCCCGGCCAACACAAACTACTCCCTCCTCGGATTCGACCCAAGCATGGGCTGCCTCATCGTCATCGGCCAAGCGCTCACTCCCGACGGGCATGCCTAATGGTTCACGTAATACCGCGTAGCGAGTTGAAAAATAGGCTTCCTCGGGTAGCCCGATGCAGTTTTTGAGGGAAGCTGGGGGCATATATCTCCCTCAAAAGCCAAACATGAGAAGAAGCAAGACAAAGAGGAGAGGCATGAACAATACTGCTGCGGGGATTGCACAAAGAAGACCAATTCCAAGAGCATTTTTGCCTTTCACAAAGGCCACAACAAGGCCTATGACGTAGAAAATGGGTAGAGAACAGAACAACATATCCCCAGTGTTTTGGTTGTTTGAATAATATTCCTCGTCGGCTCCATAATCATAAAACCTAACTTCGATTGTAATTTCCTCTGCAGTAAATTTGGATGACTTAAACCAAAAAGTTTGGTTTTGTGAAGAATAGGCGCCAATATTATTTTCTTCATAATTATTGGTTGATGCGTTTACATATTGTTCTATTATGAGCCGAGATTGGCCATCATACCAACTTAGTTCAATATTTGCCTCAGTTATGTTGTCTTCCAAACAACATCCTACCAGATACTCTAGGGACTCACTATTGTTTATAGTAACCGTTTGAACGAACCATCCGTCTTCATCTGGACTGATCGCATACGATTCATTTCGAGAAAAGTCGGGATAGTCTTGGTTATCGAAAAAGAGTCCGCTCAGAAAAGTTGTTCCGAAGATGACGATCCACGGGACTATGATTCCTAGCAAAAACTGCCCCCATCGGAATCCAACTTTTTGGGGTTGGATTTGAGCAAACTGCTGGCCGCCATAAGATAACGTGTTGACCTGACCTGTGAGTTGATTCGGTGCTAAAGAGGATTGAGGAGGAGTAAACTGAGTTGTTGATTGTGTTGGTGCTTGAGAGGCGACTTCCCCCATCACCATGCCGGAAGGAGGAGGGGCGTTGGAATGATCTTCGGCAATTGCATCTTCATCAATTGCGAAAAACGGTTTGTTTTCCACTGGCGGGTTGCCACCTTGGTCTTCGTTCATAATGTTCGCAATCAAAATGAGGGTTTAAACAAATCTCCTGCCTTTACCGCTCTAAGGCACCCAAGAACATCAAAAATAAGATACGACCGAGGAAAGAAGACGCGTTGAAATAGGTCATGTCGCTGGCGTGAATCAAGCACGGGTGTCGGAGCGGTTACGTCGGGGATTGCAAATCCTCTTACCTGGGTTCAAATCCCAGCCTGTGCTCCAAAAACAATCAAAACGCCTTCTTTCCATGCGAGAGTTGAAAGCCAAACGGGCGACCCGAAGCAATACAGACCGGACTACGGGGGACAAGGATTATGCCTGAACTCAATCCGAAATTGGACCTGGTTGGATCAGGTTTTGCAGCATTTCTTGCCCCGCCTAGCCCTGAAGTTGTTCGCTTTACGGTTGGACAACCAGATTTTGACACTCCCGCTCCAGTGGTTGATGCTGCTAAAGCCGCCCTTGACCGAGGGGAAACCACCTACACGCGCCCTCAGGGAAGCGAATCGTTGTGCCGAGCCGTTGCTGACCATCTCAAGAAATTCAGCATCAATACAGATGCCAATGATGTTGTAATCACTCCTGGATGTAAGCAAGCCCTGCTCTATGGAATCATGGCAACAGTCAGCGAGGGAGACGAAGTGCTCCTCCTTTCTCCCGCATGGCCTTCGTATGATGGCATAATCCGACTCGTTGGTGGCGTTCCCATTCACGTACCGGTGAAACGGGAAGATTACCACCCGGACCTTAATGCCCTTCAGGCCCACATTACTCCAAAAACGAAGGCCATCCTTATCAACTCCCCCAACAATCCAACGGGTGCTGTTTACACACGAGAAGAAACAGAAGCCATCGTCAAGATGGCCGTGGAGCATGACCTGTGGATTCTTGACGATATGATTTACTCAACGTTAGTTTGGAGCGAAGGAGGATATACATCCCCATGTGAATTTGATGGTGGGCCAGAGCGAACCATCACAATCGGGGGATGGTCGAAAGGTTGGGCTATGACTGGATGGCGCCTTGGGTGGATTACTGCATCGCCTAAAATCATAGACGGGGTAAAGAAAATCAATGTCAGTTCGGCAACTCACGTCGCTACCTTCCTCATGCCTGCAGCAGAAGTCGCCTTGGGATTAACTGAGGAGATTGACATAATGAACGATTCCTTCAGAGCACGAAGAACGGTGGCGCACGAGGCTTTTTCATCCCTACCAGGGATTGTTGTTCCCAAACCAGAAGGGGCTTTTTACATCCTTTGTGACATCACAGGCACGGGAATGGACGACATGGAATTTGCAACCAGGGCTTTGGAAGAGGCAAAGGTTCAGGTCATACCTGGATCGCTGATGCAAGATGGAGAGGGCCTCATTCGCGTAAGTTACGCAACGTCCATTGAGAATATTCACGAGGGTGTAAAGCGGCTGAAGAATTGGCTTGAGAGTAGGGCTTGACCTCGCCTCATACCAGTTCGATTTGGACGTAACCGTCGTGTTCGCGAATTGGATATATCTTCAGTTCCTTCTGTTTGGAAAGTTTTCCAATAAGTCTACCGTAAGCGGGTAAAAGAGGGAATGGTGACCATTCCTCAATGGCTCCGTCTTCGAGACGGTGCGTTGTTTGATGGAGAGGGCAGCGAATACAACCGTCCTTAATTTTGCCCCCATAGGCAAGTGGCCATCTCATGTGACGGCACAATGCTTCTGTCGCATGAAGTCCTTCGGGTTGTCTCGTGACCATGAGCAACTTTCCTTTGACGGTCAACATTTTTTTCTTTCCATCTTTCAGGCGTTTTGATTTTATTGCGTTATGCCATGTCATACTATCACCGTCTTGGTAAGGGGATTTCAAATTGTTCAAGGAGACGTTCTGCACTTGCAAGCGCACCTTGGACAGATGGATGGGCTCGGTGGTCTCCAATAAGGAATACGCCGTCAATTTCAACATCTGGAAGAAAACGGGCATGGTGGTTTGGGTCCATATGAGGGAGAGCATGTCGTACAGTTGTTGTCAAGACGTGCTCCCACCCTTGGACGTCTTGTCCAAACCATGAGCTAAGTTCCTTTTGAATTTCATCAATCTGTGGATTAATGGCGTCTTCACCAACCAACGTCGCCGTTACGAAATGTTGCCCCGTTGGAGACGGATGGAGATTAGTAGGAACGTGGACGTGTAGAATCTTTTGGTTCTGTTCACCCCATCGTTCATTGAGTAACAATCGTGCTTGCCGGAATGGAGATGTTCCTGCAGAAAACACAAGAGTACTTGTTAGCCGCTCTATGGTTTGGTGTTCAAGTGAATATGAAGGGAGGAGCTCTGCGGCAACATGTTGGGGAGTGGCTAAAATAACCCGGTCAAATTCAAGACGTTCTCCGTTAGCCTCAACTGTATATTGGGAAACTGAATCCACCTTAACGTTGAGATGGAGTGTCGTTGCTTTGAGTCGTTGAGCGAGTTGTTGGGGTACGGCAGCAATACCTTTTTTCGGAACAACCATGGTGCCATGAGCCATTGCCCCCCACGTGAAATCTGCAAAAGAAAAGCGTTCAGAGAGCGATGGGTCAAGGGTAATTCCTGCAAAAAGGGGTTTGAGTACACGCTGAGTGGAGGGGCGGAATCGTCGTTGTTGAAGACCTGCTGAAATGGTCGGAGCCGTGCGGTCCATGGAACGCTCGAGATCTTTCGATGAGGTTTGCATTCTCCATTTGAAAAACCTCAAACCATCACGGATTCCTACTGCCTTCAAGGTCGGTAACAGATACCGAGGGGCCTTTAGTGCGTCTCCCATGATTCGCTTTCGGCCAGATTGGGGGTCAATGGAAACCGTACAGGGGTCCATTGGTTTTGCATCTAATTTGTCAAGGTCAATCCATCGTTTAACCGTAGGATACGCCGTGTGGAGAACATGAAACCCAACATCGATGGGGTAGTCTCCGCAGGCAACTGTACTCATTCGCCCACCAACGCCATCTGAGGCTTCGTAAACGGTTACGTCGTGCCCTGCATCTTCGAGGCCAATGGCAACAGCGAGTCCTGCAATTCCTGCACCGACCACTGCAACGTTCATCCCATCATCCCCGTAAGTTCGACATCCCGCCGTCCAAATGAATAATTTGGCCGGTAATGTTGTCAGGAGCGTTTGTGAGCAACCAGAACATGCTTTGGGCTACCTCGTCAGGCTCGTTAATACGTTTTAGTGGAATCATTCCAACAGATGCTTCTCTGATCGCATCCGAACGCAAAACCGAGGCGCCGAGGCGGGTTTCCGTGAGTCCAGGGGCAACTGCATTCACCCTAATACCGCGTTGAGCATAGGTTGATGCTGCCGAACGTACCATTGCTTCAAGGCCTCCTTTGGCTGCTGAAATCGCTTCGTGATTGGTTAGGCCGTAGCTCCCTGCAACACTGGAGGTGAACACCATTCTGCCTGTTCCATTTCGGAGCATGGCTTTACCGACCAATTTTAGCATGAGAAACGCAGAAACTAGATTGGTTTGAATTACAGCCTCAAAGTCTTCCAACTTGGTGGCATGAGGTGGGCGTAGAGCAATGGAACCAACGAGATGGGCTGCACCGGCTAACCCTTCTTCTGAACGTCCTTTCGCATGGTCAACTGCGGATGAAACAATGGCTTCGTCAAGGGCGTCGCCTTCAATAACATCTGCCCCCATGTCTTTGAGGTGAGAAATACGACCTACGTCACGAGCCAAGAGAGTGACGAGGTGTCCTGAATCGATCAGTTCCTTCGCTAAGATTTGTGCAATATCGCTGCTTCCACCAACCAACAAGAATGACTTTGCCATGGCTGACAACCGTCACTATTTGCTTTTATATCCCTGTTTTCTAAGCCCGTGAACATTCATTCAAAAGGGCGAGCATCAAAAGCAATCTGTGCTCAGAGATTCTCATCCAGCGATTTACGAAACCGTTCGAGACGCACAAAGCATCCATATTTTGGGTGCTGGAATGAACTCACAGCGGCCCGCTCATCAGGCAATCCATGATTTAGATGGGAAGGGTTGGAGACTCGTTCCAATCCATCCCAACGACGCCGGTGGTTGCATTCTTGGAAGGCCAATACGTCCACGAATTGAGGAAGGGGTTGAGCCACAAATCGTCGTATTTTTCTTAGCTCCAGAGCGTGCAAAGAAGGCAGTTTTAGAACTCATGATTCGTTTCCCCATGTCTGAAATGCCACTTCTTTGGTTTCAACCTGGATCGGAACATGAAGAAGTGCTTGAAATGTTGAACGAGGCGGACATTACACACATTGTTGACGATTGTATTGTCCGATTCGTACAACGCCATCATTTGAAGTCGGCTGAACCTAACCTCAATGAAGAATGGTACCTCCAAACAGCTTCTTCAGAAGGAGACGGGTGTTCTGTATGGGAAGTTCATGGACGGAACTCAACTGTTAGCCCCCCTGGTGAGGCACTCGAATGGGTTGGAGACCACGAGGATTTGAGGGTGTCAGAACACACGATTCCAAGGTACATCCGGTCCCTAAAACAATCTGGTGAATCATTGAAAGAAGCTGCACATCGTCTCGCTGGCCCCTTTAAGTGACCAGTAAATGCCTGAACTTTACTCAGGATTCTATGATTTTGTACAATGCCCCATTGTTCCCAAACGTAGCATAATACAATGTTCCATCAGGGTGGAATACCAGCGGGAGAGGAGTCCCTGCATCCCACGCAAATCGTGTAATTTCCGACGTGTAGATGCCGTCGTCTCCGAGCATTACGTCAATACGGACTATTTCATGACCCTGAGGCAAAATTGTATTCCAAGAACCGTAAACGGTTGCATAGAGCGTGAATCCCTCTGAGGGTTCAAGGCCCGGAAGTGTTGAGTGAACCGGTCGAACATCAATGCCATTCATGGATGTATGTGGGGCCCATGTCCCAATTGGTGCCTCGGTTCCAACCGGAACAGGGTGGTCTGGGTCATCATCGGGCCAACCGTAAGCTGCTCCTTCGATTAGAACATTCAGTTCTTCAGGAGGGTGGTCAAACTCTAAATCCCTGCCATTATCCGTGAAAAAATACCCGTGCCCGTCAACCCAAACACCGTCGAAAGAGTTGCGAACACCGCTTGCCAGTACACCGTGTTCCCCGGTGGTGGAATTAACCCACAATAGGGCACCATTACGCTCGTCTGTTTCGTCACAAACATTGCATGTAGAGCCGCTATGCCAGACCAATGTTCCGTTAGAGAGAAGATTGATGGCATTGGTTTGATGATTCTTACTTTTTATCCCTTCAACCAAAGGTTGTGGGTTGACAAATTGGCCGTCTTCAGCGACGGTGTATTTTGTTAGCGTTCCTGCTTCAGAGACGTATGCCGAGCCGTTGTCAAGAAGGAGCCCATGAGGCCGGTCGAGGCCGTCAAGGAGGGTTCTTCGTACGTCGGATGTGATGTTCAGTTCCAGGATTTGGCTGCCGTCCCTGTCACAAATGAGCAGATGGGTATCATCGGCCCATACCAGACACGTCGGCCCACCTAAACCCTGAGCGACGGATTCAACACTGTACCCATCCACCAAACTTGGATCATCTCCCGATACATATGGGTAGACTTGCCTTACAATGAGAAGTGTAACGATGAGAATCGCCATAGGCATAATGTGCTTGCGCATGGTATGCCTACGCACCTGAAGTTTCGCTTTGAATAATTCGCACATTGACGCCCTCAAATGTTGCAACAAGGGACAAATCACAATTTGCGTTACAGAGGTTTAGCCCGTTTTCTAGAAGTTTAATTTCTTCAATCCCGTCCCAAGATGCTCTATCATTATCCGCTGATACGATAAGACAGGGAGACGGAGAAACTAGCTCGGGGTTGTTCAACGCAGGGAAGGATTCGGGGGTAAGGGATGAAATGAGCATTGTTGGGTAACGCGCTTCATCCTCGTCGTTGTAGTACGTCAGAAATTGAATCTTGTAGAGTTGATCTTCCTGTTCAATGACATAAACGCCATCATTTGGAGTAACTCGGTGTACTGCGAGGTCGTAAGTGTACCACTCCAGCCGTTCGTCCGTTGCATTTACGAATTGCGTTTCGTCAATTGTGAAATCATTCTCGATTGATTCACCTTCAACAAACTGCCAGCGTAGTCCGTCATTCATGTGAATGTCGGTCTTGGAGAAGCGAAGCGTGTAATCACTTTCGTTTGAAGAGGCTTGATTAGGCACGTCAACAAAGGTAAACTGTTCTTCTCTGGTCGCATCGACTTGTGTCAAGAACGTCAAGCCATCTGCCCCGAGGGAGGGCTGTACCCTTGATGCCTCGTCCGCTTCTGTGGACTGGCTACCAAAGGTACAACCGTATGTTTCTCCATCGATCTCCAATTGAAGTTGGAGTGAGGACCATGGCAGGGCTTCCGCACCTTCTTCGAAGGAGAGGCTCGCAAGAACATCGTCTGAGTCGTTCGTGGCTTGAGCGTTGTATTGGGTCAGGATGATGCCGTTTTCAGTCCCTAGGTCACTCTCATACGAGACGACCATCGCCGACCATACGCCAACGATGATAATCAGCGTTAGGGTCAATCCAAGGAATGCACGGCTCCATGACATGATACTCAGCTTCACTCGCCCTTAGAACGGCGCTCTATCAACACGAGGGCACCAATCATTGAGACAAGTACCGTGGTGAGAAGGAAGCCGGGTGTGTCTTCGCTGTCATCATCGGACATGTCTGTCGAAGATTCTTCTGCTCCGCCGTCACCAACAACAATTTCACCGAACATGTTGAGGGCCACGTGTGGCTCACAAGCATAGTAGAAGGTTGAATCCTCGGTGAACGTGTGCGAGAAAGCAACGGTCGAGGCTGCTTCGCCAGATGTAATTCCATTTTCCACAAAGGTGGTGGACTTGCTGCCTGTAATCTCTTTGACGTTGTGAGGCATGCTTTCGTCCTCCCAGGACCAGCAAACGGTCTGTCCAACGTTGATGTTGATCACTGCTGGGGAGAATGCATATCCGGTTGAACCGATACCAACAGTAACGTCACAGGTGACGCCTGCGAACGGGTCTACACTCGCTGGAGGCATGAGCACTTGGTCAATGACGTGGATAACACCGTTTGATGCTGGTACGTCAGCAAGTGTGACGTTGGCCATTGACGAACCAACCATGACCGAGCCGTTCTCGACATGAATCGACAATTCGTCTCCGTTTGCTGCGTTGACCGTAGTCAATCCTTGTGCAAGGTCGGTTGACATGGTAGTCCCTGCTACAACGTGGTAGAGGAGGATGTCGGCAAGTGTTGCGATTTCTTCGTCAGTCGTGAAATCATCAAGATTGATTCCTGCTGCTTCAAAGGCTGCGTCAGACGGTGCGAACACCGTGAAGTCGGCTGTTCCGCTGACCGTTGCGACCAAGTTTGCCTTGGTTAGTGCTGCAACGAGAGAAGTGTGAATGGTGGTCGCTGATGCTGTCATAGCGAGGTTAACGGCTGGCGTCCAGACGTAGGCTTGACATTCAGCAGCGCTGACATTGGTCACAGCATGTGTGACTGTGTTGTAACAGCCCGTAATGGTTTGACCGGCCATTGTAAAGTTCTCGAGGTACATGTATGCATTGCATGCAACCTTGCTTGCTCCGGGGGCAATCGTGTGAGACACCATGTTGTAACAGATGTCACCGGCTGGGGGCATCAATACTTGGTCAATCACATGCACGACTCCGTTGGATGCAACTACATCCGCAATCGTAACGTTAGCATTACCGCTTCCAACAGTAACTCCTGTGGTGGCAACATTCAGGTCAAGCATGTCACCGTTAACAGCCCGAACCGCTGTGGTTCCGTCTGCGAGGTCGGTTGATAGGGTGGCGCCGGCTACAACGTGATAGAGGAGAATGTCAGTCAAAACTGCCATCTCTTCAGGTGTGTCGAAGGTAGCGAGGTCTATTCCTGCTGCTGTGAACGCGGCGTCAGTAGGAGCAAACACTGTGAATGGTCCTGTCCCTTGAAGCGTAGCAACGAGATTGGCTTGAATGAGTGCTTCCACGAGAGCTGTGTGAATTCCTGTAGATGTTGCAACGCTTGGGATGTCAACCAATTCTACAGTCGGGGGCATGAGGACTTTGTCAATGATGTGAATAACACCGTTTGATGACATGACGTCGGCGGTTGTGACATTGGCTCCTTCAACCATGACGGCTCCTTGGGACACACTGAACGTGACATTGTCTCCATTGACCATTTCAACACTCAAACCGTCTGTAACGGCGGAAGATTCTACTTGACCCGAATAAACGTGGTAGAGGAGGATGTCCCGCAGTGTGGCGTTTTCCTCATCGGTGTCAAAGTCGGCGAGGTTAATGCCGGCTTCAGAAAAGGCTGTGTCTGTTGGGGCGAAGACCGTGAATGGTCCGTCGCCTTGTAGCGTTGTTACCAAGTCTGCGTGCGCAAGAGCCGCCACTAAGGAATCGTGGACGCCGCTGTTCGTTGCGTTTGTTGGGATATCATCAGATGCATCTGCCGTTACGTTGAACGGTAGTGTTGCAAGTAATAGGCTGGCTGTCAAAATGAAGACTCTTAGGCGCATCATGTTTTTCTCTGTTTTTTCCACCCTTATAGAGGGTAGTATTTTTCCATCAAACAAAGGGTGAACGGTATTCGTGGACATCTTCTGCAATTCGCAATAATTGGTTATATTTTGCAACTCTATCTGAACGTGCGGGTGCTCCGGTTTTGATTTGTCCTGCACGAGTACCAACTGCAAAGTCCGCAATGGTCACATCTTCCGACTCCCCACTTCGATGGGAAACAACATTGTTGAATCCGTGGGTTGTAGCCATGTCCATCGCTTCTAGCGTTTCTGTAACTGTACCTACTTGATTGAGTTTCACCAACATTGCGTTAGCAGCCCCTAACTCAATTCCCTGGGAAAGGCGTTGTGATTGCGTCACAAACAAATCGTCCCCAACAGATTGGACACGGTGGCCGTTTGCTTTGGTAAAGGATGCCCATCCTGCCCAATCGTCTTCACCAAATCCATCTTCAATCGATAAGATTGGATATTCGTCGATCCAACCGGAGTACATCTCTGAAAGATCCTCGCTTGAAAGTACGCGCCCTTCCATATGGTAGCCATCGTCTTTGAGGAACTCTGTAGATGCTACATCAAGAGCGATACCAATTTCTTCTGTCGAATAACCTGCGCTTTCTATGGCTCGGACCATGTATTTGAGGCCCTCTTCGTTTGAAGGGAGGTTAGGGGCGAATCCTCCTTCATCACCAATGCCACCAAGTAATCCATCTTTCTTGAGTTCCTTTTTGAGAGCGTGATAGGTTTCAACACCGGCACGAAGACCTTCTTTGAAATCGTCAAACCCGTGTGGCATAACCATGAATTCTTGCACGTCAACATTTGATGCTGCATGTGCTCCTCCGTTGAGAATGTTAAGCATCGGTACTGGCATCAATCCGCCTGCGACTCCACCAACATACTTCCACAATGGTAATTCGTGATAGGCAGCACCAGCATGAAGGCAAGCCATGGATGCTCCAAGCATTGCATTAGCACCGATATTGGATTTGTTTGGGGTTCCATCAAGTTCAAGCATGACTTCGTCAATAATGCGTTGCTCATCAACTGGAAGGCCAACAAGAGCTTCTTCAAGAAGTTCCGTCACGTTGAGGACGGCTTGCTCTACGCCCTTTCCCATGTAACGGCTTGTATCCCCATCTCGGAGTTCAAGGGATTCGTATGCACCGGTAGAGGCCCCGGATGGAACGATTGCTCTACCCATTAAGGCGCCTTCGACATAACAATCCACTTCAACTGTCGGTTGCCCACGACTGTCCAATACCATTCGTGAGTCCAAACCGGTGATGTGACCTGACACAATGCTCCCTCAACCCGTCCAAGGGAAGGGGGGACTTGAATGAAACGGGAGTTATTGGTTCGTACGATTTAACCAAGCCATCCACCGCGCCACTTGAGCTTGGATTTGTGGGACTTCTACCTCTGATTGGGCTTGAACCATCCAACAGAGTTGTTCCTCAAGCGGGGAAATTGAGAACAGTTCTGCCTTGAATACGGGTTCATTATCGATGAGAATGTGTCGGCGGCGGTCTTCCACAAAGCAATGTATCAATTGTCGTGGGAAATGGTGAATGATGGACTGTTGCGGGCACATAAGGACCAATGATTCGTTGAGGAAGAGCAGTGATTCGCCGGTGAGGGGGTTAAGTTCGTGGAAATGGATAGGGGTATCTCCGAACATGGCCGCAATATCAATCTGAAACCAGTCTTGTTGACTGACAGAAAGGTCACATTGTGAAAGGTGATCCAAGAATGCTTGAAGTCCGGCCTCTTCGCTGTAACCCTTGACCCGCATGGTAACTTTGTAGAGAGGCTTCCTTTTGAACCCAACGAAGTGCTTGTTTACCCGAAAGGCGGGATTTATTTCCACTAAATGTATAATTCTAGATTAAAATTATCATAAGATGCTTCAATTGCCCCATATAACGCCCGTAAAAGGATTGAAATAGGTACGAGGCAACCGGAAACCATGCCCCGAATAGCAGAAATTGACCGCGCCATACTCGCCGAACTTAGGAAGAATGGGCGCATGTCCTATGTTGACCTCGCTGCACAAGTTGAAGCAAGTGAGCGAACCGTCCGAACACACATCCGTAATATGGAGGAAAACGGGACTATTCGTGGCTACACCATTCGTGAAGGAGGAGTTGGCCTTACTGCGCTCGTTCGAATAAAGGTGGCACCAGGGTCCGAAATTGGTTCGTTTGCTTCTGAAGTTACGGGATGGGATGGAATTGAGATTATCTACGAAGTTTCTGGCGAGGCCGATTTGGTTGCGCTTGTCCACGTCGATGACACCATGGCCCTTGCGCAAATTGTTGGATAAAATGTGGCTCGCCGCTCCAAATGAAATCGCCAGCACAACCACGGAGTTGGTTTTGGAACAGTACTGATTATTCCTGTTCCCCATCGTCATCGTCATCTTTCGAAGGCTTGGGAGGCGAGTAGTCAATCCCACAGGACCTGCAGACCATTTCATCGTCCCAATCGCATTGGCGCTTACATCCAGTCATCGAACTCACCTTGATTTCCACTTGACTGAGCATCCAATGGATTGAGTGACTGCAGTATCCGGCACCTTGCCGTTCAGCATTGCAGTTATCGCTTCATCTAAGTCTCGCACCATAACATCGCTAGGGTCGCGTGGACTATCGTCCATCCTTCCTTTGTATACCAGTTGACGCTGGGAATTGAACAAGAAAAATTCAGGAGTTCGTTCAGCACCGTAAGCATGCGCAATCTCTTGCTCTAAATCGTGAAGATAAGCGTAGGGCATACCCTTTAACGCTCTCTTTTCCATGTTTGCGAACGAGTCGTTTTCATACACAAGGGGGTCGTTGGAATTGATCCCAACATAGCCGATTTCGTTCTGTTGGCAGAACTCAGCCATTGCGTTCATTCGGGAGACGCTCGCCACAACATACGGGCAGTGATTGCACTCGAAAACAACTACCAAACCGTTCCTGTAGAATGCTTGCTCCAGAGACATTTGGCTCGCCACCAACTGCCGTGTTTGCATTAGCAAGGACGAAAGTCGGGCGGTGCATCACCGATGTTAAGAGACATAAGCATCGGTGGGGTTCACACTCAAAATGCCTTGCTTTAACCCGTCACAGAGTCAAGAAATATGCTGCTGCGCCTAAACCTGCTACTAGACCGGTAATAAGAATAATTTTCGTGAGGGTTGATGTGGGGTTTTCAGCCTCAAGAGGCGTCTGCTTGAGCCGGAAGGTCGGGTACGACTTTTTCTTCTTCAAGCAGGATCATCGTGCGCGTCCCAGTAAGCCTGCTTTTCCGCCTCACCCGCAGCTAGTTCTGCTTCAATTCGTGCTTGCTCTGCAAGTCGAGCTTCTTCAGCAAGACGGGCTTCCTCGGCAAGGCGGGCTTCTTCAGCAAGGCGTGCTTCCTCTGCTGATTGAGCTTCAGCGGCCAACCGTGCTTCTTCGGCAAGTCGAGCTTCTTCGGCAAGACGGGCTTCCTCTGCAAGGCGAGCCTCTTCAGCAAGACGGGCTTCCTCTGCTGATTGGGCTTCGGCGGCTAAACGTGCTTCCTCGGCAAGGCGGGCTTCCTCTGCTGATTGGGCTTCGGCGGCTAAACGTGCTTCTTCAGCAAGGCGGGCCTCCTCTGCGAGACGTGCTTCCTCTGCGAGACGTGCTTCTTCTGCAATACGCTCCTCTTCAGCGAGGCGTGCTTCCTCTGCGAGACGTTCCTCCTCGGCAAGGCGTTCTTCCTCAGCAAGGCGTTCTTCCTCAGCAAGGCGTTCTTCCTCAGCAAGGCGTTCTTCCTCAGCCTTACGTGCTTCCTCTTCCTTGCGGATGGCTTCTGCAGCGGCTCGCTTTGCTGCTTCTTCCTCAGCAAGGCGCCGAATCCGTTCATTAATTGCATCTTCGTTCTTATTGGAATACCGAGTGAGAATAGCTCGCCCCATCTTGGAGAAAGTCTTCATCGGAAATTGATTCAACCTGCTCCCCGGGTTGCAACCAGTAACCGTTCTACGTCATCGATAAGAAATTCGCCCTCGTGGTTATTGAGTTCGGTGCGGAAGGATTTGTAAAAATCCCTTTGTTCAGTAGAAATCGACCCGTCCTGGGTCATAAAATCTTGAAGAGCAGTTAGGATTTCTGTCAAATTAAGTTGCTCAAATTCCACTCGCAAGTTCCCTCGTAGCAAGTAGTTGGAGTCAGCGAGTCGTCATCAATGTTCGTTCGCATTCTGCTAGGCGAGTTTTCGCAACAATATGATCCGGGTCTATCGCAAGGACTGCACGCCATGCTACCTCTGCTTCATCAAGACGCTCTGAATTGTGAAGAAGTGCAGCGATGTGTAGTCGAGCATCCAAATGTTGGCCATCGCACCGAACCGCTGCTTCAAAGTCAGAAAGAGCGTTGTCAATCTTAGACCATTCCAGGTAAAGAAGGCCTCGCTGATGCCATGCTGGTGCATGTTCAGGAGAATGGCGCAGGGCTTCATTTAGCGGTGATTCTGCTCGCTCGGGTCGGTCCATACTCATGTAGCACGCTGCGAGTTGGGTGAGAGCATGAGTGTGGTGCGGAGCGGTCTCAAGGACATGACGAAGTTGTTTGCTTGCAAGTTCCCATTCCCCGAGCATCATGTGGCCTTCGGCCTTCCGAACGCGAGCGAGGGCGAGCATCGGAGCCATATCCAAAAGAATCTCTGCATCATCCAGTACGCTCCTGCCCTCATTCATTGCCATAGAGATAGAACTACGATTCAATCGTGCACGAATATGCGCAGGGTCGATGCTTAGGCACTCAGTGAATTTTTGATGAGCCATTTCAAGGCGCCCTGTTCGGGCTGCTATGTTGCCGCGAACATAGGCTACAGTTGCGCTGGCTCCATGGACATCTGCTGCGTCAATGAAGCTTGAAGCAGCGTTAATGTCATTGGTATCTAGGGCCAGAAGAGCGGATTCAGAGGCGACAGAGGCATCGTTTTCATTCATTAAACGGCGGGCGCGAGCGAGGGATTCACTGGCAGCCTCAACGTCGCCGAGCATTCTCTGAGTACGGGCAAGTCCCAACCATCCAACACCCAATTCTCGGTCAAGGGACAAAGCACCATTGAACGACTTGAGAGACGCGTCCAAGAGGGCGGTATCTGTTTGTCCTGTTCCATCACGATGACGGTCTGCATGCGCGAGATGGAGGCGGCCCTCTACGGTATGAAGAAGAGCGTGGTCAATGCCTTCTGGCGTGGATGAAAGAAGTTCTTGAGCCTCATCAATTCTGTGATTAAGAAGGAATTTTCCGGCGATTCTAGCACGAAGTTCTCCGTTCATTGGCTGTGCTTCAAGAGCACCCATGAGCGTTTCTTCGGCAGCAACTCCTGAACCTTCTAACTCCAAAAGTTCGGATTTAAGGAAAATGGTATTGACCCCCCCTGCATTCAGGGCAACTGCATGGGTTGCAGCCTTCAACGCGTTGCGTTCATTGCCTTTCACACCAGCAAGCAAGCGAGCTTTGAGAGCCCATGCTTCACCGCATTGCCGCTCTAGCGTCAAGCACCGTTCATTGGCTTCCAGAGCAAGTGGGAGTTCTCCCTCAGCCTCAAGTAAAAGAGCATAGGAAAGCCAATCCTCATGGCGACTTGGGTCTTCTGCAAGGGCCTGTTCAATCGCTTCAAGCGCTTCTGAACGAGCTCCAGCCCGGGCCCGTAGTCCCGATAACAAGGAGCGGTCTGCGGCAGTATCAACTCCAAGAGCTTCGAGACGGCGAACCGCACGTTCTGCTTCCTCATCTCCCATCGAGGCGAGAAGATGGGCGTGTGATCGAAGCAATGCTGGATCGTCAGGTGTAATTTTCATGCGAGCTTCTAGCCAATGACGATGCAATGCTTCATCGCCACGAAGTCGCGCAATGTATTCAAGACCCTCTACAATGCTCGCATGGCCTGGTGAGCGCTGATAGGCAATACCTAGAGCACTTTCTGCCCAAACGTGGTGTTGAATGTTGAGCGCTGCAAGCCCAAGGCGATGTGCGGTATCTGAATCCACTCTAAGGTCCGCCATCGTATGATGATGTGCGTCCAGCAGGGCAAGGAGGCGCTTCAACATGGCTTGGTGTGTCGGAGTTAGTGACGAAATGCCTACTGCTTCAACAGTCTGATGTTGGACGATACTCGTCAGCGCATGGCATGTTTCCGAGATATCCATCGTCGCTCCGGTTGAATGTTCATGCCGATTCAAAAAGGCATGTACTGTGAGCGATGCATCAATTTCTGGGTGGATGGCTCGTAAGGAATCCATGGTCTCTTGCAGGTCGTTGACCTGATGATGGGTATCTTCCGCAGAACGGTTGAGTTGGTGGAAGTGAGTTGCTTGTGATTCCCTCAGAAGAGTTTGCATATCAAGGAGGCGAATGACCCGTTTACTGGTGCTCAGCATCCAATATCCAACTGCACCAGCAGCACTGAGTGTGGTTAATCCTACAACAACGGCAAAAGCGCTCATTGACCCTCACCCGTCCGATGTGCCTTTATGGTCTGCGGCGAAAAGATGGGGTGATATGCCTATTTAGGAGGTCTTTATTATTCCCCGAATTGGTCAATTGAAAGGAAATTAAGCATTTTTCCATCCCACCTTTGCTCACATTCAAAGGCTCCCTGTAACGAAGCAGGTTTGGTGAGGTCGGATGACAGATAAGGCCGAGGAGGACGTTTGGTATTCAGAACGTCTTGAATCCCTTGTTCGGTTCGGATTTCAGCGAGCGCACGTAGAGACTTTTCTGCATGAAGATGAAGCCCATGTCGTGGACCGATTGGCGTGGCTAGAAGCACGACGGGAACAAGCTTCTCAAATTGAAGACCGAATCGTCTCATTCAGGGCAGAACATCCTCATCATGATGTCGATTTTTCATTGACTACCGAGGCGCTTACTGACCCTTTTGCTGTAGATGATGCGCATTCATCATTTGAACGGATGATGACTCAACATGCGCCTTGGGAACCGGCTTTGGAACGCGGAAAGGTGGCTTGGCATGATTTCGGATTGGGGGAGGATTGGAGTCGCCTCTATCAGCGATTAGCGAACTTGGACGCCTCGAGTGCCACCTCGATTCAAATCCTATATCCCTTATTTGGCCACCCAGAGCGCTTTGATGAACTGTTTCGCCATTTGGACATCATCGAAATGGATGAAGACCGTCAACGGAGCGTCATGAGACAAGGTTATGATTCCTTGAAAACGATGGGTTACAATCTTCCTAGCATTGAACACCATTCGCTGATGGATGCCTTTGCAGTGATTGAAAAATGGCAGGATTTCCACCATACGTCTGAGCAACTCAAATTATCAATCACCCAGCTTGTCACGCCCTTTGATAGAGAATTGAGTCAAAATTTGGAACGTCGTCGCTCTTCGCTAACCAGTATTGAGCAAGTTGACGAACTCCATGAGATAGAAAAAGAAGTCAACCGTTTGGGGCAGACATTTGAAGACCGTAGATTGGAAGTCTCGGCAGTTATTCAGGAATGGAGAGGGCTGGGGATTATATTTCCTCACGAAGGAGATCTACATCCGAGTGAATTGATGGAATGGGAAGCCAACTTGGAATCAATAAAAGATTCTATTGACGAACATTTGGGCTTAGTTGAGCGGTGGCATCGCTTTGAAAGGTATTGGCCAAGCCGTGTTGAAACGAGTAGAAAATGGGTTGGTCAGCTTGAACATAGTGATGATTTACAGGACGCTGTGGACGAGTTAGATCAACTTTGGAAACAATTGGAACTTGATGGTCTCTCACTTATAGATCACTTTGAGGGCGCAGGGTTGGTTCTGGACGAGTGGCGCCAAAGACTGTTTGAAGATCCATTGAGAACCATGGAATTGTTAACCCATACGCGGCCGAAGTGGGATCGAGCGGTTTCTATCATCGAGAATTTAGAATCTATCGACGTATCTTTTGAAGGTGCGGATGGGACAACTGGGCGTGTCAGATTGTTGCGAGAAACTGAACTCAGCGTGGAATTGATGGATGAGTCGGAGCGCTTCATCCACGAGCGAACGCGAAGAAATAACCGCCATCGCGACATGCTAAATAGAGAGCTTGCAGACCTAAGGATCGCAGATAAAATCGGCACTGAACGGGACACGTCGGCTATGAGCCTCAATGAATTTGAAAGTTATATTGCCGCATTACAGCGTTCGGATTCAGCAGCAACTTTGGAAACTGCTTCATCAATTCCAACCCGATTCATATCACAGTTGAACCGTGAGGTTGAGCAACTTAAGGAGGTGGGGTGGGATGTTGAAGACTGGCTTTCGTCCTTACCCGACCATCCAGGAGATGTTGCCCGCCAACTCAATTTAGCACGGCAGCATATCCAGCATCATGAAGTGTTGAGGCGCCGACTTCAGTATCTCCCGTGGAATAAGGACGTCAATCTAGCATTGCAACTTGAATTGGATTTGAGGCGCCCCTCCCGCTTGCCTTCACTCAGTGAAAAGATTCCTGCATTATCAGCACACCTTGCGCAACGAGCCGTGGAAGACGAATCTTTTGAACTAAAATTATGGAAACCAAAAATTGCTCGTCCCACCTTAGTTCCACTCCATGAGAGAGAACGGTCCGTTCAAGCACCCGGAGACACACTTGATGACGCTCATGAAGCCATGCTTGAAGCAATGGAGCCTCACGAACAAGAAGAGAACGTTGGGGCTGCAGAAGAATCCACTCTTCCAGCCTTAGAGCAACCCTCAACTCTGAAAGGAGATAGCGACCCCGTTGAAAATCCTCCAGAAGTACAACATGTCAAAGCCCCTCCTGAAACTCCTCCAGAAGTACAACATGTCAAAGCCCCTCCTGAAACTCCTCCAGAAGTACAACATGTCGAAGCCCCTCCTGCAAGCGAAGCGAAGGTGGTTGTGAAGCGGGATGAGCAACTGAATGAAAAGATGGTGAATGAGCCTTTGATGCCTTCACCTAAGGGCATAGTAGTTGAACCTCAAGAAGCAAATGGTGAGGGGGCTTCTTCCGCTTTGAAGGCCCTCACAACATTGCTCTCTCAACTCGGTTTGACCGAAGCCGCACATTCAACCGAGCATGTCGGCCTCAATGCAATGGGAGACGTGCGGAGAGCAATTGCAGGGCACGTGAATGTCACTCCTCGGGATGTTCGCATTGCTCGCTTACTACGAATTACGTTGAGATGTTTACCTGATGGTAGTGGAGATGACCGGCAGCGAGCCGAGGTGTTGCAGGTCCTCTCAAACTCGATTAAGCCCCTTAAAAAGTGGATGCGCCATCGGTTAGAATCCCGTCACTCAGGAGCAAGTGGCGACCTTTTGAAAGATGCTGCTGAACTTGGGACTGCCCTCACTCGAATCCCGGGGCCAGGCCGAAGGGTTCCCATGGTGCAGGACGAATATGTTCTGCCTCACGAGCTTAGTGAGATCAAAATAGAAGCTCAACGCCTCTACGACGCAATTGTCTTGCCTTCTGCAGGCGGCGTTGCTGCCTGAATCAATCCCACAACGGGTCCAGAGGCGGCGCCCCAACTTGCGACACAGGTGGTGGAAGCGGAGGGGGTGGGAGAGAACTGAATGGAACCAATGCTGGAGCTGCGGGTGCCGGTGGCAACGGAAGGGGTTGGGGAATTGGTGCTGCTACGGGCGGTGGAGGTATTTTCCCTTGAGTCGCCGTAACGGGAGGTCCTGCTAGAGGAATAGGGTGGAGTGCTGGTGGGGCGGGAATTTGCGACGGAATGGGCAGCTGTCCAATGCTTGGGAGAGGTTGTCCGGCCGGGGCAGGTAATTCCTTAACGGGTTCAATCGCGGGTGGTCGTATTGGTTGCTTCATGGACTCTACGATAACGTTAATGTGTTCCGTATCTAGTTCTCCGTCCCGTAGGAAGCCGACGAACGCCGGCCCTAGAAGGGCGGTACTGTTGTAGATCAAGAACGGGCTTTGCATCCATCCTGAGAGATAAAAGTCATGACGTCCCCCGTGGTCAGAAAAGGAAATACGATGTAAATCCAATTTAGCCAATAGTATTCCTGCGAATCCAGCCAAAATGAATGCTCCTCCACCAATCATGGGGAGGCTAGTAAACATCATCAGCCAAACAAATAAGCCAAAACCAATCGAGCACGCCCAAATCGGCATGAGGCGTTGAAAAATATCGAGGTGTGTGTGCGAATATCCAGAAATGTGCTCCTTGACCAGGGCCATACGCACGTTGAGGCGGCGAATACCGTCTGCATCGTACCGGGACTCTACCATCCTCATCAGTTTTTCATCGACAATAAGGGATGTTGATTGATGCCCAGATATATGTTGGCTCAAAGGAAACTCTGTTACCGTTTCACCTTGGAGAGCCAAAATAGGGGCTGCTCGAACAGGGAATGACCATTCTGTGGATGTTTTGTCGTCTTCGTTAGCCTCGGAATCGAGATCATCTCCCTCTTCCACACCATCATTGTGAACGTTGTCAGGTTGAGCTTCCTCGCTGAAAGGGACGTCATGCGAAGAAGGAGTTTCTTCTTCCTCTTGCGCGGGCCAGTCCGTAGCAATGTCTTCGTCCATAGTCGGGCAAAGCCGATGTTGCTTTTCAACGAACCGCTCATTCAGCGGTGGACTTCAGAAAGCCAAATCTTCACGCCTTCTGGAGCTTTGAAATCCTTGCCTTCTTTGGTACCAATCAGTGTAGAAGCGGTTGATTGATTGATGTAATCAAGTACCTTTCCAGTCACAGGTCCGTTGAAGATTACAGCTTCTGCCTCTTCGGATTCGGTCATTGCTGACTCAAGCTTCGAGGGTCCAATTTGTTCGGAAAATGTACCATCAGCAAATCGAATGACAGCTTTGTTCTTGCCGAGATCCTCTGCCATGTCAAACAATTCTTGAATGTCAGCTGGAGCGAGTTCGACTTCCTCAGCACTGAACTCTTCATCCATGTCCTTGTCCCAATCATTATCTTTTTCACCGCCGAACTTTTCGTTATCTTTGGCTTCCTTGTTGTCAAGTTGGTGCTTAAATTTAGCAGCATCAACCTTCTTTTGAAGACGCATGGTAACGGTCTTTTGTGGTAACAATTCCCATTCTTGGCCAACGGGTGCTTGAGCTACATGGTCGACCTTCATCATATCATATAGTTGTAAGAATAGCATCTCACCGCCACGGTCACCATCAATGGCAACGGTGACGCTTTCCTTGCTGTTTGCCAGATCAATCAATTCTTGCTTGATGTTGCCGGAGCCATCAGCGCTGATGGCATTCTTCAGACCACAGTTCAACAAGTTTCGAACATCGTTTCGACCTTCCACGATAATCAGGGAAGATGATGATTCAACGTTTGGCCCAGATGTTAATCCGTGGAAGGAGGTTGCAGTTCCAGTCGTGAGTACTGAGCGAACTTCTTCGATTACAGTCTTTGACGCGGCTTCCCCAGAGTTGACAAGGGAGAGAAGGAGTTCCTTTGCTCGGTCAACAACAGCAGTTCTCTTCGTTGCACGAATGTCGCTAATTTCAACAACTTTGATG
The DNA here is from genome assembly GCA_949373095.1 of Candidatus Poseidoniaceae archaeon. Lineage (GTDB taxonomy): Archaea > Thermoplasmatota > Poseidoniia > Poseidoniales > Poseidoniaceae > Poseidonia. The sequence goes on from CASIBY010000003.1 coordinate 39,773, forward strand.
ATGGAGTTGCAGGGTCCAATTCGGTCGATTGTTTCTAACGCACTACCGATGATAGCGGTCTCAACGTTATCCATGCTGCTTGGAATGATGATCGTTCCATGCACTTTTCCGTTCTTGGTTTCCATTTCAACATCAACGTGTCCGATACGAGCGGTGCGTTGGAGTTTTCGAAGTTCAAGTTCATCGCCAAGAAGTCCTTCGGTTTGGCCCATTATGGCCCCGATGATGTCCTTGCGTTGGACCGTTCCGTTCACTTTAATATCGGCTCGAATTTGATATTTCATAGCCTTGCCTTTTGAATTTCCGCCGCCAGGGCGACCGTTGTTTCTTCCCATGAGAATTCCTCTTTTTCTTACGAACACATGAACCTCGCAAATCAGTGCCGAACTATCTGTTCGGAGCTGTTATTTGCAGCCATCCTCGGAAGGATGAAGTGAATGTGAACAGATATCCCAGCAGCCTACCCCTTTTGAATCCTCTCCACAAACGAAACCCCCCTATAGCGTTTTTTTGGAACGGATTATTCAAGTGGATGAAGTTCTTGGATGAACATGTGTCATCGCCGGAACTCGGGAGTTTGGATGTTTTCCGTTCCACCGTTGAGGTCATGCTCATTGATGGCGTCCTCACCCGAGAAGAGAAGCGCTTAATCATCAAACTCGCCAACGTTTTGGAATTAACTCCTGACGAGCCCGCCTACATTTATGAGGCCATTCAAACCAAACAAGACACTCGGCCTGGTCCTTTGGTATCCCCTGAAGTTATGCGCTCAATTTACACAAAGGTGTTTGAGGTCGCTATCGTCAACGCCTCACTTTCCCGGGATGAATTTCGTGTCCTCGCCCATCTGCGTTCACAATTTGACATTGACGACGACCAGCATAAAGACATTGAAGCCGAGTTACGAGAAATGGTCAAAGAAAAATATGAAGATGCTGCCGTCATTGACACGCTAATGAATACCTTGCGGGATTCGGTTGGAATGGTAGGGGACCTCTTTGATACGTTCAGAAAACGAATCAATGAGGGTGACACCCGTTGAATCCTCACCTCGATGACTGGTTGGAATCCCAACCCACTTCGTTGCTGAAGTCCAAACGTAAGATGATGAAGTTCCTCAAGCAAGCCTACGGGGTTTGTGTCGGCAATTTTGCGAACAAACCAAGAACCGACATCACTGCCCAGAACGGGACTTTTTCATTTCATATGGGCAGTCCTTTACCGGATTTACGTCAAATTAGTTCCTGGATGCTAACCCATTCACCAAACCAGCGAAAATTGGCAAAGCTCATCCCGGCTCTTTGGAAACGACATGGGCGGGAAGATGTTTCTATGGCTGGGTTATTTCTTGCAAATCTATCGTTAGAGAACCTTGCTCAAGACCCTTGGATGGCGTTTATTCACCTTCTACAGAGAAAAGAGCCACTATCAGCAGTACTCGAAGTCGCGGAAGAGATCGTTCGTGGAGGCCATACTTCTCCAACCGATGAATGGTTGATTGCAGCAAGTGAACAAAGCCCTCACTGGCATCAATACTGTGTTCTTTTCTTATCGCTTAGAAAGGAGCAAACTGCTGCATCACGCTACCTCATTTCGGCCGCTCCAAAAGGTGGAGAACTGTTCGAACGAATCCGTGAACGCTTGCTCGCAGCGGAGCATTGATGGACATCTTACAAAGTGTGTTGACCATGACGGAACGGTTCCTTCCAGCAGAAGACCCTGTTCTTGAGAGTGTTTTGCGATGGACGGTAGACCGAGATGCGCGTGATGTACGACGTCTCCTTGAATGGTTACCAGAGGCTCGTTCTAGTCGAGAAAGAAAGGCGCTTCTTGATCGTGTCCGGGGCTTACTCAAAGAATTAGAAGAGGCGTTAAATCAGCTTGACGGTATGCACTGAGGGGCTTTCATGTCGTTTACTGGACTACTGTTGGCTGGCGGAGAAAGTCGCCGAATGGGTCAAGATAAGTCGCTGATGTTTGGAGGAGTCGGCCGACTCAAAGAGGTCTTGTTACGTTGCGGGGCTCATCGCGTCGTTGTTCTTTGTGGAGCAGAGGCACGAGTTGATTTCTTCGAAGGCGAAACATGGGCTGATCCGTCGCATTGCAACGGGATTCATCAGGTGGTCGAGTGGGCTCTAGGCCAGATTGAGGGGGATGTCATGTTAGTGCCCTGCGATGCATTCCTCTTTGAGGAAAAAGCGTGTAAGGCATTATTGGAAATTGCTCAACAGGGGGGCGTTCCCACCGACTTGAACGGGCGAAGACAACCTTTGTTCTCGTACATTCCAAAATCCTTTGAGATGCCTTCAACTGTTGAATCAATGCGAAACATGACCGAATCTCTTCCAACCGTTAGCGCTCAAGGCTATGGGCAATGTTTCACGAATTTCAATCGTTCTGAGGAGATTGAGGAACATCAACATGAACTATCCCGGATTTCATGGTAACAAAGCCTTGAGCAACCCAACTAAGCACCTGTGGATAGAGGCGGTGTTCCTCAACCTTTACTCGGTTGCTCAACGAAGTCTCGCCATCACCTTTGAGCACCGGTACGGTTTCTTGCGCAAGCACGGCCCCACTGTCCATTCCTTCGTCCACCATGTGAACCGTACAACCCGTTAGTTTAGCCCCAGATGCAAGAACATCTCTGTGAGCGTGAGCTCCTGGGAAATGAGGGAGGTATGACGGATGGATGTTAACGATTCTACCACCCCACCTCTCAAGGAAGTGAGGGGAAAGAAGGCGCATATAGCCCGAAAGAACAACGAATTCAATATCATACTGCTCAAGAACTTCCATGAGCGCTTCTTCGTGTGCAACCCGTGTATTCTCGGCGTCTTTCGAGGGGAGAACCAGTTCAACCTCTACACCAAGTTGGTGAGCGAGCTGAATTCCTCCCGCTTCCGAACGATTGGAAATAACGACAGAAGTGGCGTGAAGGAGCTTGTCTTGTTGTTGTGCCCTGACCAGGGCTTGCATTCCCGAACCCGAACCGGAGATCAAAACTGCACAACGAAGTGGATTGCCGGCTGTCGCCACTCTTCCGCCCACTGGCGTTCCTGTCATGATTTTCCCAAAACTCACCTTCATTTGATTACTTCGTTCGTGTCGGAGAGGTTTTTGAAGGCTCAGCGTGCCGCAAGGATTGAGGGGTCCCGTGACTGAAATCGCCACGAAGTCTATTGTGAGAGCTCAAGCTTCTCTTGACATCGCCTCAAAATACACCTCGTTAGAAGACGAAGAGGTTGTTGCGTTAGTACTCGCTGAACATAAACCAAGTGCGAATGCATTTGTTCGGGGGGTTTGGATTACCATTGGTAGTTTGTTCGTTGCTTTTGCTGGAATCGGAATATTTCTCCCGGGTATGCCGACGACATCGTGGCTTGTGGCTGCCGCCTACTGCTACGGGCGTTCGTCCCAGAAACTGTTCCAATGGCTACTGACGAATCGGTACTTTGGAGGACCTTTGCTCGGATATTACCGGTCCGGTAAAGCCCTACCCTTCCACTCAAAAATTGTTATTTGTGGATTGATCGGGTTTGTCTCTATTTCATCTATTTGGGTGGTCACGAAGGCTGGGGACCCTGGTTTCGGACAAGCCACCATCTTCATTGTAGCTGTGCTCGGCATATGGTGGGTTGGATGGCGTGTTCCAACAACTGCATGATCACTCGACTTGAAAGTCATCATACAACTTTGCAGCGTTCTTGCCTGCATCTATGAAGAACATAGGAAAAATTCCGTGAATGATCAATTGTACTGAACTGAGGCCAAATCGGAATGACAAGCGAAACGCCCTCACTAGGTGTTCAAAAAATGTCATTCCAACGTCGTTTAAATGCCCCATAATAATTCACCGCTCCACAATTGATCAATGCCTGAATAGGCGATGTCCTGTGAATATCATTGCTATGTTACGATTGTTTGCTTCATCGATGACTTCTTGGTCACGGATTGAGCCTCCGGGTTGGACTACGACGGCCGCACCTGCTTCCGCAGCTTGCTCTAGACCATCTTTGAACGGGAAAAACGCGTCGGATGCGAGGATGCAATCGTTAGCTTTGTTACCAGCACGTCGTGCGGCAATTCGTACTGCTTCAACCCTGCTAGTTTGCCCTGGACCAATTCCAACGGTCGCTGTACCTTGTACCATAACAATCGCATTTGACTTCACTTGCTCACAAACGCGTACTGCAAATTTCATACTGTCAATTTGTGACTGTGTAGGTTCTCGGTCAGTAACCGTTTTCGCCTCGGCCCAATCTATGATAGGTGGCTCTTCGGTTTGAACTAACATTCCTCCCTCTACTGGTTTGCGAACTAAGATGCGCTCCAATGGTGCCAGTCGGTCTTGGGGGGAATCGATGGTAAGGAGGCGGCGATTTTTCTTTGCCATCAAAAGAGACTTTGCTTCAGGTGAAAATGCTGGTGCCATCAATACTTCCACGAAAAGGTTTCCAATCGATTCAGCCGTTGCAAGCTCAACGGGTTCGTTGAAACAAATAATGGAGCCAAATGCGGATTCTGGGTCGCTGGCTAATGCCATGTCAAACGCTTCTTTTTGAGTTTCTGCCAAAGCTGCACCACACGGATTGTTGTGTTTCACAATAACGCATGCATGGGGGGTCTGTGGCCATTCATCTGTTGAGAGTGAGCGGCAAAGACGCAACGTTGCATCAGCATCAGAATAGTTGTTGTAAGACATCGCCTTACCTCCTTCAACCCGTGCCGTTACCAACGTTGAATGCTGGCCCGAGTGCAAGGGGTCAACATACAACCCAGCAGCCTGATGTGCATTTTCACCATATCTGAGAGTGTGCATGATGTGGGCTGATGAAAGCATAGTTGAGGGAAGGCGTTGACTTTGCTCGTTAACATCAGAGTAGGCGGACGGATCTCCAATGAAGCGTTGATGGAGTTCATTGGCAATCGCTGAATCGTATGCTGCAGTGTGCTGAAAGGCTTCAAGAGCAAGTTCTCGGCGGAGTTCCATGTTGACCTCAGTCACTTCTTCAACTTCTCCAATTGCTTTTAGAAGGTCTTGGTATCGCTTTGGATTTGTTGCAATGAGAACATGTTGGTGGTTTTTTGCGGAGGCTCGAACCATAGTAGGGCCGCCAATGTCAATCATTTCTAACAGCGGATTATCTGCCATGGGCGGGTCTTGTGCAGCAGCGCTAGAGAAAGGGTAAAGGTTGCATGCTACGACACGAATGGGCGAATATCCAAGTCGCTCGAGTTCTGTTCTATCGGCTTCGTTGTGAAGACGTGCGAGAAGTGGCCCGTGAATTGCCGGGTGAAGGGATTTGACTCTCCCGTCAAAAATTTCTGGATGGTTGGTCAGGTCAGAAACGTGAAGAACGTCAAGGCCTGATTCTCGGAGCATCTTTGCAGTTCCCCCTGTGGAAACCAATTCAAAACCAAGGTTTGCTAATCCTGTTGCAAATTCAACGATTCCTGTCTTGTCCCAGACGCTGAGTAATGCACGGGGTCGGGAGGATTCTGTACCATTCATGCAGGAGGCCCGTTATCGTATTGGCCCCGTCCAATGGTCTTGAACATAGCGCACGGCCATATTGGCTCGGTTAGAGCTCAATCTCCACGGGCCGAAATCACTTGGTCGACTCGCAGTAACCCGCAGGCGGTTTCAGTAGCAGCCTCGATTCCGTGTAGAAGTGTCTCCGTTGGCGCCCATGCCTGTTCAACAACCTCTACGGAGCCAGAAGGGCCAATACCAGAATCGTAATTTCCATTTCGATGTGCGGAACGAAGAGCAAGAAGGGCGTCCAATTGATCAACGCCTGCATTGGTTGCAAGGGTCGAAGGAATCGATTCAAGGGCTCGGGCAAAGGCTTCCATCGCCAGTCGTTGGCGGCCAGATTCTTGTTCAGCAGCCTCCTTAACCGCAAGAGCGGCAGCCATTTCCGCACTCCCACCTCCACGCACAAGGGCATGTGTTTCCATCACTTGGGCGGTTGACCGAAGGGCGTCGTATAAGCCACGAATCACTTCTTCTGCAGCCACTCCATCGCCACCTCCAACATCGATCGTAGCCAACCTAGCAGATTCTCCAAACCTCATGCAAAGTCGCTCTCTTCGACCGTCTAAGCTTTCGCTTGTTTCAATTGTCAAATGTTCAAACGTACCGAGAGATGTTTCTGTAAGATCGTCGAGATGGTCACACATTGAAGCCCCTGATGCTTGAGCAATATCCTGAATTCCTGCTCGTTCAAGCCCGCCCAAAACGAAACATCCTGCATCGGTGAGAGCGTGGAAGATGCTAGGTTCTATGGTTTCCGCTGAGAAAATAGCAGAGGCGCCTGTGTCCATAATTTGCTTAATTTTCTTCTTCAAAATAGCATCCTTGGCATCAACAAATGCCATCCATTCGTCAGCTGTTTCAACCTCAATATCGGCATCTCTCGAAGTCTTTTCATAATCAATAGGGCATGTGAGGGCAACTAACGTCCCAGCACCAAGGCGCCGGGGTAAGCGGTCCAGAATCAATGCCGTGTCCAAAATCAAACCGTCCAGAAGTCGGGAATCTAGTAAATTGCCCTGCGTCCGCTTTGACATCCGAATATCTTCGTAATTGACTCCACCATCATGCTCAGATACCGTTTGCAGCCCGTCCACCACCAATTCTGCGAGGAATGTACCGTCAATATCTGCGGCGGTACCGTTCATTGATGTCTTGGCAACATGTACGAGTTGCTCACGAGACAGATCCCATTCATTTGAACTGGATTCTATGGATTGGCGAGTCACCGCCACAGCTTTGAGGTAGCCATCGTTGAGAATCAGCGGATGCAAGCCTCGTCCAAGCAATCGTCCGGCTTCTCTCATGAGTTCACTAGCAAAGATCATGCAACCTGTAACTCCGTCTCCACATGCATTTTCCTGCGCTTCTGCAAGCTGAACGAAGGCTTTTGCAGCCGGATGTTTGACGAGCAACTCTGCAACAATCTTAGCTCCATCATTAGTCACTGCTGTCGTACCGTTCGTTTTGTAGAGCATCTTGTCCAAGCCTTGGGGGCCAAATGTCCCACGCATCAAATCACCAAAGGCTACAGCGGCTGTAACGAGTTTTTGTGTCACGCCAACGCCGCTTGTGACGGTGGTTGTTGGCCGTACAATTGTAACCGGCGCGCGCCCGCTGCCGTCATTGTTTGCTTGAGCCATTAGACCGACCCTGGCGGCTCAACTTCTTGAACCCTTTATCGCTTGAGGGTTCACTTCTTGTTTGCCTTGTTGGCGCTGCCTGATTTCTTAGCAGTCGCTTTCTTTGCATGTTTGCCAAGTTTGTGCAGCTTCTGTGACTCATTGTGAGACCAATGATAAGCCATCTTCAACAACTTGAGATAGTGTTCGTTGCCGTCCTTTATCATCTTGTCATGAAGAACTTCGTTGGTCATGAACACATCGCCCCAAAGTTGTGCGGCTGTACCTTTGTCGCCCTTGGGCATGTCGAAAACTTCCTTGACGGTTGGGTCAAGGTATGCGCGCCAAACACGTGCTGGGTTGACCGCCATGGTGACCTCAACAATAATTTCGTTCTCGTTGATCCCAGTGCCGGTCTGCCATGTGTCTTCACCGAGGTCGGCGAGGAATGGAAGACAGAGGTCCTGAATGGAGAGGCTCGTCATTGGGTCAGCATTGGTTAGCGCGGCATATGCTTCACGCATGCGTCCACGGTCTGCGCCTCTGGAGGCGGTTTGGAAGCGGAGCTTGTCAATGGATGTTGGGACCAAGAAACGGACATCGGTGTAGTAGACCAATGGGTTGTCATCGGACGAGTTGAAGATGTGTTCAAACGGCGCCGGTCCTGCGGATTCTCCAAGAACATCCATCGGATATACCGTCTTCAAGGCGTTGGTAGCAACGGATTGAATGATACGGCGCATAAGGCGCTCAGGTGCTGCGGAAACATCGTTGAACGTGTCAAGATATTCTTGCATGTTGAGGATGTCATACCCGCGAACAGAAAGAATAGAGTGGACGTTTGGTCCAATCATTTTCTCACCATCAACTTCAGCCTGGCTAATCCATCGGGAGCCCTTGGCTACGTCTGAGGCAGCAACAAGGTCTGCGTAGGCCTTGAAACGTCGGGTAACTCGGTTCATGAAGTCAGCCTGGTCAAGTTTTGTGAACACGGTTGAGCCGTAATTTGACTTGAGAGCATGGTCGGCAACTTGGCTGGCGTTAGCACAAGTCAAGAGATTGCCTTGATCGCCCGGGTACATGATTAGGCGGCGGCGCTTGGCTGCCCCTCCGAGTGTTCCCACTTGTGGGTCGGTCAAGATGTAACCAAGAGTTGCACAAACTTCGAACAGACGACTGTACTTGTCTTCGTCGCTGGAGTTTCCAATCCATTCATCGAGCCCAGGCTCAATGCAATGGAATTCCAAGGGAACCATTTCTGAACCGGCACCAAATGCTTGGCGAACAGTGGAGGATTGCATCATTCCCATCATAGTGTAAAGCGATGTTTTTCCTGTAGTCAAGTAAACATCCGAAATTCCTTCTTCACCGAAGGAGGAGCGGCGGTCTGGTAGGTTGACGAGGAGGTTGAATGCGGTTGCTGTTTCGCGGTTTCCGTTAACAGCAGGCCAAATCCAAGTGTTCGGGCGAGTCATCAGGTAGCCAGAAGCGTCCTTTCCAAAACCAGCAGGTGAGTATCGAATCCATCCAAGGCGATTGTTGAACGACACATTGCGGTGCATCAGTGAAGGATAGTAGACTCGGTCGAGAGGGTCGGAATCTGGTACAACTCCGCGGTGCCCGAGTCCCCAAAGGATAACTTCCCACTCTGGGAAATCTTGTCCTTCCTTAGTTCCAAGAAGAAGGTGATTATCACTTCGCGTATCGCCTTCAAGAATCGCTCCACCCATTCGCTCTTCGTCGCCTGTTGAGCAAAAGAAGAACGTCTGGGTTGTGAACAACTGCTTTGGAGTCCACATGTTTGCGTTGATCACGGTTTTTTGCTTGAGATAATCGGAGATGTTCTCAATTCGTCGCTCGAACTTGAAACGGTCAGAATCAATCCAAGAAGACCCAAGAATGATATTTGTGTTCAGGAGTTTTGCTGATGCCGGTCCAATGTAGCGAGTTCGTGCGTCTGCACGGCTATGGTCCGAAGCAGGGATTTCTTCCCAAGGACCTCTACGAGGAATGTATGTCATGAAGGTTACATCATCGAATTTATTACCTTCTGCTTCTCTAACTACGGCTTCAACTTCATCCATGAGTTTGACATATGTCTCACTCGGTAAAATGCGTTGTGTTTCTTTGAATGTTTTATCTGATACGCTACGATGTTCCCACATTTTTCTTCACCTCAAAATTTCTTTTTCTCTTCGGGGACCGTTTCGGCCTCCTCTTCGATTGTTTCTTCAACTTCAGCTTCCGCCTCTGTTTCTTCTTCGACTGTTTCTACAACTTCAGCTTCCGCTTCTGTTTCTTCTTCGACTGTTTCTTCGACTGTTTCTACAACTTCAGCTTCCGCTTCGGCTGTTTCTTCCGCCTCTGCCTCGGACTCTTCGTCCTTGCCAGCATCAGGGTCTAGCATTTCAATAACAGTGTCTTCAGCTGTTTCCTTAGCAACCTCTACGGCTGCAACGGTGGCTGCTTCTTCAGCCTTTGAAATCAATTCTGCTTCATTGACTCGCCCGGCTGTAGCCTGGTCAAGAATCATTGCAGCAGTAGCAGCCATGGATGAGTCAACCATAGGGGCGCCCCTGTAGATGTATTGAACGGCCAATCCAATAAGGCCAAAAACAGCGCCTGAAGCCATAACCCATCCGCTGTTGTTGCGCTGGGTATCAGTGACGTCAATATTAGTCTCGGCCCCAGTGACCGGAGGAATTTGCATTCCGGTGAAGAAAGAATTTGTGAGGACTTCGATGACGGCCCAAACTGCGTAGAGAATCATGACAAATGAAACTCCATTAAGCCATGAGCGGTTTTCTAGAAGGAAGGCTATAGCCCCGCTTTCATTATTTTCCTGTGGCGTTTCGTCGTCGGACATGAGGAATCCTCTAACCTATGAGCCCCGCTTATTCATTCTTAAAGATGGCCCCGATATTTTTCTTGGGCGCCCCCGAAGTGGCCTCTTTTTACTAAATGGTCAACGTCTAGGTTTCTTTCCTTTGTTGCCGCCTTTACGGCGTGGATTGTCCCAGGTAGAATTGCCCTTCCCCTTGCCCCTCTTATCGTTTCGAAATGCGTTTGACTGTGCAAGTGATTCCGGCATCTCATCAAACGATTCAATGCTGAGGCGGATGCCCCCGAGCTCGTCTTGGAGTTGTTTGACATTCTCTCCACCGCGGCCAACAAGTGTTGCGATCATGTTTTGTGGAGCATAAATCGTAGCGGCGCTTTCACTGCTGAATTCTACTTGGCAATCCACTCCAACCCACTGGCGTATGTGTGAGGCAATATGCTCCTTAGCGAGAGCCTTCAGTGGCGACATGGTCTTCTTCGTCCCGTCAATTGGTACAACGGCTATTTCGGAACCGAAAGCGAACATTTCGTGAGTGATTCTTCCACTTGGGAATTCGATAACCTCAATAACGGGTCTTGCAAGCTCTTCTTGCATTCCTGTTGGTGGCTTTACTGTCATTCGCAATTCAAGAACTTGTTGAATTGCCCCTGCCTCAACGTGGATGATGGTGTCAAGGACTTGGCTCACGAGGCCCAGTTCTACCTTTCCGATCAATCGCTGAATGGCTTCCAAAGCCGAGTTTGCGTGAGTAACTCCTAAGAGGCCAACTCCTGCAAGACGGACGTCGGAGAAAATTTCAAAATCTCGTGCACGGCGAACTTCGTCGAAGATGACAAAGTCGGGCCTCACAAGGAAAAGAATCTCGGCGGTTTTTTCAAGGTCCCCTTCCAACGGAGCATATTGCGTAATTCGGTCTGCAAGTTGTAGGTCTCTTGGGGCTTCCATGGTCTTGACCAGTGCACCTACATCGGTGTCGAGATATTCTGCAATCGCTTGTGCAAGCGTCGTTTTTCCTGAGCCGGGGCGCCCGCAAATGAAGACTCCACGATGGTGATTGCTCAAACGGGCGATGAGGCGTTCATCGAGATTATAATCTGAAATGCTAAGTTTTGCGACCGGTCGGACCACTGTAATCTCACGTGCGTCTGAGAACGGTGGCCATGCACAAGCAATGCGTAGATCGCCGAGCTGAATAACTCTGCATCCTTTGCGGTCTATTTCCAAAAAACAGTCACTTCGATGGCGATTATCTTCCACCAACTCGGCTAATTCGTCGCTTAACGCTTCAACTCGTAGCGTATCCCAGTCGGTACCATTGTTTTCTATTTCGACCAATTTAAGTTGTCCAATTGTTCCTCGTTTCACACGTGGCGGGCACTCGGCTTTGAGAAAGACCGTATGGACATCGTCTTCCAAAAGGGCCTCAAGGGCGTCTGGTAATGTTGGGTGATCGCCGAATGTAGCCATAGTACTCGTGTTTAGGCCATCGGCTTCTGCCTTTGACACTTCGCATGGAACACGGGAAGATTGTGCTGTTAAAGATACAACGTTTTCAGTTGCCGTTGGGTTGAATCAGAAACCCTGTGAGCCAAAATGAGCCTACGAAAGCGAGTGACAAGATATAGGCGCCGACGGTTGGAAAGGCCCACATTGAAACTGAAACCTGTGCGAAAACGACTATGCTAGCAACAACGGCAATCATCTGCCATGGCCCGTTTCCTTGTAGATTGAGTGTTGAAGTCATGACTTCACGCTCAGAGAGTCCCCATACCAATCCGGTAAGGGCGGAAAGAGCAATGAGTGACTGCATGCCTGCAGTGACGGTTCCTTCAAGATACCACACACCCAAGGAAGCAACCAAGGTTGCGGCAAACATGCGTTGGACGGTTGTGAAAGCAAGTCCCATGGAGACGGGGAAGTGCTGTTGATTCTTGAATACTCGCAACACCTTGAATGGTTTTGTGGTGGTTCAATACTGATTCAAACCTTGGAACCATTGGTTCAATGCGAGAAGGTCTTGTGTTGTTGGATAAATCGTTGGTGTTTTCGCCTTCACGCCCTCAAGGAAGAACATCCATTCGCTGTAAAGTGGGGGGTGGGTGTTGGAAAGTTCAACCTTTTGCAGTAGGCCGGGTCGGTCTAGATGCATTTCTGGAATTGGTCCAAACGTTAACCTGAGGTTGCCATTTTGGCCGATAAGGGTCAGTTCACGAAGTTCAGACTCTGCATTCCAAGACACATCGATAACGAGGCGTTTCTGTTCTGCCCCTCTCGTATCAAGGAGCATTTGACCCGGTAGATGTTCGAAGACCTCGGGGGCGCCATTCGCCATTTCCTTGAATCCGAAGAAAAGTGAAAGGTCAAAACCATGGATAGCCAATGTTTTCATTGCTTCAGCACCCTGAGGGCGGTCTCGTTTTGTTCTACGGCGGTAGTGGAGTTCACACAATGTTCCTATAACCCCGTCAACCAATTGTTCCTTCATCACCCTCACTCCCTCATGATGGCGTAGCAAAAACCCAGTAACAAGCGTATCATCTGGATTTAAAGAATTTAGAAATTCGTGTTCGAGTTCCAAGTGATCGCTCAACGGCTTTTCTACGAAAACTGGGATGGTTCTTTCAATACTCTTTGATACGAGTTCAAGGTGAGTACTTGGGGGGGTGACAATAGCGATGCAATTGACCACTTTAGCCCCAAGCATATTCTCAAATTCGGTGAAGGATGCGTCGACGTGTTCCGATAAATCTACAAGTTGGTCAGAGTCAAGGTCACAAACTGAAATATGATTCACATGGCCTTCCTTTTTTAATTGAATAAGGGTCTCAAGGTGACGTTTTCCCCATCGGCCGTGGCCCACCAATCCCACATTTATCTCCATGAAAGTCCCTCATTGGTAATGAGAAGGCTTGAACGATTGGCCTTGAAGATTCGTTTTCATCAATTCAAACGAAGTGGGTGATGATCTGAGCGACGAAAATTCAAGGGTTTGTTGGTTTCCAAAGCCCATCTTTTCATAGACTTCAGGAGTGAAAGAAAACCCTTCTTCGCCAACATATCGTGCTCGGGAAACTCGGGTGGTGACACGAGCAAATCCGTGCCGCCAAAGAGCGAGGGCGGTAATCGCATCTTGACTGGTTGGGCACCCAAAGGGAAAGCGCTTGAAGGGGGATGTAAGAAGGGTGGGGGGGATGAGCGGCGCTCCTGTACGAATGTTTCTCGACTGTCGTGAAATCTTGCGAATGAGGCCCCAGCGAATGGACCGGTGGGGCGCGGTGCGCATAACTCACACCGTTGAGATATCGGTCTTCAAAAACCGTATAGAGTTGCCTTGATTTCATCCCAGACGGCTCGCTCCATGCCATAGCCCCAAAAATGACGATTTGTAGGAATAATTTGATCGAGTTGTTGCTGTTGTTGTTCAAGTGGGTCTTCGTTAATTGTATAGGCCATAACGGTTCCAATATCGTTGTATTGCTGGCTCCAATCCATGATGTTGAGGACGGTTTGAACATAGGACGGAGCAAGGACCATATCGTCTTCAAACAAAAGCACGCGGTCGTAACCTTGCTCATCAAAAAGGACCCTTCGGGCATCGATGAGATGGCGCCCTATACCCCAGTTTTCTGTTCGAGCAACAACAGTGATATTGGTGAATGTTGAGTCTTGAATCCTCTTCTTGAGGCCAGGGTGGTTGGAGCGTGGGCCTCCGTCAAGGTAGATGTGCAGGTCGCACTCGTGAGCCGAGGTATTTTGCTCCAAACTTGAGAGTGTCTGGTCAAAGTAATCCACACGATTGAACCCAATCAGCAGAATGGCGGTCTTCATTGTCCCACCACCAATTGGGCCTCGTAGGCGACCGTCATGGTGTTGCGTTGATGTTCTTCTTCATGAGGATGATGCGCTATCTTCGTCACTCAGAGGTTTGTCTTCACTGCTGGAGCCTTCGCCATCTGTTGATGTTTCAGAAACGGTAGTGTCGGCAGGTTGTGTATCTTCGGAAATCAAAACTCGAGCGGTTTCTTCTAGCGTAGTAAGGTTGGTAGCAGTGATTCCTGCCGAAGATATTGCGTAAACATAGTCGCCCATGAAGATGGATCGGCGTATGTTGTATTCGTTCCACCATCGGTTGTTTTCGTCTTGAGCGTAAAGGTCAGAATGGTCGACTGTCCCATAAACGCTGAGGTTCCCCGTCGTTTCATTGACATCAACGAGCATCAGCTTTGAAACATACTCATAGGACCAATAGTAACGATTGTTGATTTCATAATCGACGTATCTGTAGGTGGAAAGCGGTACGGCGAGGAGTTCCTTAGGAGCCCAATATTGGAACGCCTTAGATTCATAGGTTGCCTCCGACCACGACCAAACCCAATCGCTTTCGTTGGTATTGACTGGTGAAAGTCGGAGAGCAGCATCTTGTGATGGTGCTGTCGGGTCTGTGATGTTAAACAGGGAAATCTGAGTTCCTGACCAGTCAAGGCCAGTGCCGTCTTCGTTTGCAGGGCCTAATCCGATGGTCAGCAGGTGGTCACGGGATAATGGGTGGATATAGGTGGAGACTCCTGGGACCTTGAGTTCACCCAAAATAGTGGGTTGAGTCTCATCTGAGACATCTATAACCCAAAGCGGGTCAATTTGTTCAAAGGTTACAATGTAGGCGCGGTCACCGTCGAACCGTGCACTCCAAATGCGCTCTCCTGGAGCGATTCCGTCGACCCGGCCCACTTCGATTAAAATCTGTTCTTGAGTTTCTACATCCATCGAACGAACAAGTGTCACAAGTTGTGATGACATGGGCTCAGGGTCCTCGATCCACCAGCGAGCCCACTGTCCTGCCGTGCTAGCAACGCGAAGCACACCTTCGTGCTCCGAAAGGGCAAATTGGTTGATAACCGTCCCATTGATGCGCCCGGAGCCAGTATAGAGAGTGGCCTCTCCGCTGATATCAAACGTGTGAAGATTGGTCATTTCGTTGGCTTCTTCATTGCCCCAGAACCACCACCAGTCAAAGGCACTTTCAGCCAATACGAGGAGGTTTTGAGAGGCGTAGACTTGTGGATAGGTGCCTACAATGTGGTCAACTTCAAAGTCAAACTCTACCGATGACAAATCCAGAGCAAAAATACTGGAGATCCCCCGGTTAAATCCTTCGGAAGGCGCCACGAAATCCGCGCATTGGCCGTCGGTCATCGTATGGGTCGTCACGCTGCCATTGCTGTATTCGTACACCTGTGGGAGGAGGTCCTCAAGAGTGAGCATCGAAAGAACTTCCCGATTTTCCTGTATGGTTTCCCAAGCAACTTTTTGACGTATTTCGGTGCGAAGAGAATCGTCGTAATCCAGATTCCAATAGCCCGTTGGAAGGTCTAACCATGTTCGGAGCCCTTGCACGTCCATCCAAGCATGACTGACGGTTCGGACGGTTCCATTGACCTCTCTTGCAGTGATGTAACTTCCTTCGATGTACAATTCCCGTTCTACATCTGGGTCCTTCCGGTCAGCCACATCGTAAACCGTAAATTTGGTGAGGCTTGAGGCTCTCCAATTACCATATTCTCCATCCCATCCCATTTCATCAATCACTGGACTGCTTCGTGAAAGACTCCACGGACTTAGCGTTGAAATAACGACCAATTGGTCACCATCCAGCATCATGGCCTGAGGGTTTCCCTCTACGGTTGTGTTTGAAAGGTCAGTGAGTTGTCCAAATTCAGGGACTCCAAAGATGTGCAGTTTTTGCCCTTGAAGATAGTAAATATTGTAGCCATCGGTTTTGACAAAGTCTGCCTCATCAACGCCGGATTCTTGGTTGTTCGTTCCCGAAAAGTCCTCGCCCTCAACCAACTTTGGTGCCGTGCGAGGTTGGGCTGCAGCGCCTCCTTCTGCACCGCTTGCAGTGTCTGCGACCATTTCCATATCATCTTCCATCCAAATGCCGCCGCCATAGTAATATTCCTCGGCTGCCGCTTGCAGAAGTTGTATTCTGTATTCTTCTTCAAGAGAAGATTTCAAAGATTGTTCTAGGTCCTCACAGTCATCGTAACCTTGCAATTGTGGCGAACCAATACTCCGAGCGGGGACGTCGTTCCAATCATCGGGAAGTTCGACATCGGGAACTTCTACGCTTGGTTCAATAGCGTTGAGACAACCTGCTCCGAAGAACAACATCATCATCGTCACGGCAAGCATTTGCTTTGAGTGCATGCCAGTGACTAGCGACCCGCTGGTTATCAAAGACTTGGTGAGTTGATTTGACAAATAGGTATTAATTGCTAATCGGCGGAGTTTTGCTACTCGCTAGAGCCTCGGATCCCAATGAAGAAATGGCCCATGGAGACCGTTTGCGCGAGGTGGTTGGGAAAATATATTCTGACCGTTTCAGTTCGGTTATATGATGATGAAGGAGTTGACGAGATATGCCCAGATGTGAGGTGATTTCCTTGTTTGACAACCCTAACGAACCTGAATTTGATAGTACTTCTAGTACTGCCAATCGGGTCCCAACTACAGTGGTTTTTATCTTCAAGATACTATCTGGCGGAGTACCTTTTGATGCATATCGGCGGAGTTTTCCATCGCGCCACGAAATGATTTTTTCCGAAGATTCAAGAGATTGAAGATGGTGTGCTGTCACTCCATTTGCCAAATCTAATGCATCACGTAAAGCTGAGAAGTGAATTCCAGCATTAGCTTCAATAAATCCTAGAATACGGCCCTTTGTCAGGTCATTTGTCGAATGCCTACGGGCAAGAAGCGGAGTCACGAAAGCCATTAAGAGAATAATATGAATTGACTCAGAGAATAACGAACCTATGACGAGAGTAGAGAGAAATGTTGCCCCGGCATAGAGAGAGGTTCGCCCCTGGGTCGGTGCTGGGTCAAAATCAGCTTCATTCGTATCAGACTCCAGAGGCTGGGGTACGTATGCGTCCTCCTCTGCATTTTTTGCCGTTTCCTCATCAGCCGATTCTTCATCGGACGTTTCTCCATCAGACGCGCCTTCCTCGGCGCCAGCGAGTCTGTCGGATGAGTTTGGGCCCTCTTCGTAATCCGTTGACGAGGTGTTTTGGACAGATTGGACGGTCCCGTAAACGATAAGGGCCACGGCGAAAAAAGCCAACAGGCGGACAAATTGAACCGATTTCACAACATCCTCATTGTGCGCGTGGATATGAATGAAATGGTAAATTGATTTTACAAACCGGTCACAAAAGGGTCATAGCGGCATAACCAACTATTCCGAGAATGATAATTATGAGGACGCTGCGTTTCAACCAACTCTTCTTTTTCTTGGAAGGTGCTGATTCCGCAATGAGAATTTCAGGTAATATTAGGTCGGGAAGTACTGCTTCGGGCAGGGGGAGGGTTAATTCTGGAAGAACAGGCATTAGTGCTCCTTCATCCGCTTCAACCTTAACACGGTCTTCGGGATAGAGGGCATCCAAGTCTTCTAAGCCCGGTGCTTCGGGGATGGTTCCGATAATCTTACTCCATGATGATTCTAGTGTCCCGCTGGATATCGGTTTTTGGAGCCAAGTAACTGCTCCAGCAGAAAACGATGCATTGCGGGCAAGTTCGGCCATCCGGCTTGGAGCGACAAAAACAATGCGCTGTTCTCCTCCATGCTCACGCATTTCCAATGCTGCGAGGTGACCGTCAAGTGAGGGAAGGTCTAGTGAGAGAACTACAAGTTCTGGGTCCAGGCGAATGTATTCATCAACGGCTTTATCGCCGTCTTCACAAACTTCGATGTTGAAATTCTTAGCCTTGAAAAGGTTGGTGAGGCGCATCGATGCCATCGGATTGTTGTCAACAATGAGGACGGTTGGGGCCGCATCATCGTTAACGTCGGTAACAAGGCCCATAGCAATCAAAGCATCGCACAGAGTTCTTCCACATCAAACAACCGCTATTCTTCTTCTCCAGAGGCTGATGTTGACAGATCTTCAACTGGACCGTCTTGTGGCTGGTTAAATGTCTCCCGAATGACTTCGCTTTGTGCTTGTTCTTCTTGCCGCTTACGATGAAGTTGCGGTGCCTTAGTGAAATGCATTTGCAAATCGCTGATGACCGTTCGGAGCATTTGTGTTTCTTGTGATGTCAAATTACCTTCTGTCTTTTTCTGAAACATTCGTAGAACTTCTATTCCTTCTTTAGCCTCGAGAAGGTTGTAGTGGAAGGCATGGTCTTGGTCGGGTAAATAGCCCATATGAAGCATGGTCGAGCGTTGTAGCATCTGTACAATTTGGAAAAACCGAGCCGAGTCTTCGTCTGCAAACATATCCGCCATGGACCGACCAGGCGTTGGGGGTTTTTCTCCTTCTCGCTCATTCAAACAACTGGTCAAGCAACCATTGCGGTTCAAATTGAAGCAGGTCATCATATCCTTGACCAATGCCTGCAAAGACGATTGGTCGGCCAGTAGCGTAGGCGATTGAAAGGCCTGCGCCTCCCTTTGCGTCGGTATCCATTTTCGTTAGTACTGCTCCGTCAAAGCGCATGATTTCTTGAAACATCTTAGCCTGATCAACCGCATCATTACCTGCAAGTGAGTCGCCAACGAAGAGTGTTAGGTGGGGGTTCGTCACCTTGCGAACTTTGTTGAGTTCGTTCATGAGGTTTGTTTTATTCTGCATTCGCCCGGCTGTATCAACCAGAACAACGTCGATGCCTCGGGCTTTAGCGGATTCAATCGCATCGCGGGCTATTGCGGCCGAGTCGCCACCTCGCTGACTCGAAATACAACGAATGCCAAGGTTTTCGCAGTGAGATTCCAATTGCTGAATGGCTCCAGCCCTGAATGTATCACCTGCTGCAGCGATCACGCTGATGTTGTTGTTCAGGAGACGTTGGGCAATTTTAGCGGCGGTTGTTGTCTTGCCAGTTCCGTTTACGCCGACCATCATGATGACGACAGGAGTATCTCCGGCGTCAATGAATCCTTTGACCGAAGCATCAAAGTCCCAATAGCCGGCTTCTAAGAGACCATGGAGAGCGCGTTTAAGGGCAGCCTCGAGAACCTTTGGCAGTTCGGCACCTTTTCTCAAGCGAGACCCGATGAGTGCAGTACGTAGACTGGAGATAAGAGCGGATGTCGCATGTTGGGAGATATCAGATTCAAGAAGGACCCATTCCAATTCTTCAAGAAGGTTGTCAAGAGCTGCACTTGGCTTGATAATACGCCCTCCTTCAGCGACTACACCGCCACCGAGTTCAATGTCAAGAGTTGTCCCGGCTTCCGTTTCCAATTGTGCCGTTTTTGAAGACCCTTTTGGGGCCTGTTTAACCTTGACGAGTTGCCGACCGGTCGTTGTTCTCATCATGGTCAAATCAACTTTGGAACCTCTTGGCCGTGCAACATCAACAGCACCTCGCTTTTTCATGTCTTTAGCAACCTTAGCTGCTTTCTTTTTACGCTCTTTTTCTTGACGTTCAAGGAATTTGCGTTCTTTCTTAGTTAACGCGATCGGAGCATTCGGTTCGTCGTCATCCCATTCATCCCAGTCGTCGTCAGGAGTGGGTGTTGCTTGCGTCACTTTTTCGGCTGCCTCTATCGCTTCCAAATCTTCCAAATCATCCCAATCCTCTGACGGCTCGGATGGTTCGGTTGACGTGTGGAGGAGTTCTTTTGCTTCCACTGAGTTTGCATCAGTAGAGAGTGCTTGCTCATCAACATCGATTGCAACTTCACGAACTCGGCGACGAAACTTATCAAACAAACCCATCCAGTCACCTCAGTCGTCCAATGTTAAATCGTTTCCGAACATTCCCCGTTTTCGGCCCCTGCGGGCAGGCTTAGCCGGTTCCGGCTCTGGCTCAGATACCGTTTGTTGTGGAAGGGTTTTGGCTTCTACTGGTGCAGCTGTGAGAGATTGGAGTTGTTCGGCAGCCGTATTAAACGCCTGAGCAACTTGAGCGAGATTTGTTTCTGTTTGTTCGGCTTGTCCTTGAAGTTCGTCCCGCAGATGTTGGATGTCGCTTTCTCGCTCGAGGGTTATAGCGTGGGCATCTGACCAGTGGCGCTCACCAAAAACCCCAGCTCCCAAATCAACGAGAGCGATGCCTTCTTCACTCCCTTGGTGCCGGTAATGGAGACTTACTCCCGAGCCGATTGAAACATGACTCGATGCGTTATTTGGATCTTGATGGGCCATCAGTGCCTTGAGGGCCCCCCCTGTAATCTTGTGCTCAGACAACACCGCATCCACTTGCTCCATGCGAAGATGAATTTCATCAAGGCGTTTACGCAAGGCCTCAACGTCTCTGGCCATACGCTGTAATTGGGTGCGGTCTACCATCGGGCTCAACCCTTCCATTCGCTAGGAGTTGAAGAAGGCGACGACCGGAGGGTTCACTCTTCTTCGCTCACGGCGGTAATTGGGCCGCCTTGAGCTGCAATTTGCTCTCGGAAGGCATGAAGGACGTGGGGTTCGGTTGAAGTTCTTGGGTCTATTTCTGACACATCGGTAATAGCAATGGTTCGTCGCTTTGCACGGTGACGTGACCCAATAATGGAGTATGTTTTGTCGGTTGCTTGTTCAGCATTTTCTGCGGTAAAGTCGTAAGAAAACTCTTGTCGCTGGCTACCAAAAGGTGCCGTCCCTGTCACTCGATAGGCCTTCATCGGACCGACCGACCTGCCATCCATCCTTAAACGCGCTGGCGCGAATTGAGTAAACTAACAACCGCAAGATTGAGACAAAAAGGAATGCTCGGGGTGTTATGTCGAAGGCCTGGGCGATGATTGTTCTGGCCTTCATGCCACTGGTTTCGGGAATGTATGCTCCTCCAATGGAGCCCGAACCGCCAGAGATTGTGACGGGGAACGAACGATTGTTGGTGCTTGAGAGCGGCGTGTGGGATTCCGAGGGCTGGTTGGAGTTAACTGAATATGGTTTGACGCCCCTCCGCGTTGTGGACCAACAATCACTTCTTGTTTGGATCCCGTATGATGCTACTTTACCGGCAAATTATGATGTAATCCCCTATAGTGATGCAGTTTGGAAACCGGGTATTGAAACACAAGCAGCACAAGTTGGAGACTGGGTCCGGGTTGTTTACGAACCTCGACTTCCAATTGATGTAAAGTTGAGTATCGCCGATTCTTTGGGGGCCTATGGTGGCTTCTTAGCAGATCGAAATGTTGGGCCGCTTCTCCCCATACCTACTTTCACCAATGTTCTCATTCAAGATATGAGGTTCATTGATGCGGCGTTAACTATTGAGGGGGTGTTGTGGGTTGAGCCGGTGTTAGACACAGAAGGTCGGAACGGAGTGAGTGCTTCAATTCACGAGCACGGTCTACTCACTGAACATCCGTTTTGGAAACTCGGATTGAACGGGAGTGGCGTAACATTGGGTATCGCTGATAGCGGCCTTGACGCTGACCACGCTTGTTTTCGGAACGCCACGAGTGCTGTGGGTATGTTTGCAGAACCGTCTGCGGAATATCCTGCAGTAGGAATCTTTGGCGACCAGCATCGGAAAGTTCTGCTTCTCAACACCACCATCGATGAAAATGACACCCCTGGTGATGAGGACTATCGGCATGGGACACATGTCGCTGGAAGTTTGGTATGTTTTGATGTTTCAAGCGACCGAAATGGGACGATTCCGGCCAACGGTTCAGCTCTTGCCCACGGTTCAAAACTTCTAATGCAAGATATCGTGTCTTCTGACGGGTGGGCGCCTCCAAACGTTGACGACTTGCTCTACGAATCCTCCGCCCAAGGAGCATTCATTCATTCAAATTCATGGGGAGATGCTACTACCGCCTACACCCAACGAACTGCGACATTTGATGGATTTGCGAAAGCAATGCCCTGGTCGATTGCATTCATCGCTCCTGGTAATTCCGGCGCAGGAATTCTTGAACCCGCCAACGGACGTAATGTGGTTTCTATTAGTGCAACGACAAAGGCCGTTGACGCAGCGGTGTGGGGTTCCTCTTCCTACGGCCCTACAGAAGCTGGCACGGACGGAGTGTTCATGCTGGCGACGGGCGGAAGTGTACAATCGGCTGCGGCCGATGGTGATTGGTCTTCCAACAATTTCAATCTCCGCTCATCTTCTGGGACGAGTATGGCAACACCTGCGGCGGCAGGCGCCGCTGGAATACTTCAGCAAATGTATCAGGACGGTTGGCTTACTGGTTCCTTCGAAACTCAACATGCAGTCCCACTTTCTGCCCTTCAGCCATCTTGGGTTGAGGGCGTCCCGAACAACACAACACTGCTCCTTGGACCTGGCTTTACACCGTCTGGCTCGCTCATGCGCGCAACGCTAGCTCTCGCTGCAACCCCACTTAGCCAAGATGAAAGAGGTGGTGGAAATGGAGGGCATGAATTACATAATCCAAACGATGGATGGGGGCGTTTGAATCTCAGTGAGGTGTTTAATCCGTCAAGTATCATGGGTGGTGGAATGATTTCGCCCCTGGGCGACGTGTGGGTTCACGACAGTTATCGCCTTACAAATTCCAACCCGATGGAATGGATGGAAACCTACGGTGGGCAACGAAGTAATCTCTCTGGGTTCTCGGAAATTTCGTGGGACGGAGTTGGGGCAGCGGGCCCGTTTCTCAAGACCGGGGAGCGATTCCAACAACGATTCTCTCCGCTTGCAGATACTGATGTTGCTATTCGTTTGGCCTACCCCGCTCAACCCGAACCCTCGGTAGTTGACGACCTACAAATTCGGATAACGTTCCCTGATGGCACTGTTGTCGTCCCAGATCGTTTGCACGCCGACGGAACTCCGACCGAATTCAACGGAACCGTCGCCGATTTTGACAATCTGGATTCATTTCCTGCAAGCAATGAGACGACTTTTGGAATTAACCTTCCAAAAGAATTACTTGAGCAGCATTCATATTTCGATGTAGAGGTTGTTGCACGCTATGTTGCGCCTGGCGGTGATGCTGGGTCTGTTGGCCTCAATGGCGACCGCGTTGGGTTTGGCTTGGTTGTTCAGGGTGTAGACAGAGACGGAGATGACCACCTCGACGGAGATGGTGATGGCGTGGCGAACATGGACGACCTATGTCCGAATGAAAATGCAATTGGAAACGACATTGATGGGGACGGGTGTCTCGATGATGACGATGGGGATGGAGTTGTTAGCCCGTATGACGATTGCCCTGACATTGATGCGTCAGGATATGATGCAAATAACGACGGGTGTATTGATGACTCTGATGGAGACGGCGTCTTGGATGATGAAGATGAATGCTATACTGAAGGAGATTCTTGGCCTGTTATGCCAAATGGATGCTACCCCCTTGATGAAGCTCCTATCATTCAATTTCTTAGCGCCCAGGAAAACGGAACGGTCTGGATTGACCAGTTCTCAGTAGAATGGAGTGTGAGTGATGCAGACGGGGATGGTTATCGTTCCGGTGTACACTTGGTGTACTCCAACAATTCAAATTACAGCATCACGGATTGTCAATACCAACATACCACCAATCAAACCATGAAGTGTGTTTGGAGCAATCCCGATGATCTCCCGTTACAGTATCTTGACGATGGATCATTTGTTCTCCAGATTTTTGTTCAGACCACCAACGGATCTCCTGCAGCCTCTCTAGAACGGATTGTTATCAATGCCGCGACGAACATCACCATTGAACGCCCGATATTGATCGGGGAAGAGTCTGGCGAGCCGGTCTTAATCACTACAAAATCCTCCCCTCCACTACTGCAATGGGCGTTAATTGGAACTTTACTCGCTGCAATCACCAGTTTTTGGTGGTCAAAACGGCAACTGAGAGACGATGCAGAGGGGGGACTTCCGGCGCCATTTGTGCAAACAGAAAAAGGTAGAGATATTTTCCAAGAACAAGAAGAGTAAACAATGCACTGCTCTTCACTCCTAACTATGAAGGGCGTTGATTCCAACACAATTTCACAAGGTGAACCTTGAAGGTTGGTGGCATACTCGCCGGTATGTCCGCAAGTCGGAAGGTGAACAAAAATGAGCGACCGCCTATATGTTGGAATTGACCTAGGAACCTACCAATCAACCATTGCTTCAAGCGCTGGGAAAATGCACACCATTGAGACCGTTGTTGGTCGTCCAAAGGACCCTGTTGCACGTAATTTCCTCGGACGCGATGTCCTCTTTGGGGATGACGCCCTCAAGAACAAACTCGCTTGCAATCTTTACCGCCCAATGGCAGCCGGAGTTACACAAGACGACGAAGCCAATCTCGCAGCTGCAAAGGCATTTGTCTCCCACTTGCTTGAAACTGTTGACCCAGAAGAATTCGACGAAGTTCTTGGAGTCATCTGCTCCCCAAGCCACGTTTCCTTTACCGACAAGTCCAACCTTGTAGCAACTCTGCGAGGACAAGTTAACGCCATTATGGTCGTTACCGAACCGTTTGCAACCGCATATGGAATTGACGAAATCGCAGGTTCAATCGTTGTAGACATTGGTGCTGGAACAACTGACATTGCTCGTGTCTACGGAACTTTCCCTACCGACGAAGACCAAGTAACTATCACAGAAGCTGGAGACTGGTTGGACCTGGAACTCATGGCTCTCATTCGCAAGAAGTACACCGGGGCTCAAGTCACCAAGGACATGGTCCGAAAGTGGAAGGAAGCATCCTCCTACGTGGGCGGCGATGTCCGTGAAGTCACCGTTGAACTCTCTGTTGATGGAAAGCGCCAGGTTGTTGACATTGGTGATTTGATCCAAGAAGCCTGTGACCTCATAATCCCAAAGATTGGGAGCGCTATCAAGCGTAACGTTGCTGGCGCTGACCCTGAATACCAACCAATTCTCCGAAACAACATCATCCTCTCTGGTGGAGGCTCACTCATCGATGGATGTGCCGAGCGAATCGCCGCAGAAATCTCCGATATTGGAGATGTTCGTGTTTGGTGCGTTGAAGACCCAATCCACTCAGTGGCTGCTGGTGCTTTGAAACTCGCTAGTGAAATGCCTGATGACATGTACACCTCCATCAACTGATTCGGCACTCTTCAAAGGGTCTCAAATCAGCACTGCTTAGCCCTGTCGTGGCGGGAAGGTTCAAGTGTGGTTAATCCGCGATGAGCAACCGTATGACGGTAGATGCTTCATCTCCTGGTGGAATTCGTCGAGTTGGAACCTCGACCAACGATGAGCGGGCAGCCCTTGAGGGAATGCTGAAAGGGTATCCAATTGGGCAACTCGTTGACGAGGTGCTCATCGCTTGGGATGAGCTCGCAAAACGAAACGATGAACTCGTTACTGTCAAGCAGCGCCTACGGGTAGTTGAACTGGACTTGGCCGAGCGTCACGACCAAGTTGCACCTGAACTTGCTAAACTTGCTGAATCGGAACAGGGACTGCGAGAAGCAGATGCAAAAATCATTCACATTGAACGTGTACTAGCAGACACCAAGGCTGAATTGTCATCTCAGCAATCTTCTCTTTCGCAAGAAGAGCGGTCTTCTATGGAAGATGAGGTGTCCCAGTTACGAGACCTTACTACTCAACAGGACGAGGTTATTGGGGAAATGGAAGGGCGCATCTCTCAGATGGTTGAAGCACTTGAGCGGGCCGCCGATGCTGGTTTGACCTCGGTTACTGCAGAAGAAGTTCGCCTGCTCAAAAATCAGGTCGACGAGAAGAAGCGCCAACTCGAAGTTGAGAAGGCTGCTGCCGAAGCACTTGAGGAAGAGCGCCAACGATTGAGAGATATTGCTGACCGTCTTCGTGGACTCTTGGATGCGCGTGACCGCCGTCTGGGAGAACTTGAGGAGCAACTCGAGCGTGTCATGCAGGGCCCACGTTCCGTTTCCGCAGAACATGATTATCTCGTTGAACAAATCGAAGAACTCAAGCGTCGTCTACTTGAACGAAACCGGGAATATGAATCACTACGCCGACGAGAACGACGCCTTCACAACGATGTGTTTGAGCGTGACGAGCGTTTGCAACAGATTACACTCACTATGACCGATCTCGAATCTGCACTTCAAGACCGAACTGCTGAATTGCGTGAATTGGAAGACCAACGAAGTTCAATGGAACATGAACTAGATTCTGCGCGCCGAAGTGAGCGTACCCGGGAAGTTGTCGGACGAGTCTTTGCGGATTCCCTATCTCTCGTGCGAAGTCACGAAAGCCGCGAGTTGAAGCGTGAACTCTATGCAAATGCACCAGACGTTGAGCGTACTATTGAATCGCCTTCTACAGAAGATATGGCTCGGCTGGCAGAAGGAAGTGAATTGGAACTCAACACGAAGGAAACGGTTCTTGAGAAAGGCATGGACGTTGAGGGAGTAAGGCCTCCATCTCCTGGTGGAACCGGAGACCCTGTTCTCTTCGATGAAGAAAAAGAATGAAGCCTTCAGTTGCTTGAACAAGCACCGACCAGGCTTTGGAGACGATTGCGTAGTTCTTCTATTGATGCCGCGTCTTCCGTAACAGTACCTGTAACGACCCAGTCCGCACCAGCTTCAACCGCAGCCTCAACATCCGAAGAAGTTCGTAAGCCACCACCTACAATCAGTGTTAACCCTTCAACCTCTTTTGCTTTCTTAATCAAGTCGGTGTGAACGGGTGAGCTCGCTCCGCTTCCTGCCTCTAAGTATAACAGGGAAAAACCGTACATTTTAGCGCAGAGGGCGTAAGCGTGAACCAATTCAACGTCCGTAGATTGAATCAATTCCGCAGCACCAACTTCCCCAACTCGGCCTCCTGGGGCACAGACGACGTATCCCGTAGGTAGGGCTTCAACACCAAACTTATCCAAGTAAGGTGCTCCGCGAATTTGTTCTCCGACCAAAAATTCTCGTTTTGTTGAATTCATGAGCATCATGAACGTGATTGCGTCCGCAGCCGGAGACAGCGCGTGAGCGCCGCCGGGAAACAGAACTACGGGGATATCCCATTGAGATTCATCGCCTTCAGGGTCTTGGCTGGATGCGAACATTCGCAACTCAAAAGCTTCTTGAATAGCCTGGCATGTTGAGTGGACAATGTTGTCGGGTGTGTCCGTTGACCCTCCAACGAAAACCATTTTTGAACCGGATTCTACAGCAACCATCGCTCTTTGGGCCGCTATGTCAGGGCTTTGTTTTGCTGGATCAATCAGCGTGACGTGGCGTGCGGGGTGAGTACCTCTGCGCACTTTTTCCAAAACTGTGGTCTCTCCAACGTGCATGGCCCTCGGTTCACCGTCACGGCGGGCAGGGCATAGGACTTACGCTAGCGAGCGATTTCAACGGGAGGCTTCTCAAAGCCCCCCATCGTCCCAATAACATGAGCGAGGGTGGGCCGTTTCGGCGATTGCTAACTTACATGAGTCCGCACAGAGCAACTATCCGACTTGCTTCGTTCTGCTCTGTATTCAACAAAATATGGGACCTCGCCCCTCCACTGTTGATTGGATTGGCGGTGGATGTTGTTGTTCTCAAGGAAGACTCTCTGCTCGCGTCGTATGGTTTAGTTGACCCTTGGCACCAACTCATTCTCCTCTCTGTGCTTACCTTTCTCATATGGGGCCTTGAATCTCTCTTCGAATATTTCTACGGCATCCTATGGAGGAATTTAGCCCAAACAGTCCAGCATGAATTACGCCTCGATACCTTTGACCACGTCCAAAAACAAGGAATGGGCTGGTTTGATGAGCGCCAAAAAGGTGATATTCTCGCTATCCTCAACGATGACATCAACCAGCTTGAACGGTTTTTGGACAAGGGAGCAAATGATTTGCTTCAGGTGAGTACTACCGTACTGGTCGTTGGAGCTGTTTTCCTGATGATATCATGGGAAGTTGCCCTTTTCGCTGTGCTTCCGATCCCCCTCATAGTGTGGGGTTCGTTCCGGTATCAGCGCAGTCTTGAGCCAAGATATGCGAAGGTAAGAAGCACTGCTGGAAAGATGAATGCACTTCTTGAAAACGACCTTTCGGGAATGTCAACAATTCAATCCTTTACCGCTGAAGAACGCGAAATGAAACGGGTTGAGGCGTTGAGTAACGAATACCGAGATGCGAACCGAGAAGCTATTCGCTTGTCTGCAGCATTTACACCTCTTATTCGGATGGCCATCCTTTGCGGATTTACCGCAACGCTATTGCTAGGAGGTTGGATGGCCCTTGAAGGCACACTTGCTATCGGCGCATACTCTGTTTTAGTATTCATGACGCAGAGGCTTCTATGGCCCCTCACTCGGCTAGGTGAAACCTTCGACCTCTACCAGCGAGCCATGGCTTCATCCACTCGCGTATTGGACGTGCTAACCTCGCCTACAGAAGTGAAACAAGGGGTGCATCAACCTGATTTGGGAGATATAGCAACATCAGACATCGTTCTCAATGATGTCACCTTTGCCTATCCTGAGCGTGACAATGTTTTTTCAAACCTTAATCTGGAATTGAAAGCAGGACATACAACTGGTGTTGTTGGCTCTACAGGCGCTGGAAAAACAACACTTGTTCGGCTGTTACTACGCTTTGCTGAACCTACATCTGGAGCAATTACATGGTCGGGGGCGCCAATTCCAGATTGGAAGTTAAGCCACCTGCGCTCGTCAATTGCAATGGTTGACCAACACATCACGCTATTTCCAACAACCATAATGGAAAACATTCGTTATGGAAATCCTGACTGCACTGATGATGAAGTCAGGGGGGCCGCTGCTACTGCGGAAGCAACCGGATTTATCGGAGATTTACCTGACGGCTGGAACACCATGGTTGGGGAAGGCGGGCATCGACTTTCTGGGGGTCAGCGGCAAAGGCTTGCGATCGCTCGGGCTGTTCTCAAAGACGCCCCACTGTTAGTCTTGGACGAAGCTACCTCCGCCGTGGATAACGAAACTGAAGCTGCCCTTCAACGTTCAATCGGTCGTATCTCACAAGGCCGGACGACCGTCATCATTGCTCACCGACTCTCCACCGTTCGAAACGCAAATCGCATCCTTGTCTTTGAGGGCGGCGAAGTGATAGAGGACGGCAGTCATGATGACCTCGTTAAGTTGAACGGCACCTATGCCCGGCTTTGGGCCGTCCAAACCGGCAGTTCCGTGAAATAAACGGCATTATTTCGGGCATCGCAAACAGCATTTTATATCCGCGATGCTACCGACAAACACTTGAGAAACATGATAAAAGACAAGTTTTCTAAGACAACAAGCCTGCTGCTAATCGGAACAATCGCCCTCGCAATGGCCGGAACGGTCAGTGCGGCCGACCTTGTGGACCCCTCCGTAAAATACGCTGGCGACACCCTAGGACTCATCACCTTCTTCCTGTTCTTCGTCGGCTACATCTCAATGGGTGCAGCATTCGTCTTCTTCATGAGCGAACGCAGCAATGTAGCCCCAGAATACCGCACAACAATGACCATCTCGGCATTGATTGTTGGTATCGCTGCATTCCACTACTACTACATGCGAGCCGTCTACACCGATCTAGGCTCGGTCTCTATCGAGTACCGATACATGGATTGGATTATTACGGTCCCATTGATGGCTTTGAAGTTCCCTTCCCTAGTTGGTAAGGATGCCATCACCGACGAGAAATTCCTCGGCATGGGCTTCACTGGCATCTGTTTCACTGGTGCACTCATCATGATTGGATTTGGATACCTCGGCGAAGCAGGCGTCATTCCCGGAATCGCTGGACTTGTTCTTGGTGGCGTCGGCTGGGCAATGATCATCGTTGCCACAGGGACACCGTGGTCCTCCGGAAAGGGAGTTGACAACTCAAAGATTAAGCCAGAACTCATGTGGAGCGCCAACGCACTTCGCTGGTTCATCGTAGTCGGTTGGGTCATCTACCCCCTCGGATACATGTTCAACCCCAGCGTCAACATGATCGACGTCGGCGCAGACGGTGTTGAAGTTATGGCCATTGCCTACAACGTTGCAGACATCATCAACAAGATCGGATTTGGTATTGTCGCATGGATGGGTGCAAAGAAAGCAACCGAAGCAATGGCAGCCTGAACATAATCAACATGTCCCCCAATGAGGCGGGGCGGCTTTGGTCGTCCCGTTTCATGGTGACTGTTTGACTACGCTTCAAAGCCAACTACGGATGTTGTAAAGGCAGCGCTGAGTACATACATGCACACGGTAACAACAATGCCTAATGCGAGTGATGATTCAAAACTCCAACCCCTTCGTAACAGGCAGGGTAAGAGAATAAACAAGCACAACGATGGGAAAATAAGCCAGAGTATGCATTCCGCATAGTCAGCTACATGTTCCGTATCTTTGGTATCGCTGTACAACCAGATGATCGAGAGAATGCTCATGAGGGGTATTGAAATAAACAGGGCGCCGTAGAGAATTGAACGTTTTGCAAACTCACTTGCACTGGCAATCAACACCCCGCTCAGAATGCCTCTTGCTAACAGCGACGGTCATGTCATGGTTAGACCGTTGCATACTCGCTCTATGCTCCGTTTGCCCTCACTCTGTTTCATCAGAAGTGAACGGTGGAGCGTCTTTTGGGACTCCATCTAGAAGCCGCATAAGGTGCTCCAATGTTGCCTTCGGCGCGGTTCTGTACCATATCGACCCTACTATTATCCACCCCACGGTATACGCAAATACCACGGTCGACGACCGTGTCAGTGACCAGTCGTTGGTTTGATCTATTGTGTGAAAGAGAGCAAGCGGAACAAAATGGGCTACATAGACTGTGAGAGAAACTCGCCCTGCCTGAGCAAGTAATTTTGCTTGAGAAAGGAAACGGATTGAGGTGCTCCAAAAGAGGAGGACTCCTGTCATTGCAGCAACGAGGAACGGTGCATTAGATGGGAAGAACGTCAATATGGCGTCACCAGATGGAAGAGCCCAGGCTTGTTGAGTTGATACTGAATACGCAAGGGTAAGACTTGAAAAAATCAAACCGAAGGTGATTGAGCCAGCGTAGAAGGAAGTAAGACTGTGTCGATCCATGAGTTGTAGAATACCACCTAGTGCGGCAAAGAGCACCCATGGGAAGAGGGGATAGGTCCCGGTTAACAGTAAATGGCTCAAGATAGTCGAGATGTCTGGGGCCTGCACACGAATGCTCCAGATGCTTTCACCCTGAAGTTGGGGGAAGAAGAGGATGATTAAACAGCATATTCCAAAAAAGGAAATAAAGGGTATGGTTGGGTTTTTGAAAGCAGTAAGTGGCCACGCCCAAAATGGCTTCAAGAGGACGAGAAGTCCCATCAAAGAGAGTACTCCTGGAGTAAACGGTTCAAATAAATGCGGAGCACTGATATTGACAAGGAATTGACAAAGGAACAAGAACGACGCCCTTGCCCATCTTTGGCGAGACGAAGGATTTGCCTTCATGAGCCCCCACCCCAAGAGAGTCACGAACAACGGTGCTGCCAGGCCCCCAAGGCCAGAAACGATGTACGCCAACGGAGAAATTTGAGATGAAGTGGATGGATTCCAGGTTGCTGCTGCGTGAACCATGACCATCAAAGCCACCGCAACGCCTCGTAATGCATCAATATGGAGTTGGCGGCCTTCAGCCTCCATCCTACTCACCTGTTGGAACGAACGTGTTCTACCGCGTTACGGAAGAGTTGCAATCCTTCGCCTTCCCATCCGTCCATTGCCCCTGCACCATGTGGTTGGGCTCCGTCTCGGGTATGGTGTGGATGGAGCCATTGAGCGTAAATTGCCTCGGGGTGAGGCATCAATCCAAAGACCAGCCCCGTAGAGTCGCAAATTCCTGCAATGTTTCGCATGCTTCCATTCGGACTCAGCGGGTAAGGCAGTTGAACATCGGTTCGTCCCTCTCCAACCGGAGTATCTGGATCTACATAACGTACGGTAAGTTGGTTTGACGAAGCCAAACGGTCCAAGTCTTCCGAAGACGGCATGATGTATTTTCCTTCACCGTGCCGCACAGGGCATTCCATTCTAGTCATTCCTTTGGTCCAAATGCATGGGCTTTCAGGGTCGAACTCTAAAGTGACCCAACGGTCTTCGTATAGGCCGCTGTCATTCAAGCCAAGGCTTCCTCGTTGAATAAAATCCGGAGATGCGCTTCCTTCGGGCCCAGGGAGTAATCCGGTCTTTACAAGAACTTGAAATCCATTACAAATTCCGATTATTGGTTTACCAGCCTCGACAAAGGCCTGAAGAGCGTCTCGCATTGCATAGCGCATCCGATTACCCATTAATCGCCCGCTTCCGAGGTGGTCTCCAAATGAAAAACCACCGGGAACTGCGAGAATATCATATGTTTCCAACGCTGCATCGCCATCAATAAATCGATTCACGTGAATTCGGTCGGCAGTAGCTCCAACCAATTCAAAGACAGCCTTCGTTTCATGGTCACAATTGATTCCAAACCCGAAGAGCACAGCTACCTTTGGCTGCATCAAGCAACACCTCCAGTCATATCGAGTGTGCCCTTCCAAGCTTCGGCCATTCGTTCAACATCAGACTTCAGAAGATGGTCTTCTCCGTCGGTAATAATGAGGTCAGAGGATTCGGTTACAGCGCCCAGAATTGTTGTTGGGTGTCCTTTCATTAGTGCAAGGAAGTCGCTCTCACTATCTTCGGGAACAGCGACTATGATTCGTCCGAGAGATTCGCCCCAAAGACGACCCCAAACATCTCCAGTACCAGTTCCGTCGATGTCTATTTCTGCTCCGATCCGCCCACCAATGCACATCTCTGCAAGAGCAACGGCGATACCGCCCTCACTACAGTCGTGAGCTGTTTTGACAAAGCCTTTGTGAATCGCTGCAGACAATTGGCGGTACGTGTTGAGGTTGGATGCTGGGTCGGAGAGTTGGGGCACTTCGCCACCAATACCTGCCGCTTCGCCGCGCTCATTCAACATGTAAGCAATCTCGCTTGCCCCCAACTCTTGGTGGGATGTTCCAACCAAGTAGACGCGGTCTCCCGCTCGTTTGAAGTCACTTGTGGCTGAGAAGCGAACGTCTGGATGGTCTCCGAAGAGCGAAAAGAGAAGGGTTGGCGGAATTGATATCTTATCTGGGCCTGAACCGTAATCGTTCTTCATAGAATCTTTACCGCTCACACAAGGCAGTCGGTAAGCCCTACAAACTCGTTCAAGTTCACGGTTTGCTCGGACCAATTGAGCCAATTTGAAGCGGCCATCTGGGGTTTTAACCGACTCGATCGGATCTGGCCAACAGAAATTGTCAAGACCGGCCATTTTGTCCACATCTAGCCCAACACAGACTGCGTTTCGGACCGCTTCATCAATGGCTGCTGCAGCCATAGCGCCCGCATCGATGTCTGAATATCGCGGGGCAATTCCACACGAAATTACAATGCCGTGAGGGTCTCCATGAATCGGAGCGATAACTCCGGCATCACCCGGTCCGTCTCGCTTAACACCAACGAAGGGTTTGATGGCCGTTTGGGCAATCACTTCATGGTCGTACTGTCGAACCCATGTTTCCTTGCTTGCAATGTTTGGACGTTGCAGCATTTCGGTCAAAAGGGTTGAGTGGTCTGCCGTAGATGGGGGTTGAAAAAGCGGTGGGGTTGGAGGAGTCCACTCCGATTCCAACTGAAGTTGTGGAACTCCATCGTGAAGGAATTCAATAGGGAGGTAAGCGACTGTTGTCTCATCATAACGAACATGAAATATGCCGGTTGATGTGAATGTTGCAACTGCGGTTGCTTCCACTTCGTGCAGATCTGCAAGGGCCTCGAAGGTTGCTTGGTCTTCGGGTTTTACGGCCACTGTCATTCGCTCTTGACTTTCTGATACCAGAATTTCCCAAGGGGACAGGCCGGCTTGCTTGAGTGGTACTTGCGCAAGATCAATTTCGCAACCATTGGTGTATTCGGCCATCTCTCCAATTGATGAAGAAAGGCCACCTGCTCCATTATCAGTAATACATGTAATCAGGCCTTCATCTCGGGCTTCGAGAATCATGTCAAGCATCTTTTTCTGAGTAATTGGGTCACCAATTTGAACAGCGCTTGAGGGTGATTCTTCAGTCAATTCTAGTGAAGAAAACGTTGCTCCATGAATGCCGTCATATCCAACACGACCGCCGACCATGTAGACAATGTCGCCGGCCAATGGTGTTTTGATGTGGGATGGGCGTCCGTCGGGAAGGGTTCGCGGCATGATTCCTACGGTTCCGCAATAGACCAGAGGTTTTCCGATGTATCGGTCGTCAAAGACAATGGCTCCGTTAACCGTTGGAATTCCTGATTCATTTCCGCCAACGCGAACGCCTGCATGAACGCCGCGTAGAACGCGTGATGGGTGGAAGAGGTTGTCGGGTAAATCGCCTTCCCAGTTCGGGGGGCCGAAGCAGAACACATCGGTGTTTGCAATTGGTCGAGCGCCTAATCCTGTGCCCATGATATCACGGTTGACGCCGACGATACCAGTCATTGCGCCCCCGTATGGGTCAAGAGCTGACGGGGAATTATGTGTTTCTGCTTTCATGCAAATGCTCCACGTATCGTCCCAAGCAATGACGCCGGAGTTGTCATGAAATACCGACAAGAGCCAATCCACGTCGTTTTGCATATCATGCGTTGGGGTCATGATGTGGGTCTTGAAGAGTGAATCGATAACGGTGTCTTCGCCGGTTTCATGGTCCACGTGGTGTATTTTTGATGCGAAGATTTTGTGCTTGCAGTGCTCGCTCCATGTTTGTGCCAGGCACTCCAATTCAACGTCCGTTGGCGCATTTGGAACAATTCCCACCGCCGTACGAGAAGCACGGATGGTGTCGTCTCGATAGTGTGCTTGAATGGCTTGCATTTCTTCTAGATTCAATGCAAGAAGTCCGTTGAAAGAAATTTCTTCAAGCGTTGCGTCATCACATTCCAAATCCATTGGCTGTGGGGGGATGAACACTTGTTCTGGGGGGGTTGGGTAGTCTAACTCTGGCCACGTTTGTTGGTTGCATGCTTCCTTGTCAGCAATAAGCGCTCGTTGGATCAAATTGTTGTGTAGAGTCCCGGCTAGCCAGTTAACATCAACTTCTGAGGGTAGCCCATAAAATGCATATGTTTGGTAGGTCGCTACGGTTGCCTCCCTATCTCCTGGAAACAAGGTGGTGAACCCATCCTTAGCAGCCTTTCCAGGATTGTCGGTTACCCCGGGTTTGAATCCGATGGTAATTACGGCGTCCGGAGTTTTACTGAATGCCTCAGTAGTCAAGAGGATTGTATTCACTGCGCCTTGTTCAATAATCGGGTCTGCAAACAGATCATACATCCGTTGGGCGATGGAATCAGAAGATGTTTCTCCATGGATGAGGAATCCGTAAACGGAGCGTACCTCAAGAACGCGGATGTTGTGGTCAGCGGCTAACTGTCGACGTACGACATCCCCGCGAACGTCTCGCATGCCTTCCCCTTGTCGTGGCGTAACCTCTACTCGAGTCATTGGCATTGGGGTCACCGGCCCGGTGGGCAAAGAGTGGTCATCGCATACGCTCTTTGTAGTCTGCGGCGGTCATTGTTCCAGCATTTTCTTGAGAAATTGACCAGTGTAACTTTCTTCCACTGCCGCAATGGCTTCGGGCGGACCTGTTGCTAAGACATTGCCCCCGCGCTCCCCGCCCTCTGGCCCTAAGTCAACAACCCAATCACTGGATTTGACAACATCCAAGTGATGTTCGATAACAATGATGGTGTGGCCTTTGTTTCTTAATTCATGAAGCACGTCAATGAGCTTCGCAACATCGCTAAAGGAAAGTCCTGTGGTTGGTTCATCAAGGATGTAAACAGTGTGCTTGTTCGGCATCCTGCGCAATTCACTGGCCAATTTCACCCGCTGAGCCTCACCGCCCGAAAGGGTCGTTGCAGGTTGTCCCAAACGAATGTAGCCAAGGCCAACAGCGCTCAATGTATCCAAGGTCCGATGGATTTTACGATGGTGTTGGAAGAAACCAACGGCTTCTGAGACGGGCATTTCTAGGATGTCGTGAATGGTTTTGCCTTTCCATTCAACTTCAAGCGTTTCTCGCGTATACCGTTTGCCTGCGCAGATGTCACAGGTGATCCAAACATCAGGAAGGAAATTCATTTCAAGTTTGATAGAACCTCCGCCACGACAGGCTTCACAACGGCCACCCTTGACATTAAAACTGAAATGACCGGCTTTATATCCCCGTTCTTTCGATATTTTTGTATTTGCGAAGAGTGCACGAATTTCATCAAAGACCTTGGTGTATGTCGCAGGGTTTGAACGGGGTGTGCGCCCGATTGGAGATTGGTCAATGATGATGGTCTTGTCCACATGTTCAATGCCTTTGATTTCCGAATGTTTCCCAGGAAGGGTTTCTGCTCGGTGAAGCTCTCTTTGAAGCGCTGGCGCCAGGATTCCCGAAACCAATGACGATTTTCCTGAGCCTGATACACCAGTTACCGCCGTGACGCATCCGAGTGGGAACTTCACGGTAATATTCTGTAAATTGTTATGTCGTGCCCCTTTGACCGTTAGATGATTCTTCTTTGGTGCAACTCGGTTTTCGGGCCAGGGAATGGACCTTCTTCCACTGAGATAAGCACCAGTAATCGAATCTTCGTTTTCCATAACTTCATTCGGGGGCCCGTTGGCTACGATGTACCCTCCTTCAATCCCGGCCCCTGGGCCGAGGTCGCAGAGCCAATCTGCCTGACGAAGTGTGTCCTCATCGTGTTCTACAACAAGGAGGGTATTGCCTAAATCGCTCAGTTCTCTAAGAGTTTGAAGCAGGCGTTCATTGTCTCGTTGATGGAGTCCAATGGACGGCTCATCCAAGACATACATGACCCCTGTTAGGCGGCTTCCGATTTGAGTGGCGAGACGAATACGCTGGCTCTCTCCTCCTGAGAGGGTGTTCGCCTTCCTGTCAAGTGTGAGATAATCCAAGCCAACACTGTCCAAAAATCCAAGCCGGCTTTCAATTTCTTTCAGAATATCTGTTCCGATGAACATACTACGGTCGTCAAGGGCCTCAAGGATATCTTGGAAGGCTTCAGGGGGCCCCTCTCCTTCTGGATTCCATGCTTTGACAAGGCCGAGCGCGTCGTGAACTGAGCAACGGCTGACTTCGGGTAGTCGGATACCCCCTACCGTAACGTATCGAGCTGCTTCGTTGAGTTTCTCACCTTTACAAGCATGGCAGTCTAAGTCGGTCATGCAGGCAATCAAACGGTTTCTTGACCGTTCGGAAGTCGTTTCAGTGTACGTCTTTTCCAATCGTGGGATGATGCCTTCCCATGGTTTACTGTACTTGTATTGAGATCCGTTTTCCGAAGTAAACTCGTAGTGAATAATCGTAGACCCTGAGCCGTGAAGAAGAATATCTTTCTCATCTTCATCCAACATTTCAAAGGGTAGCGTCGTTGAGATGTTGTAATGTTCACATGTTCGTTCCATGAGTTTCCGATACCAGGACGGAGACATAGATTGGCGCCACGGGTTCACACACCCATTGGAAATGCTAAGTGAATGGTCAATGATCAATTCTGTGTTGAACTGTCGCTGAACGCCAAGCCCTTGACATGTTCCGCAGGCCCCGAGTGGTGAGTTGAATGAGAAGACCCGTGGAGACAGTTCGGGCATGAACGCTCCGTGTTCCGCACAAGCGAAATCTTCGGACCAGGCAATAGTCTGACCAACTTCTGTTTCCATGGCCTTGGATTTATCGCTCAGCTCTTCCGGGTTTTTAGGAGCCTCTAGGCTTTCAACAGCTAGTGTCCCCCCACCTAAACGCAAGGCCGATTCTACCGCTTCGGTCAAACGCTGTTTCCGGTCTTTTGTACAACGAAGACGGTCAATACGAACATCGATGTCGTGACGGAAATTTTTGTCAAGGGTTGGGGCGGATTCAAATTCAGATTCATGGCCGTTTACACGCCCGTTCAGATAACCCTGTTCGACAAGTTGTCTAAACAAGTCTACATGCGTTCCTTTTCGAGCTCGGACAACCGGGCTCCAAACTGCTACTGCGTGGCCCTCCATTCTCCAAAAAATATCATCTACAATTTCTTGAACGGTTCGCCGAGCGACTTCTTTTCCACACTTTGGACAGTGGGGTTTTCCGATGCGGGCCCAGAGTAATCTGAAGTAATCTTGAATTTCTGTTACCGTAGCAACGGTTGAACGTGGATTGTGACTTCCCTGTTTTTGGTCTATTGAGATCGCTGGAGAAAGGCCCTCAATCGCATCACAATCCGCTTTCTTCATTTGCCCAATGAATTGTCGGGCATACGAGGAAAGGCTTTCCACATAGCGGCGCTGGCCTTCTGCGTAAAGAGTGTCAAAAGCGAGGCTGGATTTACCTGAGCCTGACACGCCAGATATGACAACGAATTGCCCTTTTGGAAGGTTTACTGAAACATCTTTGAGGTTGTGAGTTCGCGCCCCGCGAACTTGAATCCAACCGTCATCTCCTGGTTGTGACATGTCATCCCTCAGTCCTACGGGGCGGCCAACAGTTCTTCAAGTCCTGCTTTTACATGGAGAAGGATACTGGTGAAGTTGAACTTCTAAAGCACGGTTCTATCTCATTTGATGTTGAATAAACGGGGCAGTTGAGCCTCAAAGCGTACGGGGTCGTCGGTTGACGGGTGTAGGAATTCCAAAGAATGGGCGTGAAGGCATATGCGATTGTAGGGGTCTGTTTCTGCCCCGTGTAATTCATCTCCAACAACCGGAATGGAAAGATACTGCATTGCCATTCTGATCTGGTGTCTTCGGCCTGTTTCGATTTCCACTTCAACAAGGGAGTTGTCTTCGGTTTCTTTCAGGATTTGGTAATGAGAAATGGCTTCTTTGCCCTTTGGATGCTTCGCATTTACTGCCTTGACGTTAAGGAATTTATCTTCCATCAACCAGGTACTCACCGTTCCCTGTTTCACATCCACAACGCCTTCGACCAGAGCCAAGTAGAGACGGTGGACTTGCCGTTCCCCAAACTGTTCTTGGAGGTATTCCTTGGCGGACTTATTTTTTGCTAGAACCATCACCCCTGAGGTTTCTTTGTCGAGCCTATGAACGATAAAACACCACGCTTGAGGGTTTGAGAATCTAAGGTAATCAACACCGCGTGAATGAAGGGTATTGACTTCAAGGCGGTCGGTAGCAACCGAAAGAAGGTGGGCTGGTTTGTTCACAACAAGGAGGTCTTCATCTTCAAAAATAACATCAAGGTCCACTGGATTTTTTACGACGGGGGGTGGGGTTATGTCAAAAGCAGCAGGTCGGTCAAGGATGCCCACTTTTGACCCTTTTTCAGCGGTTTGTTTCGCACGATGTTCTACTTCTCCGTTAACTGTAACTCTACCTTGAGTTAGCATCTTGCGAAGTTTTGTGGCACTGGAGTTCGGATAATGAATTTTCAACAATTCAAGTAGTGTAGCGTCTTCATTTACATCAAATTCCATACGATCACCTCACAATACCAAGACGTCTATCCACGAACCAACTTCTCCAGATTGACCCGGTTGTAACAGAGTTAAGCCGTCTGCGCTCGCCAAACTTTCGAGATTACCCGAGCCTTGGTGTCGGGGTTGAAAAGCTTCAATTCCTTGCTCGGTGAAATGCAATGTTACGCGGCGAAGTGTCACACAGTCTTGGGTCGATTTGACCGAGTCTCGTAATTGAGCTCGGAGTTTCAATTCCACTGGCCCATCTGCCTGGAAGGCGTGACGAAGATAAGGTGCAACAAGCATTCTGAACACCACGTGACTTGAAACTGGATTTCCAGGAAGTCCGAACAGAGGTGTTTTGTTCCAAAGACCAAACAACGGTGGTGAGCCGGGGCGGATTTTCATTCGCCAGAAATGAATGTCGCCTTCCTCTTCCATGATTTTTCGAACGAAATCAAATTCACCCATCGAGACGCCTCCAGATGTTATGATGAGGTCACATTCTTCTGATGCCTGTTGTAAGGTGGAGCGAAGCCCGTCCATCGTATCGTTTACAGCTTCATATCGAATCGCCTCGTGGCCCATCCAACGAACTAAACCGGCTAGTCCATAGGAGTTGGACTCGTAAACTTCTCCGAGCACAAGGTCTTCTCCTGGTATCTTAAGTTCGTCTCCAGTAGAAAGAACAGCAATACGAAGAGGTTGAATTACTGGAATAGTGGGGTAGCCCATGGTCGCACAAAGGCCCACTCGTGAGGGCGTAAGGACTGAACCAGCCTTGAGAGAAACAGTCCCCTGCTTGAGGTTCTCACCCTGCTTTCGGACAAAGTGTGGCTTTGGGGCTTCGAGAAGGGTCACCGTGTTGTTTTCTTCATCGATAGTGCATCGCTCAATTTGAAGAATAGAATCTGCTCCTTTCGGTAGCGGCGCCCCCGTCATAATGCGGTAGGCTTTTTTCGGTTCAAGAACTCGTTCTTTCGCTTCCCCAGCCGCCGGCACAATTCCCTGAATAGGATACGTTTTGGGATAGTTCGCCGATGGGTCGTGTTTGCAAGCGAAACCATCCATACTCGAATTATCAAATGGGGGGTCATCGACCTTGCTAGCGAGATCTTCAGCGAGAATTCGCCCGTGAGAATCGTTCAATTGAACCTCTTGTAACCGTCTTGGGAGCGGCGTACGTTTGACGATGTCCAGTGCTTCTTCAACGCTGATAAAATACGGAACTCCCTCCATAACTCAGTCCATCCGCTGCTCATGTTTGAGGATGTGGGTGAACGGTAGAATCATGGTGGGGGTTTCTATCCAAGAGCATGGTTGATGGTGGTGCGGTGCGAGAAGCGATTCTCACAACCCTCCTTACCAGCGGTACTGCGACGGTTTTAGCAACGCTCATCGGTGTTCCTCTCGGGGCATGGTGTTCATCCAAAACGGCCCCTGTTTTTGATAAAATTCGTGTCATGGTTACTGCGCTGTATGGGTTACCCCCAGTTGTTGTTGGCGTCTTTATTTACGCACTTCTCTCTAAATCCGGCATATTGGGTGCGCTGGACTTACTGTTTACGGTGGAAGCGATGATCATCGCACAAACTTGCCTCATTTTCCCACTCATATGGGGTGGTTCTTGGTCTGCTTTTGATAAGACTGGTCAGCAATACAGAGACACGTTTGATACATTAGGAGCCACGTCAAAGCAGCGCTTGATGCTCGAAATTGGATTGGCAAGAAGTGGGGTGTACCACGCCATCGTTATTGGTTTCGGGCGAGCTATAGCTGAGGTAGGTGCCGTCATCATGGTGGGTGGAAACATTGCTGGAAAAACACGTGTAATGACAACAAGCATTGTCCTTGAAACGTCAAAGGGAAACATGGACCAAGCCTCATTTCTTGGTCTTCTTCTTCTTGCCTTTTCACTCACCGTTGTTGCATTAGCGTCGTTTGTACAGCGACCGAGTGCTCGACGAAGTCCCGCACTAAGCGGGGCTGTAGCCCCAGTGTTAGTGGCATATGATGGACCAGGAGAAAGAATTGTTTCAGTAACCAAAGGGGGCCATGAGATTCTCAAACCTACTCAACTCTCCCTGCAGCCAGGGACGATAACGGTGGTGCTCGGGGAATCGGGTGCTGGAAAAACCTCACTCTTGAGGGCGCTTGCAGGCCTTGAAGGTGATGATGTTGCTTGTGGCTACCAGGAATGTGTTTATGTTCCTCAAAAACCACTTCCATTGACACTTTCTGTAGGCTCAGAATTGAGCTTAGCATCCAGTCTGTTCGAGAAGTGCGAGACTGCGAGTGCATACTTTTCTGAGAAATTCTCTCTTGAACAAGAACCGGAACATTCGCCACACGTCCTCTCTGGCGGCGAACTACAACGATTGATCCTTTCTCGCCAACTTGGGTTTGCACCAAAATTATTGCTTCTAGACGAATGTACAGCAAACTTAGGTTCCGCTCACGTAAAAACCATCGAAACGGAATTGATACGTCATCGTGATGCTGGGGTTTGTATCGTTCTTGCCACCCATAACGTCCTTCAAGCAAAACGATTGGCTGATGCAATGGTCATCCTGCATGATGGTGCTCAGGTTGAGGAAGCGAGTGAACTTGCACGTTCTTTACTCGCTGGAGAATGGTCTGGCTAAACGGTAGACTCTACGGTAAAAAATGCAGGTTCATCGTTGATTCTGTAAGACTCAATACGCTGTTGTCCATCATTCAGTAGGAAGTTTAGGAACTCTTCTGCCCCTTGACTCTCCATGTCTGAGACGAAAAGAAATGAGTAGGGATTGAACAATATTTCATCGGAAAATTCTGTTCGCTGAAGTGAGGTTTGCTGAGCGAAATTAAGGGCAGTCCCACGGTCTGAAAGTGTGGAACATGACTTTTCATCGGCCATGTTAATTGCTGCTCCCATTCCTTGACCTATTGAGTAATACCACTCACCTACTGGATGTAAGCCGTCTGCATCTTCAACAATTGGTAAGCCATTTGTCTCATTCAACGACCTCCAAATACTCTGTTCCTTATGGTGCGTTCCAGAAAAATCTCCCCTAGAAATAAAACAACTTTCATTTTCAAAAATGGACTCAAAGGCATCAAAAATAGACGAGTTGAAACTGGATGGTGATAAGAGAACAAAACGATTCCAAGCAATTGCGCTGCGTTCGTAACCAAACTCATTTTCCACAAATTCAATTTCTTGCTCTGGTGAATGTACAATGAGTGCATCTACGTCCTTATTTTCTCCAAGAACAAGAGCAGCCCCCGTTCCAACCGCAACATATTCTACAGTATACTCAGAAGTTTTCTGAAAGTCATCAATAAGAAGATCAAGTAATCCTGAATCCCGCATTGATGTCGTTGTAGCAAGACGAACGGTCTTACTTTCATCATCATTAAACGATAAACAGCCTGAACAAAGAGAAGTGAGTAGAAGCAGGACGATGAGAACTGGGCCTTGCCTCATTTCAATCGAACTTCATGACGTTGCCACATTCCGGATAGCTGCAGGTCACGCTGTATTTCGAACGTTTTGGCTTAGGAATTTTGAGCATAGAACCGCATGATTCGCATTGAACTTTGAGTGTCTCTAGTGCTTTGGGTGCTGTTGGTTCGTTCAACGTTCGACCAACATCTTGTGACCATCCAAGTGAATCTGTGTACTTGTTCGAGGAAACATCCAGTTTCTTCTGTTTGAGTGAAAGACGCATCTTGCGCTTTCGCTTGCCTTTCTTTTTTCCTGGTGGTGTCTTTGCCGCCATGGGTATCGTGTAGCGCTAGGCGTTGATGTATTCAATGACTTCGGCTTAATCCTTCAAAGAATGTGGCCTGAAACCCCGTTAACTGGTTCATGAACGGTATGGCCTTGTGCTTCCAATGCTTCTACGAGAGGAGGACGAGCGTGGTTTGGGTCTGTATGGTAAACGACAACGTGTTTTGCTTCACAAGCTTTAGCGAAGTCAAGAATTTCTTTATGTCCTGCATGGGTAGAGAACGAGAATTGTTTCCATTCAAGGTCTATTTCAGCTGGTTTCCCATAAATATCGAGACGTCCTGAATCCATGAGTGAGCGCCCTCCCGTATCTTTCGCTTGATATCCTGTGAAGAATATTGCATTTCTACGATCTTCACGGAGTCGGTTAAGGTACCATAGAGCAGGGCCGCCCGAGAGCATACCTGATGTAGTGACGATGACATTACCGTTCAATGCCTTCTTTTTATCCGACTTGCTTCCAACGCGCTTTACCCATCTCCAAGCTTGTTCTAATTCGCTGGAATCTCGCAGGAATCCACTGTGTTCAAGATGAATCTTAGCAACGCGTTTCCCCATACCATCGACGTGGACATCAAGATGTGGGAGGTGTCGATGGAGTAACATGACTACATCCTGAGTGCGCCCATTTGCAAAAGCTGGAATGAGAACCGTTCCTCCTCGT
Organism: Candidatus Poseidoniaceae archaeon; assembly: GCA_949373095.1. Taxonomy (GTDB): domain Archaea; phylum Thermoplasmatota; class Poseidoniia; order Poseidoniales; family Poseidoniaceae; genus Poseidonia. The sequence goes on from CASIBY010000003.1 coordinate 83,543, forward strand.
TTAACTACTTCTGCAACCGAAGTAATGAACCGTTCAACTTCGACGGCGGTTTCAGGGTGATCTCGTCCGCCGTATGTTCCTTCAACAAACAAAATATCTGTTTTAATTGGTTCTGCACCTTTAACAAGAGGTGAATCGCGTGTATCAAAGTCACCTGTGAGAAGTACACGGTGTTTTGGAGTTTCAATCTCAAGCATGGCCGCACCTGGAATATGACCTGCTCTTCGCAAGGTAAGCGTCCAGGAGTGATGTTTCCAGGGCTGGTCAAACTCATGGACGTGCCATGATGCAAGAGCTGTGTCAATATCCCGCTTATCCCATGCAAGTGGATATCGTTCAATGGAACTCACTTTGTAGCAATCTCTCCACATCATGTCAGAAATATGTGCAGTTAGAGGAGTCCCGTGAAGGCGGGTTTGATGATTCGCACACAGCCATGGCGCCATACCGAGATGGTCAATATGGGAATGGGTAATGACAGCGTCATGAACTAATGGAGCCTCAGATGGATAACGTGGAGGTGATGTTGGAGCTAGACCATAATCGAGCAACAAACGAACTCCATCAGGATCCTCCATCACGATTCCAACATTCCCAACCTCATCTCCGCCACCGAGATAGTGGAAGCGGAATCCTTCCTTAGGAGGTTCTTCGGGATATGTTGATGTTCGCCCTGCAGAATAGAAGACCATGGTTAAGGCTCGGGGTCATTTTTGAAGAAGGTGTGGGTAGACACCCCTCAATTTCCACTGGAGCATATTTCTTCCTTCCTATGATATTTTTTTCATATCTTTTTACCACTATGTTGATTAACTTCTCGCGCTCAATTACAACGGGTTTTCTTCGTATTCGATTTCTCTCTTCTCTTTCTTCGTATTCGTCTGGTATCAGAGATTCTCTCCAATGGAAATAGGGGGGTGGAGATACATTCCCCTCTTTTCAGCGATAATAATCCATTTTGATAACCACTGCGGTGCGAAGAGTCCTTCAATTACCGTCTCTTCCACATGTCATGGGACGGGAGGCTAACAAGGAATTCGTCGTCCGAGAGGATCGGTGTTTCGGGTGCGGCGCATGTATTGCATTATGTCCAGTGAACGTTCTTACCCTTGACCAACGGATGATCTATGTCGATGAACCAAATTGTACTCACTGTCAACTTTGTATCCCTTCATGTCCTGTATTTGCTTTAGAACTTCAACCCGTAGCTGATTAATATGAAGATTGGAATCGTAGGCGGTAGCCTTCAGGGAATCCTACTTTCAATTCAACTCGCCTCTAACCATGAGATTACGGTTTTCGAACTGGATGCAGAAATTGGAACGCCAGCGTGGCATCCAGGCTATATTGTAAATCCGGATTTACTCAACATGTTCTTGACAAAAGAACAGCGCTCTTTTCTCATGCTCAAACAGAACAAAGATGGCTGGGGAATGCGTTGGGAATGGCTCATGAAACATCTTACCATCATTGCAGCGCAACGAGGTGTATCTCTCAGGACCCGAACTCGGATTCAGCAAACAACCGAAGATGGGGAATACGTCGTTGTTGAAACGTCTTCAAACGAAACTTCCCAACCATCTACGTTCACTTTGGACCACCTTATCGACGCTCAAACTCCTCATCAAAAACCAGGAGGTCTCAAACACACACTTCAACACAGCCACACAATACAGTATCCCTTTGAAGAATCGGTTTCCTGGTTTGGGGGCATTCTAAGTGACCAACATCTCCCTCCGACCTTTCCTGTCAGTCCCGAACTTATTCTTCCACGAAGTGACAATTTGACAGAACTCTGGTGGAATACCGATAATTACTGGACTCCAAAAGAGGGGTATATTGAAGAAATTAGAATTTTACTACCCGAGGACAAATCAAAGATTTCTTTTGATGCAATGTATCAAAACACCTCTGATTTTTTACAAAAATTCTATGGAATTGCAAAAAAGGTGTAGTTAGCAACACCACTTTCAAAAGGGACGGGCGCGGCCAGTAGATTTGAAGACGTCCGACGTCTTAGGTGGGGAACTCATTATGGCAGCACATCCAATGGCAGATTTGAGGAAAAAACTTCAAGAAAAAAATCTACTTGTTAAGCCAACAGCAAAGTCATGGATCAAGGTCGCAATTCTCCTTGTCGTCGTTGGTGTTTTGTATAGCGCACACATCTATCTTCCACTCAAATTTGGGCTTCTTCTCATTCCCATTACCGCACTGTTTTCAACAACACTTGCTATGACCGGCCACGAAGGGGTTCACTCCTCTGCATGTCAATCCAAAGCAGGAAACACTTCCCTTGCAGCTATTGTCTTCCCTCTTTTTGCCGGCCTCTCTATGGAATATTGGCGAGAAAAGCACAATGTAAAGCACCATGCACACCCGAATGTCATCAACAAAGATCCCGACATTCATTCGTGGCCTTTTACCTTCAGTGAAGAGGAATACAAAACCAGCGGCAAAATTCGCCGTTTCTTCCAACGGTATTTGCAAGGGTGGACCTTTTGGCCAATCTCTCTTCTCGTGGGTCACTTGATGCGATTTGACGGCCTGAAGTACATCGCAACAAAACCTTTCAAATCAAAGAAGAAGAAGCGGATCACTAAAATTTGGCTTCTCGATACCTCCCTCATCATCCTCCACTTTATTCTCTGGTTGGTCCTTCCTATCGCCTTTGGCCTCTCCTGGCAGGCAACCATTGGCTTCTATGTTCTTCTATGGGGGCTGGTTGGCACCTGCCTTACAGCAATTTTCATTGTTGGACACGCAGGCCGACCCGTCATCACCGAATACGACCAGAACTGGCGGTTACAGATTGAAACAGCCCGTCGCATTAAGTTTGGACCGATCGGTTCGTTTTTCTTTGTAGGACTTGATTACCAAATTGAACATCACCTACTTCCAGCCCTTTCCCACTTCAATCTACCAAAGGCATCACCCTTCGTCAAGGAGTATGCCGAAGAGCGAGGCTGGGAGTATGAAGAGATTGGATTTATCCGAGCCCTATGGCGCTCAACAGTTGCCCTTCATACGGCATGGAAGACACCTTCAATCGTTATCGATGCTACAGAGCAAGGCAATGCTAACAAGATTGAAGACTTCCTTCAACCCATTGAAGGTTAATATCTTCAAGGACCACCCTTAGGGATGGATATGTCTACCGAGAAGTTGTATCTCGAAAGCATTGAAGCAGGTTATTTTCAAAACTTTCATGCAAATGTCGTTCAAGTAACCGATACGTCAGTTATCCTTGACCGGACTCTCTTCTATCCACTTGGTGGAGGTCAGCATTGGGATACAGGTACACTTAGCGGGCCAAATGGGACGGTCTCAGTCACAGAAGTTCGTGGACGAACAAACGTGGAGCATACATTAGGCGAAGGCCACCAATTGAGTGCAGGAGATGAAGTCCGAGGCTCAATTGATTGGGAAAACCGATATGCCCACATGCGAATGCATACAGCCCAACATCTTGTAAGCGGATTAGTGTATGAATTATTCAACGGAGCCCGTACAGTTGGGAATCAAATCCATGCAGATCGGTCAAGAATCGATTTTAACCCCATATCGTTTGATGAAGCAATGTTGAATACCATGACTCAGGCAGTCAATGATAAAATTGACGAAGGCCTTGAAGTCACAGACTCGGTCATGACTCGAAAGGAAATCAACGCCATCATGCCTGCTGAGCGGACAAATATGGACCTTCTACCAGCGTTTGTAAATGATTTACGGGTCGTTCAAATCGGCGAACAGGTTGACATGTGCCCGTGTGCAGGAACCCATGTTTCCAATCTGAAGGAAATAGGTCATATCGAGATTCTCGGTAAGAAGTCAAAAGGAAAAGGTACGCAGCGAGTCAGTTACAATCTCAATCTTCCAGAACTAGTCCGCAAGCCGTTTGTGGAAGAGTGTTGATTAAAATTCTAAATCATCATCGACTAATTTTTTAATGTCTTTCAAAGTAGATTTCAATTCATTTCGCTCACTTTGACGACGTTTGAACTCAATTTCTTCAAAAATTTCTGCCACGCCCTCATCCATCGCCGATGTTTCCGCTGCAGCCTGAACCCGGTCGGTTAGAACTGTATCTTCTCCCAAGCGCTCTTCTCGGTTGACTGGTTGAATAGGGACACTAGGAACCGTTCTTGCACCGTAGTTCACATCAACGGTCAACGCATCACTGTCCCACGCTTCTTGGCCTAATATACGAGCAACCTCAACTGATGGGGCTCGGTCTTTCCATGGATTTTTATTGCCAATTTGTTGAATGAGGCTTTCCTTATTTGCGGACTTCTGCTGTGCGAATAAATCTCCAACTTCTTCTGACGTGGGTAGCGGAACCGGCTCTTGTAAACCAGCAGCCAACCGCTGCTGCTCGCGCAAAACAGTACCGTGGGCCTCATCGTGGTCGTGGCGATGAGGGGCTGCTGCAAAAGCCATAATTTCTTTTGCTAACTGAAAGAGAGGGTCATCAGGAGGGCTTGCAGCAATTGTTTCCCTCACGTTTCTATGATGATTGATACAAGGCCCACACCGTGCCGCACCCGCATCATCAGGAGCATCACACCATAAGCAGCAAGCTTGGAACCCGAGTTCCTTCATCGCTTTGCGTGGCATTGACATGAGAATCGCAATGAGGACGAAACCACTCAACCACATGAACCCTCGGACACGAGGATTCAAAGTGAACGACATCAAGCAATCAGTATGGGGCGGAGAGATTCACGAGCCGACCTCATTGATGACGACCCCTTTTCTTCCTCTTACAGGGCAAAATCACGGGTTCGCCACATTCACCAACGTACCGACGAACAAGGAACCATTCATTTTGATACGAAATCTCCAGGAAACCAACTCCCCCCCGCCTTTGCCCAATTCTTTGGTCAACAAGCATGGCAACCACCCTCACACCACGCAGGCCCGTTATGGCATTTCAGCAAGGAAGAAAAAGCACATCTCCGTCAAGCGATGGGGGCATTTACACTTGCACTTGGTTTCATGTCGGTTGGTGGCATTTCTGGACTCGGCTCTCTCGGACTCACGAAGTGGTCCGTTTACCTTTTACTTTCAATGCCGGTGATGTTTGTAGCAATTGGACCGGCATTTCTCCTTCACGAAATCGGGCATAAACTCGTCGCAAAGAAGAACGGTTGTTGGGCTGAATTCAGGGCAGACCCAAAAGGGCTCCAAATGGGCATCTTCCTCGCTCTCCTTCTTGGCTTTCTTTTCATGGCCCCGGGCGCTGTTATGGTAGCTGGCATGGTCACTCGACGCCAAAACGGGCATATCGCCGTGGCTGGCCCGTTGACGAACCTCGGTCTCTTCATCATTGGAATTCCATTGTGGGGTGTTGTCCTTGGACTCTCAGGAGCATTCGAAACCCTGCCTAGAGGAATATCAACACAAGGCCTCGGCCAAGGATATCTGCTTGATGGTAGCCTTGTCTGGCAAGCTATGCTCATTGATGTTGGCGTATATTGGCTCGGTGCAAACCTCTTCTTAGGATTGTTCAACATGTTGCCGTTTGGACCCCTTGACGGTTTGAAAGTCAAAGATTGGGATGAGAAAGTCTTCTATGTTGTGATTCTTGTCTTTGCGGTTCCGTTGTTGACAATGTTCCTTGGCTTCTGGACACCCACGGGATTGCTACTAGTTGTAGCAGAACCGGTTTCAAATTTGATCAGATGAATCAAAGGTAAGCGTTGGTAACTGGTTTCTCATCCAAGTGGAAGAAACTGTATGCTGCCCACCATGTGATGATGTCGAGACTATCAACAAGATTTGAGGTTCCTGAGTGTTCTTCCCCGTACCCCTTCCCAGTTGTATCCATCCAAATTTCCATTTCCTCGAGTGTATCACAGGTTTGGTGGTAACACCAATATCCATCAACAAGACCTCCGAACCCCAAAGTTACAGTACCCAGATTCGCTTGGAAACTCGCATGGTCAGAACGAGCAGTAACATCTTCATAGACAACGATTTCCGGTTTTCCACGGTCCAACCAATCGTCGACCTTCCACGTGTCTTCACCGAAACCTCCGCCAACCAAAATACTCTGTTGTTGTTCTACACCAATGGCGTCAGCACCGATCCAAAGAGTGAGTCCAACCATCTCTGGCTGATTGATGATATCGTGGTCAAGAGATGGGCCAATGTAAACACGCATTGGCCAAACTTCCTCATCTTTGGGATATCCATCCGGGTCAATTTCAGTTGCTGGGTCTCCATGAGGAGCCCCACCGCCACCAGGCCAGTTCACTCCAGCCATATCCAAATTGATGTAATTGGTAACGGTAACGTCAGGATTGTCTTCTTTGACATAATAATCAGTCCAGTAATCACTTCCACGCTTCCCACCTTCTTCACCCGACCAGAAGCAGAACACCATTGTTCGGCGGGTATCGAAGTTCGACATCGCTTCAGCGACAGTCAATACCATGCTGGTGCCTGCGGAATTATCGTAGGCCCCCACACCCGTCCCGTAGGTTCGTGTCCCAGTAAGGTGCGGGTCAGCCAACAACAAATTTGCTGGTGGGGCTACATCAAAGTGAGCTCCAAACACCATCCACTCATTCGGCACCTCACTCCCGTATCGGAATCCGCAAATGTTGTAGGATTCAGGGTTCTGATTCCCAAAGACGTCCGTAAATTCGAAACGTTGTGTATCAACGGTCAGCCCGAACGATTCAAGCTTGTCAATAAGGTATACAGCTCCCGCTTCAAAGGCGGTATTTCCTTGTCCAGCCCACCGATTTAGGTACCCAACAGCACCGTCAGTCAAGTCAAGAGGGTCTGGCGTTTCATCGGTGATGTGGTGGAGATAATTGTATGTGCTTCGTCCGTTTACAAGACCGGTTGAGTGACGTCCACCTTCATCAGAACTGTACGCGGGAGCGTTTGGCCTCTCTACAATAAGAGTCACGATATTAGCGGGACCACCAGTTGTGGTGCTCGCATTAAACAAACCCGTTCCGTTTCCGGTCCGCTGTATTGCACCGCCATCAGCCCCTAGGTGTCCGCCGTCAGAAAACCAAGAAGCCCAAGACTCGTTTGCATCACGAATTGGCCAAGAATCACGACCGTATTCTCCAAGAAGTGCAACAGCAAGGCCGGCTCGCGGTGGAGCAAGGAGTGAAAGTTGTACCGAATCCCCCTTTCTCAAATCTAGAACGGTCGAGTTTGCGACATACCCCGTTTCACTATCAATAACAAGGTAAGGGAGGAATACAGACATATCTGCGCTTGCAGCAACCGTTACCGGTTGAAAGGAACCTCCGACGAGAACCTGTGGAGTGATGGTAACATCTGAGGCATTGACGAGGCTCTCACTATCATCTTCCCCAAAACATCCAGAGAGTGGCGCAGAAATCATGAGCAGAACCAGAAGGCATGCTTGGCTGACACGGGTACCCACCATGACCCTGCGTAACGGTTCACCTTCTCAAGTCCTGCGCTTCTACGGACCGATTCTTTGATAGAGGAACAGGACCAATGTATACATGAGAATATGCGAAACAAAAGCAAAGGCACACCGTCTCATCTGAAGATGAAAAATATACGAACCCTGTTTTCAAATCACATTATTGAAATCGTAGATGACATACAATGTCCCTTGATCGAGGGATAAATCATTCCTCTTCTAATGAGGCCGGGTATCGTTTTTCCTTATCGTTTTCCTTCCGTTCATTTTGTATTGAGAGCGCAAGGAAAACAACCCCGAAACCGGCAACAACGGCTGTCAATTTCACCAAATCATTCTGAGAGAAACCATCACCTTCAACGACCCCCCCATCATCAGAATTTTCCACTGTATCATCACATCCAGCCCCGAAACAATCTCCAGGAGCCGGCCCGCCGTCATCGTGGATGTCCTCAAACAACTGGATTTCATACGTCCAGTTTGTGGTTGAGTTGTTAACATTCTTCATGACCCAATATTGGTACGAGCCGACCGTTGCATTCAATGGAAACACATAGGTCGCAGAAACCTCACATGTTTCATCTACCAACGAGCCGTTTTCGTCCAATTCACAAGATTCAACAATCGTTGATGACATGAAATCCACCGTCGAATTAAGCACGCCGTCATCGTTCAAATCAATCCCAATTTGCATGGTAGCATTTTCGGTTTTATCATGCATCTTGAACCATAATGCATTCCCTTGAACGAAAGCAGGGTCAGAAATATTTCCAACGACAGCCCCGCCATCATTCAGGATAATTGTGAGAGTCTGCTGCTCATGTGCATGAACGGAGCCGGATGCTAAAATCGTCACCAAAAGAGCGGCAATCCCAAACCCCATCCACGCTTTGCCCATACCCACCGACTCCCGCGGGGTCATAAAGACCAAACGGAGGAACCCGATGAGATGTACATGAACGGGAAAGAAATAGCGTTAGGTATTTTTCTTCTACTTTTTCTAGCATCAATGACAAGCCTTCTTCTTGGCGAGGAAGAAGCTGAGGAAGAAGCTGTTGAAGAAGCAGATACAATGTTGTCTTCAAGCGGCGACCCACTTTTCCAATATGAAGGGCATGACCACAGTAATGCAACTCAACATGTTGCTGGCACCGACAATATGGAACTTCTCGACTTCAACTCTCTTTCAACGCCCGGAAATGCTGAAGTTCAGGTCGCAACAACGCCCGATGGGAGAACTTACGCCTACTTAGCCGGATGGAATGACATGCATATCGTTGATGTTACTGACCCGGAAAATACGGAAGTTGTTGGCGTTTTCAATGACCCAAACACTCAGGTTTTGGATGTTAAATATTTGGAATACAATGGAAGAGAATACATCATTCAGCAAAACCAACTGGTCGACCCTGGAAATGCTGACCCAAATGTAGGGCAATGGAGCGAACCAAGTCAAGTTTCAGTTGTGGTCATTGACGTAACCGACAAGACAAATCCAACCTGGATTGACTCGTGGTACGACGTAGACCATCCAAGCGGACCTCACAACTTGTACACTCACATGATCAACGGTGAATGGTATCTCTTCGTTGCAAACCCCGATTATAATCAGTGCAACGATGCAATCGGTGAAGCATGTGGCGGAGTGACGATTGCTCACTTGAATTTGGACGGCTCCGCTGCACGTAACTTGCAAGGCGTTCCGGCGGCAGGACTTGGCCACACCGTGGTTAAGGTTGGAGAATACGAAGTGGCCTGGGAAACAACCCGAGGCGGCTGGATTTACATTCACGATATGACCGTTCAAACATGGCCTGGGGAAGACCCGAATGACCCACGTTACGGTCACACCTTCATCTACGGAAGTTACTGGGAGGCTGGACTCCGTATTGGTGATGTTACCGATGTACCTCACCCAGTGGACTCGCCCGAGGCCTACGCAATTCATGCCACTTTGTGTAAGGCGGGCCAAGGTAACCCGTTGATGTGCCGATGGCGAGCACCTGAAGTTGGCCTATGGATGGATTTCCTTGACATGGATGATGACGGACAACCAGACAGTGGAACAACAGGTAACGAAAACGGCGGCAGAGTATCTTACATCCATTATGCCGAACCCTTCCCCGAAATGGTGGATTTGTCACACGTTGGTTATTCTGATGAACCTGTCCATCTTGTTACAGCAGCCGTTGAAGTCCTATCAACAAACGTCGGCACCGGCATCATTTATCTCATTGATACTACTGAGTACACGTTGGAGGATGGCCAATTCAAATTCAAGCCTAAACTGATACGAGATTGGGAGATTCCATACGCTGAAGACCATTGTTATGGTGAAGATTGCGAAGCACATCCCAATGCAGACGAGTGGTTGTTGTTCTCACCGCACAACCTCGACAGCACGTACTTCGAAACGACGGATGAAACCGACCAGAGCCACGGCGGCGGGTGGGACGGCCGTCTGTATATTTCTCATTACCATGCAGGACTATGGGTTATCGACATTGAAACACTGGTGGCTCCAGAAGCCGATGACCGTATTGGTATTCATGAAGAGGCAACTGTAGCATACTATCTTCCCCACGGTGAGGACGGAACTCCACTTGACTCTCAATTCTATGATTTCGGTTGGGTTCCTTTCCTTTGGGCCGTAGAGCACCACGACGGAATTACCTACGCCTCCTGTATCTCAACTGGGCTGTATCTCGTCCAATTGGATATTGATATTCCTTACCGCCTCTAAGGTGACGCTATGAAGAATACGCTATTGACACTCCTCCTCTGTTTCACCCTTCTTTTAGCGGGCTGTACCTCACCAGAGCAATTGTCTGACTGGGAGCCAAATGGAGTCACTATTGAAACAGAATTCGTTGATGACTTCACACTCACAACGAGTGAAAATACACCGTGGACATTTTCCGAAGAAGCAAAAAATACGACAGTAGTAGTCGCCTTCTTGTTTACCAACTGCATTGACATCTGCCCTATTGTGACTCATAATATGAAATGGGTTCAGTCTCAACTCACCTCCGAGGAAAAGAACGCAACGACTTTTCTCACGGTTACTGTCGACCCCTGGAGGGATAACGTGAGCACGCTTCACGATTGGAAAACGGGAACGAACTCTAATTGGACCCACCTTACTGTTACCATCCTCAGAAGATGATTCCCCAGGAATGGCTGCCATGAATGCAGTCTGGTTGAATTTTGGCGTTGGCTTGCAAATTGAAGATAATCAAAGCAATACTTCAGCTCGCCACCATCCAGATGATTATACCGTCAATCATTCAACTGGAACCGTGATAATCGATAGGTATGGAGACCAACGGGTTTGGTGGGGCGACAACGACTGGGTCTTGGACCTCTTCATTGACGACCTTCGATACTTGATTGAAATGTGATAGATCACAATTCATTGGGCACCGGAGTCTGGTCCATGTGTAAGAATGCATAGACGGCCCACCATGTGACAATGTCCCACGAATGAACGAGATTTGCTTCACCAGTTGCGTTATCGGTAGTCATATATTCCTCCATGGTTGCGAGTTTATCACACGTCTTGTGGTAGCAAGGATAACCATCAACAACACCGTTCCATCCAAGTGTTGCAACACCAATTTGCTGGAACGAATCGTGGTCGCTCCTTGCAGTGGGGCTTTCGTAGATTGCGACGGTGTCTTTGTAGTTGTTTTCCCACAGTGGACTTTCTCCACCATTAGCCCACTCCTCACGTCCGTTTTCAATTTGGTCAGCGAGGTTGAATGCGTCCGCTCCAATCCATTCTGCAAGGTGGTACATGCCCTTCTGGTCAATGACATCACCCGTGCCGTCTGGTCCGAGATATACAGAGAGTGCAAAGTCGCCAGGGTAGTTGATACCAGCCATGTCGAGATTGAGATAGTTGCTCACGGTAACGCCCGCAGGGAGGTCGCCAGCAAATGCACTTGAGCCCCAAAGCCCTTCTTCTTCCGACGACCATAAGCAGAACACCATTGTTCGTCGGGCATCAAAATCAGCGAGAACCTTTGCGGTTGAAAGGACCATGGAAGAGCCTGCGGCATTATCATAGGCACCGGTTCGTGTTCCATATCCTTGCTGTTCAGTTCCAGGGATAACTGCAGTAGGCGGCGTGGCATATGGGGCGACATCAAAGTGAGCGCCAAAGACCAACCACTCATCAGGATAAACTGTACCTGCCTTGTAGGCACAGATGTTGACTGCCCAAAGGGTGCCGGATTGGAATCGATGGACTTGAACGTCTAAACCGTATCCAACCATGACTCCTTCAAAGTAAGTGATTGCGTCTTCATAACCAGGATTTCCATTCCCAATCCACCGATCAAGGAAGCCCACGGCGCCGTCAGCTGGGTCCAAAGGGTCCGCAGTTTCATCGGTGATGAAATCCACCCATTCGTAGACGTCGCGACCGTTGAGCCATCCCCCGCTCGCCCCAACTCCATTTTCTTCGGTGAGGTCGGAGCGCTGAGGGCGTTCTGTTGTCAAGTGAAGGTGGGCAACTTCTCCACCCGTTGAATTTCCGGGAACGACCCATGGCCACAATCCACCTTCATCTTCGTTATCTGTAACTTGAATGGAAGATCCCTTTGAACCATCCTCAATCCAATCCATCCACGACTCATCGGCCGCACGGATGGGCCAGTTCGTTCGGCCGCTCTCACCAAGAAGGAACACGATGTCAGGATTACGGGGGGGTAGAAGAATGCTGATATCAATACTTGAACCCTCAGAGAGGTCCAATACCGTTCCGTTCTGAGCCCGCAGTGACCCAGGGTCTTGGACAAAGTATGGGAGGAATACAGCAAGGTCTTCTGACGCCTTGAGGGTAATGGTCTGCCACATGCCTCCTTGAAGTGAATCCGCATCAGCGACAGTGAGTGAAGAGGCGCTAACCCCTCCACTATCATCTTCTCCAAAACAACCCGCCAAAGGGGCCATCAACATTAGAGCGATGAGGCCAAAAGCATTCAATCTCAAACTCAGCATGTCATTGCCCAAACCGCCCTCCCTGTTGAATGTTACAGTTTTACTGAGCAGGTTAAAGCCGGAAAGCGCTTTCCATTCAACGGAAAATAAATACCATAAAAAGGCGAACAGTTAAGGAACCCCCGTTGTCCGAACAATCATGGCAACCGTACGGTTGGACCAGAAGGCACGCGCTCTGGTTCGCAGCGTTCCCGACTCCTACACGGAGGCGCTTGCCCGCTATTTTGGAACGGGCCCAACCGACGTTGACCTTGCCCGGAAACAACACGAGGACTACTGCGAAATTCTCCGCAAAGAAGGCGTTGAAGTCACTGTTCTTGATGCTGACCACAACCATCCCGATTGCATGTTTATTGAGGACCAAGCGGTTGTTGTTGACGGACATATCCTTCTCCCAACACCTGGCCACCCGAGTCGGGTTGCAGAGCAACCTCCGATTGCAAACTTTCTCATGGAATCTCTTGCCGGAATTCAAACGTGCACAATGGGCGGCGAAGCACGAATGGACGGAGGCGATATCATCCGACTTGGAAACCTGTTTTTCGTAGGCCGCTCATCCCGAACCAACGACCCGGGAATTGCAGCACTGCGAAGTTTGCTCGATTTCTTTGACTATGAGTTGCGTATTATTGACATCCCAGGCCACGCACTCCACTTGACGAGCATTAGTTCCACACCAACCGACCAACTCATCATGGTCCCAGAAGACCATCTCCCAAAAGATGCATTTGGCGAACTTCCAGACGGGTGTGAGGTTGTCTGGATGCCTGCAGAAGAAGCGTATGGCTGCAATACCATTGGCCTGCCTGGAAACAAGGTGATGATTGCCGAGGGATACCCAACAGTTGAAGCCGAACTCATCAGCCGTGGAATTGAAGTCATAAAAATTGACATGAGTGAAATTCGTGCAGCAGATGGTTCGCTGACCTGTTGCTCAATTTTCTATTGAAGTTCATTCGAACTCACAACATCATGCCATGTACGAACCGCATCCAGCAGGTTAGAAACGCGCTTTCCACGCCAGACATCCCCTGCAAAAGCTCCAGATTGAGATGCATCTGCAAGAGTAAAACCTTCTGCGGAAGGAATCATTTCAATAGTCTTTGTATGGTCTTTGTAAATTCCAAGTTCAAGAACAACCCAAGCCTCTACAGTTCTGCCGTAGCGTTCAAACATTTCACTTGAAAGAAAACTTCCTAAATCCTCAACGGTGTAAAACGAACATAACATCTGCAGGGTCTGGTCCAAGTCTACTGATCCTTCATCGGAAGGCCCAGTTCCTAGTTCACTTTTTTTTACAAGCGTAAGAAGCGGGAGTGAATCGTCCATTCAATCACACCGTTCTACCTGTCCATCGTGATGTAAAACGGCCGTCACAAAAAGCGCTTGAGGCGGTTCTCAAGGCGAGTAACACCGCCACCTGCCCATTGTTTTACGAGTTCACCATCAACAAAAAGAGCGTTGTACGGCAAAACATCAACTTCGCTAACCCAGGGGTGAGCGATTTTGAAACGACCCATTCCGGGAGTATCAAGAAGGATTTTTCCAATTCGAACTCCTTCGGGAACATCCCAGGAGCCCAATTCTTCTGTCCATTGTTCGCAGGCTTGACACCCAGTTTTACCTAGCATTAGCATGGCAAAAGGGAGCTTCAAGAAATTCCTGCCAGTCGGCACGACCAAGCGTTTCCAAGAGAACACCTCCAGAATCAAACGACGTATTCGTCGCCTTTCTTCCAGTTAGCACCACACAAACCACCGGCTTGTGTTGCTTGACTGGTACGCAAGACTTCAGCAGGGCTTCGGCCCGCATCCATATTGTTGATGGAATACATCTGGACCTTGCCTTCTGGGTCAACTAGTACGGTTCCACGGAAGCTGCAACCAGCCTCTTTGTTACGCATGTTGAATGCCTTGGTGACGTTTTGTGTGGTGTCGCCAATGACGTGGTGGTTGACGCCGCCAGGGAAGATTTCCTTGTCAGCGAACCATGCGTTGTGTGAATGCCATGAATCACAGGAACATCCGATGACGGTGATATCATCGTCAGCAAATTCTTCTTTAAGAGCTTCAAAGCCAACAATTTCAGTTGGGCAAATGAAGGTGAAATCAAAGGGATACCAATACATGAGGTACCACTTTCCTTTCATTCCCTCACTCGTGATGTTCACTCGTTCGCCGCTAATGTATGCATCTGCACTCCATTCAGGAGCATCTTTTCCGATCATGTTACCCATAATATCGCCTCAATTGAACGCAAGCAAACCATCATTATGAACCTGCGCTTTGAAAATGGTAGTTGGTGCCGGGCTGTAAATCAATGCAGATTACCACGGCAACTCAATTCCATCGTACTGCACGAAACGACCACTCAACTCCCCGTTCTGTTCGTTTAGGCGAGCGACGATACCTCCCACACTCTCTTGAGGAGTCAATGGGGCATGAGGCCCCCCCATATCGGTCTCAACCCAGCCAGGATGAAGAATAATGAGGGATGCGCCCAACGCTTCAAGCTCATTTTTCATTGAAATAGCAAACATGTTGAGCGCTGTTTTTGAAGCCCTATATGCATACGACTTCCCACTTTTACAGTCGTCAATTGAGGCCATCAAACTAGACATCATGGCGACTACCCCACCCTTACTTTTAGCAAGCAAGGGTAGAGCATGTTGAGTAACTCGTACCGGAGAGAACGCATTGATTTCGAAGACTTCCGCAGTCTCTTGAAGATTAATCTCTGCAATCGATGACCAACGCCCATCAGGGACTCCAGCATTATTGACGAGAAGGTCGACACGTTCTCCTACCGAAGCCATCAAATCAGCCACATCATTATCTGAACGAACATCAACTCTATGTGTGGTTAAATGGGCATGTTGAACTCCCTTCAACCCCCCCATATTATTCCGATATGTTGCGTGTACGGCATAACCCGAATCCAACAGTTGGCGCGTCAGTTCAAACCCAATGCCTCGGTTGGCGCCAGTGACAATAGCAATCTTCATGGCTCGGGCAATTCAAATCACCCAATAAGGATTGACCGATTAAAAGTCGTATTCCTTTTCTTCTCCGTCCAATTCTTCATCGTCGGCCATGAAATATTTGAATTGGATGTAACAACTTACGATCATCAACGGCGCGGCTAGATAGACATCAAGCGAACCCCCATCTAGCCGGTAAACATCCCATCCAAGGCCGAGATACAGCGAAAAGAGAATTCCAAGAGACCCCATAACCGCAGCAAGAATGGCAGGGACAAGTCTGCGGAATGATAGGCTGAAAATAAGAGCCACTAGCGTCAAAATCCCCGACAAAAACGTGTCACCCTCGAAGTCGTACCCGTAACTATCCCCGACGGAGATAAGACGTGTAACGGCAAGGTAAACCATCCCTGCGGCGAGAAAACGGGCGGCGATTTGTGCGATACTCATAGCCCCAACCGCAATAACAATGCCAGACAAGAGTTGAAATTGTGCATCACTAAGGGAGACCCCCAGTTCATTGAACTGGTCGATGAATAGGTACGACATCCCATAACCGACAAGAAATCCAGCAGTTCCTAATGTGAACGGTAGCCTCTTTCCCCCTTGAATAAATAAAAGCAGAGAAAAGGAAAGGATGAGGCCAGCATAAACTATGCCCCCCTCAATGATTTGGTCTAGAAGACTCAACCCGATTTCTTCAGCATCAACCACGACCTACGTACGGGCCTGCCGTATTTATTCTTTCAAAGAAGTTGATTCTACCCACCTTTTCTTCCAAAAAAGGGAAAAAGGAGGCGACTGACTATATTTTATGGCCGACGAAGCACAGGTGCGAGAAATTCTTGCACCAGCCCTTGAACCAACATTCTTTGATTTCAATCTCCCTTTCGGATTCTCCCGTTGGTTTCTCTTTGTTGTAGGCCTTTTATTATCCGCCTTGGGGATTCTCTTTGGAATCTCTCCCTATAACCCACTCACCCTTGCAATAGTTATCTATTTCTTCGGGTATATGCTCGCAGCCGCCTTCCCTTCAGCAATTGTGATCGTGGTGCGCAATTTGCGAAACCTGTCTTCGGGAGGTTCCGATGTCCATTATGCAACGGGACCCAATCAAGAAAAAACCCAACCGAGCAAGGGTACTGAGACAGAAGGATGGATTTTGAACCCTCCCCAAATTGCAGAATGGAACCTTGCCTCGCCTCACAGCCCAGATGCAGGTGGTATGCTTGCAGAACATCCTCGCAAACTTGGAACTCCCGTGCCTGCAACCTTCACGATGTACTCTATGCTCCGGCTTTTCCAAAGTTTTGCAGCTGGAATTTTTGTCTATCTTGCTGTAGAAAAATACAACGAAGTTGACCCAGCGCGTGCGGGTGTCGCTATCGCTCTACTGATTTTGGTGGTCCAATTTTTCCGCCGAAGGAAAACGATGCGCATTAGTGACCTCGCAACATCATCAATGCAAGGTCTTCCAAT
Organism: Candidatus Poseidoniaceae archaeon; assembly: GCA_949373095.1. Classification (GTDB taxonomy): domain Archaea; phylum Thermoplasmatota; class Poseidoniia; order Poseidoniales; family Poseidoniaceae; genus Poseidonia. The sequence continues at coordinate 100,426 of CASIBY010000003.1, forward strand.
GGGGGGCGTCGAAGTCTTCGGGCAACTGCGTCCACGTCTGGCGAACGGCTGGGTTCCGCCTATCGCTGTTGACGGTGACCGAAAGAAAATCGTTTACGGCCAATTGAATTGGTATTGGGAGTACGGCCACAAGTTCACATGGGACGAATATGTTGAAACAAAAGATGACGAAGGAAAAGTATCCGGAGAATGGAAGAATCGCAGCGATTACCGTAGAATTCGTAACGATGACGGAGGAGCTCTCGCTCTCGTTCACGATGGAACGGGAGGAGTAGCTGTTGAGTCCGATTTACTTGGAGTCGGTACACGCCCCTCTACAGGATCATGGAGTGACGAAGACAGGAGCCTCTGGAATACTCGGAGCCGTCCCAGCGGAAAAGTTCGTAACTTGAGGGCTTCACACGAGTGGAAATCAAGTGGTTGGAGCATAGGAGATCCGTTCTTTTCTCATTGTTATGCCCGTCCAAAAACGAACGCAGAAATTGAACATCAACCCGTTGACAAAACAATCGGACCATCCCTTGTCATGCTTACCAAAGAAGGGGAAGAGCCAGGTCACAAAGTAATGGTACACCGAGGTTCTGAAATTTTGGCGTTATCAAATTCAGAAAGTGCCCCTTCGGCTTATTTGCCGTCTCTTCTCCTTGCAATACTCAGCGGTATTGCATGGCTCTCAACGCTGTGAGAAAGAAGCGATTACAGCATGTTGAATGCATCGGGCTTGAAGACCCAGCGCATTTCGTCTGAATTGGCGTAGTAGTTCTTTACTCGTTCATCGTTTGCCATCCAATCGTGAAACTGCAAGAGAAGCGGGTAGTTTTCAAGCAAATCCTTTGTGATGCCGTCAAATTGACCTGAAAACAGCATAAAAGTGTCAATAAATGCTTTGATGTCTGCAATCGACATGTTCTCAGTATTCGCCAGCCAACCTGTTTTTGACTCTGCGTAGACCGAAGAAATGATTTTCAGGGCTGAATCCATACTTCCCCCCTCTACAAACATTGCTTGGCGCGCTGCAATTTTTTCATCCAAATCCTCTATGCCAAACGTGGGGACAAAATTCTCCCTCCAACCGTTGATAACCTCAACCAATTCATCGACTTTGGCTCTCATGTGGAGGTCTTTTGGTTCAAGTCCAGCAAGTGCACCGGTGTAGCGGAGCAATGCATTGGACTCTGCAATGACTCCATTGGGACTCTTAATAATTGGCAGGTAGCCGTACGGCAAAATTCCAGACTCCTTTAGTTCTGAATACCCATTCCAGTCAACTACGGTGTTTTTCCATTCAACTCCAGATATCTCGAGGCAAAAACGAGACGATTCAGCAAATCCAGGTGAGGCAAAATAAATAATTTCATGCATAATTTTCCCGCCCACTTGCCCCTTCATTAAGCCTTGGCACAAGCGTTTGCACCGACCCACTGCAACCCCTTTGATTTGTCAATACTTGAGCAATGGGTATTCGGATGAACCCTCTGAAACTATCCGGATTCAAGTTGGAAAGGGATTGGTTTATTGTTTGCGGGAAAATAGCCCACACATGCGCAAAGGAATATTATGTCCAACACTCATGTTGATATTTATGGTTACAATCCCTGTTGTTTCTGCTGATTACACTGGAGAAGTTGAGTACTCAATTGGAGACTCAATTTTTGATATGGAGTTGACCTCTGACGATTCTTGGACGAATAATGACGCTTCCGATCTTCTTTGTTGGATTGATGAAAATCATGGCAATAATGATGGAATAACATCTGAAAACGAAGAAGAAAATTATGAAGCATCTGCTCAAGAGATGGTTGGAACTGAAGTAAATCATTACTTGAACGGAGTAGCTGCAATCCTCGAAGAGTATACTATTGACCTAAGTTTTGAACATGGAAACTGTCTTGATACTGAACTAGTGACTATTTCATACGAAGGAAAGTTCTCATTTGATACTGAGCCAAGCGACAAATATGTACTTCTCTTCAATACTACAGATGCTGCAATAGTAAACAATTTACAGGTTAATTACTGCATATTCCAAGAGTTTGAGGTGCAATCTGTCAGTGGCCTAGCAGACGAATCAACTAGTGAAGAATGTGTAAAAGGATTCAGAATTGCTGGTGAAGACATGGAGATACAATTTGAAGTTACTAAGAGCGAGGATAAATTGATACCTGCAATTTCATTTATTTCTACAATATTTGTAGTTCTACTTTCCTTAGGAATATTTGCTCAAAGGACTGACCAAACTCATTGATTTTCAAAGTATGAGCAGTGGGGCCCCCTTTGCCAAAGAGGGTGGGCAGTGGGTACCCAAATGATTTCACAAATCAACTCAATCAGTATTGCGCAGTGCAAGAATTTCGGATGGGATAGAATATGTGTAATCGAACATCGGCCCAATGAGGCGTATTGATTCAAGAACTCCTCCAAAAACAACTCGTTCAAAACACGAATCAATAGCATGCAAGGGCATGCTTGCAATCAACGCCCCCTCTTTTGTCAATAGAATTCCCGTGGTCACCAGGGGTGCAGTTGAGGTGAACGAGAGATGGTTTTCCGTAATTTCAACCTTTCCAAGCCCAGAGAACATGGTTGAAAACTGCGCACCAATCTCGTCCCAATCGGCTAGAAGGTATTCCATGTTATTGGACCCTCCAATTTGCTTAAAGTTATTTTTATTTCACCTTAGAGATGTGACTCACACATCTCATTGGCGTATGATGGTGCAGGAGGCAGGATTCGAACCTGCGAACCGATATGGACTGGGACCTCATCCCAGCGCCTTTGACCAAGCTGGGCGACTCCTGCGGCAAGTTCGGCTCTCGCCTCGCGTATATCAACACCGCGACAGGACGGGTAGAGTCATTCCATGAATACCGCAACATCAGAGAGGGCTTTGCGATGTATGTCTGGTACTTCAGCGCCTTCTTCAGGATACCCAACAGGCATGACAAGCATGGCTTCTTCGTGTGGTGGGCGCCCTAGAATTTCATGAAGGAAGCCCATTGGGGATGGTGTGTGAGTAAGGGTAACTAAGCCCATGGTGTGAACGGCCTGAATGAACATTCCAGCAGCAATGCCGCACGATTCTGTCGAGTAGTAGGTTGGCCCCCACTGGCCGTTGTCGCGTTGGCGTTTTTTCTGTTTGAAGAGTACAACAATCCACGGCGCATCAGTAAGGTGGGCTTTGACAGCATCAGTGCCTAGTTGCTGCAATACTTCTGACCATGCCTCCGGCATTCGTTCATCGTATGTTTTCCGTTCTTCTGCTTCCGCAGCCTCTCTGAGATGCCCCTTCAGTTCTTGTTGACTGATAGCAATCCATGTCCATGGTTGCAAGTGAGCCCCGTTTGGGGCCGTTGAGCCCGCAAGGATTGCCAACTCGATCAGCCGACGCTCAACCGGGCGCGAAGAAAAGTGTCGCGTCGTTCTTCGTTTTTTCATAAGCGCGTAATTCTCTTCAGCAGCCTCAAGCATTGTTGTGAGTGGTAGTTCGTTCCACTGTAACGGTACAAACGGATGCTCAGACATGATGCTCATGCATGGGTTAGGGTGTCGGTTCATAATCGCAACCCGAACCCGAGCGCTCAAAACACAGTCACCATTAATCCAAAGAGACACGTTCAACAGGCAAAAGCATCTCATTCCTCCGCTTGAACGGAAGGGTCATGGGGCCGTCGTAAACGGCGAGAATAGGCTCTTGAGTTGGCGTGAGTCCTTGTTCAACGACCATGCCCTTCAAACGCTCACCTAATTTTTCACTTTTACTTTGATGAAACCGGCCAGAAAAACTCAGGACAGCAACATCACGACCTTCACATTCGGTCAAGACAACACCGGCATCAACCGGGGCAGGGAGACTTTCAAGTGTGTAAGATGAAGGCATGGTGAACGCCATCCATCCACCACCACCTTCAGTCCAGGTTTCAACCGGGGCCGTCATCGCAATGGAAGTTCGTGCGTTGTTTCCTCCGAAAATATAACCTGCAATTCTCCGAAAGCCACCGACAGAAGGACGGCGGCCAGAACCTGTTGTTTGAACACGGGCCTGTATGCTGGAAGCATATCGACGCAACTCAAATCTTCCAAAATCTCGAAGAAGTTCATATATTGGTTCTTCGAGTTCTTCAGCCACATACATCCCTCGAAATATGCGCTTATTATGCGGTGTTTTCAGGCGGCATTCTTCCCCGCAAGCGGAGCCAAGCCTCACTACAAAACATCAATCCGTATACCGACGCTAACCAAAGGGTAGGCCTCCCCCACGTGGCTGGAGAATCAGCAGGAATAACCCCACTGCTCATTGAGAGCAAGACACACAACCACACAAGGGTGATTCCATGGAGAATCCAACGAATAGAACTGAGAAGTTCCCGAGAGGTTGCTTTCATTTCGGTTAATTCTGATTTGGTAAGCAACGCAGAAACGCCTGCGATTTTGTCCAAGGCTGAGCCACCATTCCAACGTATCCTTCCAAGTTTGAATCGGTTTAGATATTCAATCGCAGTAAAAAGAGTAATCCAAACTACCACCACTTCGAGCAAGGCCCCACCCCCCCGTAAGTCAAGCGAGCCCCATGTTGTCCATGCTAAGAGCGACCATAACCATCCAACAAGCAACAACTGGAAGGTGTGGGCGAATTGGGTAATTTTTCTCAGCAGTTCAGCATCATGGCCAAGTACCGACTCAAGAATAAGCACACCCGCAGCGGCGATGCAGGCTACCGCGCCAGCAAGCAACCACCACCCGGACAAGGCATTGTCGCGCCATGCTAGCATGAGAGCAGAAAGAATCCAACTAAGGGCGAGTACAGTGGCGACATTCACTACTGCCTGCATGGTGTAGAGCGGATCACGCCCGTCTCGTAGCACAGCCAGTCCACCCATCAAACGCACTTCAAACGCAGAATCATCAACGATGCCATGGCTTGCAGCCGTCATTCCACCAACCGATTTGATACGAGCAGCCTCAACGATGCTTTGGGCGGCTCCATCTTCCCATTCACTACCGCCAGTCCACGAGGAGCCCCGACTTGCAGCATGTGCGGCCCCCGAACCTCTGGTAGTTCCTCCGCGGGCTGAGCGAGTTTTGGCCCAAGCACGGATTTCTGGAGCAATGATTTCTTCCACTTGGTCTTCGTTTAACGGCGCACCGTGGTCGGTGTAGAGCCATCTGCATTGAATGGGCACAGGATTCGCATCAACGTCAGGGGCAACCATCTGAAATTGTCCAGGGCCAAGGGTAGGCAATTGTGCAACCAAGTCTTGGTCGCCCCCGCTTTCTTTGAGTAAATGGCGTACTTTCTCAACATCTTGCGGTTGGGTAAATCTACCAATGAATGTTGTATTGGCCTGTGCGAGAATTTTGTAATCAACATCGCTAACATTTTGGGTCGCAAGAACACATGCAACGCCGTATTTTCTGGCCTGCTTGAAAATTAATTTAATCAGGTCTTTGGCGGGAGGATTCCTCGGATATGGGGGGAGGTAGGGGGCGACTTCATCCATGAAGAACAACAACTTCAATTCCCCCTCAGCAGGCTGTTGTGTTAACATCCAATCGTAGAGTTCACGAGATAGTTCTTGGACAAAATACTGCTTTTGATTTTCATCTTGAATGGTGTTCAAGTAGACGATGTTCAATGGAATTTTTCCTGGCATGGCCGGCTCAACAAAAGCGTCAATATCAATCGGAACTCCGTTTGAAAACAACAACTGATTGACTCCAGAAGAAAACGCAGATAGCCTCCGCGCTAGTTCCCCCCTCGTTGATTTTGGCAGCCGTTCCTCGAAATCTGTTAACCTGTGCTCAATCATTACCTCATTCCAAGTGGGCGGGCTGATTTTATCTTCAGGATCAACGTCTTCTTCAAAACACTCAGGATACAATTTGCGAATGAATTCTTGGTGGGGTTCTCGAACGACACGAGCAAGGGCTTGGAAATCACCGACATCCAAGCCAAAACGTGTCCCCTCAACCAAAATTTCGTAGAGGTAGGGTTTGACTGTCTTTCCTTTTGGTTTCTCAACGTCGAAGCCTGCTAGGTTTGCGAATCCTGCCGCCATCATATCCCAAGCAGTGATTGCCTCTTCGGGGTCGAGGTCAGATGGCGGTGCTCGAAACGGGTCAATGCACAAAGGGAGCCCTTTGCTGCGCAGGGGGGTCCAAATTCGCACTTCGCATTTTTCCATCAGTTGTTTAGCACGCGCAACATCTCCGTCTTGTGCTTCAAGCTCATCGGGGTCAATCCCCATAGCCAAGCGAGCTAGGTCCCCTTGTGGGTCAATGATGAGAGAAGGGATTCCAGCAAGAGCGGCCTCTTCAATCAGAGCCTTGGCCATCACTGTTTTTCCAGAACCGGTTGAACCGAGCATGGCTGCGTGACGTGCGAGAATTTGAGGTTTGATGTCAATTGGTTCTCCGTTGTCTCTTCGCGCTCCGAGAAACAAACCCTTCGGCTTGAATTTCTTTTTTCGTAGTGGAACAGGTTTTACTTCTTCAGTTGAATTCAAAAGATCGCCAACAAGGTCAGCAAGTTTACCCCTACTGGAATCTTCTGTCGGCGAATCGTCAGCCCACGTAGGCCTCCCATCTTCCGACTCCATGACCGCGCAGAAGTGTAGGGGGTCTTGAAAGGCGCGATTAGAACAAGGGCAAAGACGCAGACTCAAGGAGGAGAAACACATCGCCGTATCATGGAACGCATCACCATGGCCAGGCCTTCTTGGGACGATGAGATGCGAGATGCAGCAGTAAAGACGCTCGACTCGCTCCATTGGGTTAAAGGCCCACAAGGAAAAGCGTTCGGCAACGAATTTGCAGAGTATTGTGGGGCCATTCAAGGAACGCCTTGCCAAAGTGGCTCAGTTGCATTGTGGGGGGCTCTACGCTTGTTAGAAATCGGCCCCGGAGACGAAGTCCTTGTTCCATCACTCACCTACATTGCAACGGCAACATGCGTATCACTGGTTGGCGCAACACCGGTATTTGTTGACGTCGAGGCGGAGTATTGGTGCGTTGACCTTGACGCCTTGGAAGCGGCCCGAACCGAGCGAACAAAAGCCGTCATTGGCGTTCACCTCTTTGGACAACTGTGCGCTCCAGAACTCCAGAACTGGTGCAAAGAGAATAACATCGCTTACATCGAGGATGCCGCCCAAGCCCACGGCGCTACCCAAAACGGATTGCAAAAAGCCGGTGCATTGGGAGACGTTGCATGTTTCTCCTTCTTCCCATCAAAGAATCTCGCTGTTGGCGGGGAAGGTGGTATGATGATGACAAAACGAAGTGATTTAGCGGCACGAATGGACGCCTTGGTTAACCATGGCCGGGATGCTCGTCTCGAATCACATGAATTGGGTTCGAATTTGAGAATGTCAGAAGTTACAGCAGCAATCGGGCGCGTACAACTTCAACGACTCGAAGGATGGCTTGCTCGGAGAAGAACCATCGCATCCCGCTATCACGAAGCTTTTGCGAGTCTACCTGCAGCATCCACTCCTAAGATTCGGCAGAATACAGAACATGCTTGGCATCAATACTGCCTTTTGGTTGATGAACCTGTTTCCTTCAGAGAAGTATTGGACAAAAAAGGGATTGACTCGAGAGTGTATTACGCCCAACCCTGCCACCGCCAAGGGGTTTACTCAGAACATTCACAACATAACGATGCATTCGAGATTACGGATGATGTTGCATCCCGATTAGTAGCGATCCCCATCCATCACGAACTTACAGATAACGAAGTTGACCGCATCATTGCTGCAGTAACAGCGACCCATTCATGAACCAATAGTGTCGGCAAGTGAGCGGTTGGACCACGAAGACAAGCCTGTGATCTCATGACCAATCCACTTTGGAATCTCTACTATTTGGTCGGGTGAGTTCAACTCAATTTCAGCTAAAATCAAGCCGGCTAAAGCCCCTTCAAACTCATCAATTTCCCACAGTCCACCGTCGACTCCGCTCCAGACATACCGTGTCTTCTCAACATGAGGGTAGGGTCCAAGTGATCCGACAGCTTCTCCAATTTCCGGACTGACTTCCCATTCCAATTCATAAGCAGTATCATCCGATTTCCGGGATTTACACGTGACGATGTTGAGTCCATCACGAACTCTTAGACGCCCCCCCCAGCCTGGCCTCGAATTCCATAGTTCAAGCTCGTCGGGCTGCATTAGAATAATATTAATTTCACCCATCATTAGAACGCCATCCTTCACCTGCATAGCATCTTCCGGAAAGTAAAACTGTTTGATTTGGGATGATTTAGAATTTATCCTCCAGGGTTTCTCTTCTCGTCCGTCAACTAAAAATCGTCGCTCTATTTCTTCAAAGTTCCTCATAATATTTGTCTCCTGGTGATGCTTGCGGTTGAGGAGCTAGGACAAATTCGACATTTTCAATCATCTGAGTTCCCTGCGGCCCAAGTGTAACCCGGTCAATTTTGAATTGGTCACTATCCAAAAGAGCCGGGTCAGCAATCATCAATCCCCGCTCTAATTTCTTGGAAGTAGAATAGGCTCGCCAAACCAACCAGAGGGGAAAAACGAGACCTAATCCGGCGATGAATAAGCCAAGTGCAACGTTCACCGCCATGACCCTTCCATCACACAGGAGAACATCAAGATGTGCCTAGCGATTCAACAAGCCATCCCATGAAGCATCGGCGTATGCTTTTGCAGAAGATGCGGGGTCATCTGCACCATGAATTCCGGAACCTACGATGATACAATCTGAGCCCGCAAGCACCGCTTCGGTAGGGTCGCCGTAGCGCTGACCCATGGCTCCATCACCGGTTTGGAGATTAACCCCGGGGGTCCAAATCATCTTTTCTGACCCGACTTTTTCCCGCAACAGTTTGAGTTCTTCAGGACGAGAACCGTTCCCGATGAAACCAAAGACGCCAGAGTGTTGAATGCCGAGGCGAACGACTTCATCAGTGTAGTTTGGATTGAGCAGGTTTCCACGGCTTGACATCTGCGCCAGTAACAACACCCCCCCTTCGTTTCCATAGTCAGTCCAACCGGCCTGAAGTCCGTCCACGATGTCAGGGCCAGAAATGAGATGCGCAGTGACCAAGTTTGCCCAAGAACCAATGGCATATACTCCGCCCATTTGGTGACGGGAGATTTTACCGATGTCTGCGAATTTTCGGTCTTCAAAAATCAGGAGGTTATGCTCAGAAGCCCGCTTACAGAATGATTCCCAGCGCTCAGCAGTCCAATCCTCAACAAGGTCAACGTGGGTTTTCAAGGCAGCGATAAAGGGCCCAACTCGTTCGATAAGCGATTCAAGTTCCCCCATAGTCGGCTTATCTGCGGCGAGGCATACCAAACTCTTCTTTTCGGCAGCAACTTGCATGTATTGTTTGGCCATGCTGTTGGTGGCCAAAACCCATCGTTCTCCCCAAATCTCAGCGGCGTCCATGCCGTGAGGTGAGCCGACCCTGCCCTCAATCATTGCGGCGTAGAGTTTTGTCAAACAAACATCACCTTCATCATGGACCGCCGCGCCAATCCAACCATGCGACAGGCGTTGTTTCTTGCTGTTCTGTTGCTTTTCATGCCTCTTTCAGGGTGCCTAAGCGACGAAAACAGCAGTGATGACCAAGACATGAATGGGTTCTATCCATCGGTCTGGGAGCGCCACGAACTGGATTGGAATTGGAGCAGTTCAATCTCGTATGTTCTCGAACGTGGGCCGTACGAAGCCCTTGAAGTCCAAGAGGCGACATTCGAAGTTGACACATCTGGAGTTTGGGAAACTGGGCCTGCAACCTCAAACGTACACCTTTCCTATTGGCTTCCTTCAAACACTCTTGAGGGTGAAGCGGTACCCGTTATCGCCGTTGTTAGCCCCTACTTTTCCTTTGGACAACCCGGTTCAGAAAGCGGAGCAACCAACGTTGTGGGGGCAGGCCGTGGCGAATTTATTTACGAAAACTATGTTCCACACGGATACGCCTTTGCACAAGTGTCGGTATTTGGAACAGAGGAATCAAGCGGTTGCTTTGACTATCGGGGTGAAGGTGAGGGCTGGGGGATTCATGCTGCAGTAGAATGGTTGGGGCAACAAAACTGGTCCAACGGAAAGGTTGGTTTGTATGGAAAATCCTACGAAGGCGCAACACAATGGGAAGCAGCAGCTCTTGGAAGTGAATACTTAGCGACCATCGTTCCAATTTCAGGCACAACAGGCCTCCATCCACTTCTTTACAAAAACGGCAGTGCAGAGGCACGAAGCCAAGTCATGCACATGAATTATTTCAGCAGCACCGTCGACTATAATGAGGATGATTTTGACAACATTTGCCCCGACATCATCGAGGGATTCTTTGCCGGCCCGGTGACCTACGGCGCTGGAGAACTTGACCCCTACATGGCCAATTATTACGATGAACGAGAACACATTTCCAAGGCCTTGGAGAATTACAAAGGCAGTGTGTATTGGGTTCAGGGTATGCAGGATTGGAACGTAGACCCCCACCAAGTATTCCCGTGGTATCAGACCTTCATCGATGAAGGCTTCGAAGTTCGGGGTATGCTTGGGCAGTGGGAGCATAACTATCCCGATCAGTGGACGAAGCATAACAATCAGGATTCTGGCTACGGCGGAGAGGCCATTCAGAACATGACTCGGTGGGACTGGGCTCAAGACCTCTTTGAATGGTTTGAGTACTACCTCAAAGGAGTAGGCCCACAACCAGAGTTACACGCTCAAATTCAACGCAATGACGGTGAGTGGAGAATTGAATCCACTTGGCCCCCTCTCGATGCAACCCCCCTTGAACAGCCCCTTGACGGGTGCACACAAGATGGCCAACGCGTCGCTGGAGCAAGTGTTGCTGGCGGTGGAGCGATGAGTGTGACGTTTGTGTGCCCAGCCCTCTTTGATGACCAAGACGCTCATCTTTCCGGTCTTTTCCGACTTCATCTTGACGTAACAGCAGCCATGGACGGCGGCCAAATCTTTGCAGAAATACAAGATGCGGAAACAGGCCTCCGCCTTGGCCACGCCACCATGGACATCCGCTACCATCAGGGGGGAAGCGACCCAACAACCGTCTTTCCCGGCCAGAGCTTGACCATGATGATGGAATTCCAAGCCATTGACGCAATCCTTCCGGCAGGACACGGAATACGTCTTGTTCTCACTGAAACAGGAGAGGACTACCTCGCACCCGCCTGCGGCCTACTATGTCCTGTTACTGTTAACGGTGGAATGTTAACGGTTGATCACATTCTAAGAGATGGAAGCAACATGTTGCTCACCCCCCAGAGTGATGACGCTGCAAACAATCAGTGATTACGACACATCATTGAGTTCAATGGTCAAGGTCGGCAACAAATATCTTGATATCAAAACAGAGTGGCGAACTATCTGGTCGGATGCGCCAAAATGAAATGAAAATGAGGACATACGAGCATCCAAATTTTAAAAAAATACAATTCAAACAACCAAACAATCTAAATTAACATAAATAACAAATCATATGATTATCTATAAGTCGGTAAATATGAGCGTATGGTTCATATACCGTCTGTATAACGAGTCATATGATACTATGATAGATAAAGCAAAGTTAGAGTACATTTGGCTAGACGGGTACGAACCTACACAGAATATGCGTAGTAAGACGCTTGTGAAGAACGATTTTTCAGGCGAACTTGAAGACTGCCCAGTATGGTGTTTTGATGGCTCATCAACGCGCCAAGCAGAAGGTGGCGATTCTGATTGCTTGCTTCAGCCAGTTGCAATCTTCCCAGACCCACAACGCTTCAACGGATATTTGGTGATGTGTGAAGTCATGAATGCAGATGGAACTCCTCACGCCAGCAATGGACGTGCCACCATCGATGATGATGATGAAGACTTTTGGTTTGGATTTGAGCAAGAATATTTCATTATGGATGTTGAAACAACACTTCCAGTTGGGTTCCCAGTTGGAGGATATCCAGGGCCTCAAGGTTTGTATTATTGTTCAGTGGGTGGGCGAAATACCCACGGGCGTGCCTTCGTTGAAGAGCATGCAGATCTCTGCCTTGACGCCGGAATTAACTTCGAAGGGATCAACCAGGAAGTCGCTTGCGGCCAGTGGGAATTCCAAGTCTTTGCAAAGGGTGCAAAACGTGCTGGCGACGAATTGTGGGTCGCAAGGTACCTTCTTGACCGTTTGACAGAGAGCTACGGATACTACATTGAATACCATCCAAAACCCGTCAAAGGAGACTGGAACGGATCCGGAATGCACGCCAACTTCAGCGATGGCCGGATGCGTGATGAAGGGGGAGAAGAACTCTTCAACAAGATATGTGAAGAATTCGGAAAGAATGTCAAGAAGCACATGGATGTCTATGGTGCTTACAACGACCTTCGTTTGACCGGGCTTCATGAGACCCAATCCATCGACCAATTTTCGTACGGCGTTTCTGACCGAGGGGCATCAATTCGCATACCTATTAGTACCGTAGATGATGGCTGGATTGGCCGTCTTGAGGACCGCCGACCTGCCTCAAACGGAGACCCTTACAAGATTGGCTCCGTGATTATTTCAACTACGAAAGCGGCTTATTGAGTGGAACCATCTTGCTCGGCTTTCCGAGCACGAGCGACGCCGATGATGACGGCAAGAATCACAGCGAGGGTCATGACATTCGCCACGATCATTGCCAGGGAGTCGACAAGGACACCGTACAGCAACCACATTGAGAGCGCAATGAACACAACGCCGAATGTAGGGAGTGAAATTCCTTCGTGACGCTTGTGCTTCCATACTTCAATGATTTGTGGAATCCACGCGATGATTCCAACAACTCCGGCCAATAAACCGATGGCCTCAATCCATGCTTCAGCCACAAATGAGCGGCGACGCTCTTGGTGTTTGAATCCTCTCCTGGGCCCTATTAGGGGCTTGAAGGGGGTTTTGAGAGGTTGAGACGAACGATGCCGGCCCATGGGACATCTTCAGGCTCCTTTCTTCCTACGACATGCATGCGCAGTGATTTGCCATAGGGGAGGGATGCTTTTACATGCTGTTGACCAAAGTATAATTCAACATTCGATGGTCCTTTTGACCAGAGTGAAAAGAACGAACGGGCATGAACTGCGTTTCCAAGCAAAGGCTCCCGGCATGAATCCTGCCATTGGGCAATGTCGTCGCCAAGCCCCAATCCAAGGACGTCTCCCTTGAGCATCAATCCCCCATTCAATTCAATTTCATCCCATGTACCAAACCCACTAACGAAGTCAAGCAAATTTTGATTGATTGGTCCTGGGTTTTCTTCTTCCAACAAGGTGATGAATTGGTTTTCGTTTTTGACATCTGAATTGAGAACACCAATGTTATTTGGCCATTCGAGTTTGTGATGAGTAAAAGCCAGTAAGACCCGAACAGTGATTTCCTCGTCATCAGGATGTCGTGCTTTGAACATCTCGTGGAGTATCTTTGCCTTTCGCTCAATACGCTGACTTACAGTGCTGTGGTTGTGGCTTGTTCCGTTGTTCCGCTCTTGGATGAACTCCTCTTTGTGATTGATGGAAAAAGAACCGGACCAGTGTTTTTGTTCAACGACCAGCATCGTCCCGCCTCCTACAATAACAAGGTCAATCTCTCGCTTCCCGCCCTGTTCTACGTCGGGGATACGCACTGATTCAAAGATGTTCCACCCGTTAGGTTTTCCGGCTGCTCTGCTGATTTTAGCCAACCGTTGCTCAGCTAATTCACCAGCACGGTGAATGTCGTCAGGAGGTGATGAAACCTTTCTCTGGCGCCACCATTTCCATCGTTGCGCCCATTTCATGGAGTTCACCGAAGGAGTTGATCAACGCTTTCTACAACGAAGGCTGGTTGTTGTTCAGCCCCTTCGCTCAAAGCTGCTACATCTTCTCGAGTTGCTTCTCCTGACAAAACCAACACGCCAACGACCCCTGCCCTCGTAGCCATCGCCATATCAGTATACAATCGGTCTCCGACCATGGCGCAGCGCCCAGGCTCTAATCCGAGTGCTTCAATTTTGTGAAGAATCATTCCAGCATTTGGTTTACCCGTGATGTGAACTGGGCCGTGTCCGGTTGTTGCTTTGAACATGGCGAGATACGCTCCAACATCAGGAAGCCCTCCGTCTGGACTTGGGCACACCATGTCTGGATGGCTTGCTACCAATGGTACGCCAGCATGCATGTGAATGCTAGCGGTTGAAATTTTGTCATAGGTCAATTCTGTATCGTACCCCAAGACAACGTATTGCGGGGCAGAACTTGTTGTTGCAATACCTTGTTCTTCGAGCATGCTGCGCATCCCCTCAGTTCCGACCATCCATGTCTCAGTGACGCCTTCTTTATTGAGCCACGCCAACAGGTCATGAGTTGACAAGAGGACATCTTCGGCTTCAGCCTCCAATCCTAAACCGTGTAATTTTTTCAGATATTGTTCAACAGATTTGGACGAATTGTTGGATAAAAAATACCGACGAACCCCGCGTTTTGTACACCTTTGAAGGAAGGCCTCTGCGCCCTCAATGAGGTCACCGCCGAGGTAAATCGTCCCGTCTAGGTCGAGAAAAACAGCGTCAATATCATTGAGTTGAGCGTCCATATATTTCCCTCAGAACATCAGTGTCTTGAACATAAACCAGGGTGAATGCAGGTTCTCTTGCGCTTCTTTACTTGCGATCATTTCGGTCATCATTTCTTGTATAACCGGTTTCTTTGAGGCCTTCTTGACAAACCAGTTCAGAAGCCATGCTTTCCGACTCATTCGTTGCATGCGGTGTGAATTGGTGAGTTCAGGGCCCAATGCATTCCAAAGTGCCTTTTGGTAATCCATGGGGGCTTTCTTTTCGAGAATATGTTGAGCAGCTAACTCGCCGCTGACCAATGCATTTCCAACACCTTCTCCACTGAAGGGGTCAACCAGTGTAGCGGCATCTCCAACCAAGAAGACGCGATTCGCAGCAGATCTTCGGGGTTGCAATTCAGATTTCTTCCGTGGTGAGCCAAAGGGCAATTGCCAGCCTCGTCCAGACCCTTCAATCATTGTTGCATCAGCAAATCGGTCTTTGAACAATTTGTGGTTTGCAATCACGTCAGCTTGTAGAGCTTTGAGCTTCTTCTTTTGCTTGTCCATTTCGGACATGACCATTCCAATGCCAACGTTAACTGTTCCTTCTGAAACTGGGAAGAGCCAGAAATATCCGGGGAGGACAGAGTCGACAAAATGAATCTCGATGTCACCGACTTGAGACTCACATCCTTTGACGCCCGTCCAGTATTCACGATAACCAGCACAGTAGTGGTCGCGGTCTAGCATGGGCTCTTCGTATGTATCTTCAAGCATGGATTTGGCGACCGGGCAACGGTACCCCGCAGCGCCAACGAGGTTTGATGCGTGAAACGTCAGTTCTTCGCCACCCCTTCCGCCAATTCTGACAACAACTCCCGAGCCGTAGCGGGCATCCCCACTTTTTGGCCCGGGATCTTCGCCACCGTTGCCATCATCGTAGAGAACTTGGCGAACTTCTCCGCCCTGAATCACAGCTCCACCCGCCTCTCGTACGGTCGATTGTACTTCTCGGAACAGGAGCGTGTCAAATTGTTCTCGAGGCAGTGCATAACCCGCTTCAAGGCGAGCAACGTCTTCTTCTGGAAGAGCGACACGAACCTCATGTCCTTTCGGGGAAGAGAAGAGAATGCCTGTGACGCGAAAGTGAGGGGTCTGCTCGAGATGTTCTTTTACGCCTAATCTTTGAACGTGACTCAACGATTTACCACCAACGGCATCTCCGCAAATCTTGTCTCTTGGCCAAATGTCTTTTTCAATTAACAAAACACGTTGACCACCCATTGCCAGATAGCCAGCAGCCGATGCCCCACCGGGGCCGCCTCCAACAACAATAGTGTCGAATGAGGTTCCGTTTTCAGGGAGTTCTCCCGTGTCAATGGGATTGTCCCATGCGACTGAGTTAACAGGAGATGCACCGCTCATGAAGACTCCACAGAAGGGGCACTCCTTGAGGATATGCGTTGTTCATGAAGATGAACCACCATGCTCATGACCCCGACGAACCACCCAGCGGGCATGGCGGAGGGAGAAAATCAGACGGTTTCTCAATCAAATCCGACCCGGAGAACCGCTGCGCTGGTCCTATTCAGTGTCACGCTCGTTTGGGGTGCAACATTCATCTGGATGAAACAGGCACTGAATGCTCTTGAAGGTGAACTTGAGATATATGGAACGGTCCCCATTGTTGCGTTTTTAGTCGGAGCACGTTTTTTCATCGCCATGGTTCTGATGCTGTTGTTTTTCTCCAAGGCGCGGGAGGCGGTGAAGGAAAAGGAATTGTGGCGCGGTGGAGCACTTTTGGGCGGATTAATGCTCGTTGGATTTGTTACGCAAATGGTGGCTTTGGAAGAGATTAATCCTTCAACGTCTGCGTTTCTTACCTCTCTCTACGTCGTCATGACTGCAATGCTCAGCGTTCGCATGACGCAACACCCTCCTCGGGCAACCCTCTACTGGGGCGTGTTTCTCGCCACCTTCGGTGCTGGATTTATTGGAGGCCCCCCGCATCTTTCCTGGGGCTGGGGAGAAATTGTTACAGTGTTTTCAGCCTTCTTTTTCGCCCTTCATATCGTGTTCACTCAAAACCTCACAAAGCGCTACGACCCAATCGGTCTTTCTCTCACGTCCTTTGTTGTGGTTTGCGTTGGGGCTTGGCTGATTATGCTCATAGTCTCCGGCGAAATAATGTCAATGATCCCCGCAGTTCTATCGACCAAAGGGGTCCTTTTCCCCCTCGTACTGCTCGGGGTCGGCGGCTCATTTTTCTGCCTTCTAGCACTCAACATGTTTCAGCGGCACATGCATCCGGTCCAGGCAGCAATTATCTATGCATTTGAACCGGTCTGGGCCACAATTTTTGGCCTCATCCTAGGGCTCGTTCCATGGACTTGGTGGATCTTGATTGGAGGTTCCGTCCTTCTTGGTGGCAATCTGTTGGTTGAACTCACCACGCCTCAAGACGACGATGACAAAGAGAACCCTTGAAGATGACCTTCCTCGTGGAAGGAGCGTTGAGGGACATGTCAAAAGATAACTCGGATCACAAATTTGCCAGTAAAGCAGTCCATAGCGGCACACAGCACATTGGCGATGCAGTCAACACTCCGATCTTCCAATCCTCAACATACAAATTGACCGACGAGCGTTATGCTGGGTGGGCTGCAGGGGCTCAACACACGCTTCTTTACGGCAGGCTTTCTTCGGTGAATTCAGATGCAGTAGCTCAGAAACTAACCGCATTAGAAGAAGGTGAAGACGCAGAAACCTTCGCATCAGGGATGGCAGCCATTTCAGCAACTATGCTTTCCTTCCTCAATCAAGGCGACCACATTGTGGCAAGCGCAGACGTGTACGGAGGAACATACGGCCTCTTGACAGAAGAGTTGACACGCTTTGGAATCGATGTCAGCATGGCAAACATGCAAGACCCATCTTCTTACGAAGCGGCTATTCAGCCGAACACCAAGATTCTCTACATTGAGACCTTGACAAATCCCGTGTTGAAGGTATGCGACATCCCCGCCATGGTTGAAATCGGTCGCCGACACGATCTGATGGTCATCATCGACAACACCTTTGCGTCCCCTTGGGGCTGCAAACCGCTTACCATGGGCGTTGACTTAGTCATCCATTCCACAACAAAATACCTCGGTGGGCACTCCGATATTATCGGCGGTGCAGTTGTCGGTTCACGAGAACTCATCGCTCAAATTTTCATGCGTAAGGTTCACTTTGGAGGAAGTCCAGACCCACATGCCTGTTACCTCCTAGAACGTGGAATGCGCACCCTTGATGTTCGGATGCCACGCATCTGCACCAACGCAGCAACACTTGCAGAGCGCCTCTCAGAACACAACCATGTGGACTACGTTTTGCACACTAGTCTAGAAACCCATCCCGATTATGAAGTTGCAAACCGCATCCTTCCCAAGGGCTCGGGCATGGTTGCCTTTGTAGTCAAAGGTGGAGACGATGCGGCACTCAAATTCATGCGTGGACTTGATATGATTTACGAAGCGACAAGTCTCGGGGGCGTTGAATCGTTGATTGAGTGTCCGTTTAACTCCAGCCACATGTTCGTCCCAGAAGACGTGCGACATTCCGCAGGCGTCGTGCCTGGATTTGTTCGTCTCAGCATTGGTATCGAAGATGCCGAAGACCTTTGGAACGACATCAATGACGCCCTAAACACCCTCTGACCGAATATTTGGGCGTGTGGGAATGGACTGGGCTGCGCTCATCGCTCTTTTGGTGTTCATCACCCCAATGGTCTTTTCACCTGGACCCAACAACATGCTATGTGCTGCTCATGGTGCGCAGCACGGCTTCCGAGCCACCTTACCCCTCACCTGGGGAATGGTGGTTGGATGGTCAACCCTCGGTCTTGTAGTTGGCATGGTAACAGCGTCAATTGAGTCAAATAAAGCGGTGTTCGACGCACTAACATATGCTGGGGCGGCTTACATTGCCTATCTTGGAATTTCAATCGCTCGTAATCAGGCTAAGTCTGCCGGAGAGGCCAAAGAAACACAACGCCTAGGATTTCGCACAGGAGCAGCCTTACAACTTGTTAACGGCAAGGCATGGGTGCATTTCCTCGCTCTTATGGCGACATGGGGAACTCTATTTGGCGAGGGGATTGGAAGCAAGGCCCTTCTTGTTATGGTCAATGCCTTAGCAGGCTACCCAGCTGTTCTAACATGGGCACTGTTCGGAACGCGCCTAAGCATCATGATGAATTCACCGAGAAATGCAAAGCGCCTCAACCTCAGCCTTGGACTCTCTCTTGTTGCTGTTGCCTTTTGGGTCGTCATGCCCCGCTGAAGAACTACTCTCCAATTAAGGTACGAAGGGTCGAAAACGCTTCATGCCACGCTTCTTGACACGCAGCGACCTCATCCTCACTTGCAGTCAGCAATGTCTGTCCGGTCTCATGAAGATGCTTTGTCGCAGGAAACCATACGCCGCCTCGGTCGCGTGCATTGGAATCAAAATGCCACTCTTGTCCGGTTGAACGATTGACAGCAACAAGCCATGCCCACGCCGCTGCCGAGCGGTCAATGGAGTCATGTCGACCGGTCGCTTCACGTTCCACCGACCCAATTCCCAAGGTGAGTCCCTTTACCGTGAGTGAATGAATCATTGCCGCAGGGCCGTCGTTTGATTCCAAGGATGGGAACCGTGCTTTCTGCCGTGCGAGTTCAGTAGCCTTGTCCAAACCCTTGAGGAATTTTCCAAAAGGTTTGGGAGATGAATGTTGTTGCTTCCAAATAGCGGCGGCTTCGTCTCCTTCAAGGCCGATTCCAGCAAGACTTCGCTCCCCGTGAGTTCCCCAAAATGCGGTAAGAATATCTCCACATGTGACATTCTTGAGAATTCGAATTCCACCACTATCACGTTGCTCAGTGGTTCCTTTTTGCTCAATCCTAAGCGAATCATTATCCTCGTGAGGATGGTCTATTGCAGCGCCAAGAATATGGGCGGTGAGTGTTCGCTCGTCTGGTGAGCCAGCAAAAGATTCCAACTCCTCGGCGATCAATTCTACATCGGTGCCAGGCATCCAAGTTTCACCGATAAGAAGGCCGTCTTCAATCCCTTCAAGGGTTGTGGATTTTATGGCGTTAGCAATCAACCCTTCATTCAGGGTTAACCCCTGCCATGCGTCTACAACTCTATCGATCCCTTCGCTGCATGCTTCAGGTAAAATTTTGTCTTCAGGCCATCTCTTTGGAAGATAAAAAGCCTCAACAGATAGAATGGACGGAAGTAGAGGTGGTAACATGGACAATGCGAGGTGATGAATGAACGATGCGTCCTTTTTCGAGAACGAGTTGAGAGATTCAAAATCTATTCCCACGACTGGGCCGTGATGGAAACGGAGGGTCACAAACCCTTCTTCGCCGCCTTTTCTCTGCATGACCTCAGCAGGGTCCAATCGGGCAGTCACCCAGACCGTTTTTCCGTCAACGATTGATTTAGTCATGTCAAATCGGGAGCGCTTGAGTACGTCTGCAAGCCATTCTTCTGGAGGGTTTGGGTTCGGACCAGTGCAAACAAAACCACCTTCCCAACTGAAGAAATACATTCCCTTCTTTGCGTGGTCTTCCCATGGTAACATACGAAGGGTGAGATTGGAAAAGTTCTGTATTCCAGCGAGGTAACCCGGCTTCCCATCTCCTCGTCGGACATAAGAGGCAGAACCAAACGAACTGGAGTTGAATTGTCCAACAAGCGTAAATTGCTCATCATGAGACGCGTGGAGTGAGCCAGCGAATGCCTTTGCAACCACGTCACCGCGGCGCGCCATCATGCGTTTAGAGAGCCACCCCAGGTCATTCTTTTTCTTGATGATGCGCTCGATTTCTCTCAAGGTTTTAGTGACGGGGTCAGTGCGCCCCCAACTCAATTTCCCCTTGAAACTCATCGCGGGAAGGTGGCCACGAGGACTCTCTTGGAAACTGCTGAGTTGACGAGCGAGTTTTTTCGCAGTTGCCTCGTTTGCCTGCTTGGTCCCACGCATTTTCATGCGTTGTTTTTTCTGGCCAGGAAATTCCACTTTGGATGGTCCCGCCATAATGCTCCCACCTCCACCGGTACGGCTTGAGTGTTTGAGGCCTTCTCTTGATGGTGCTCTCTTTGAAAAGCACTATCATGTGGTACATGTACCCTTAGTTATGGTGACGGCAACCCTTCTTGGCACTGCCCAAGATGGCGGCCTCCCTCAAGCGGGATGCCAGCAACAATGCTGCAATAGCCTGCCCTTGAGCGCCCACCGTTATCCGGTCAGCTTAGGTTTAGTTGACAAAGAAGGGAACGGCCACCTCATTGACACGACCCGACATCTTGCCGGGCAACTGTCCATTTGGAACCATCCTCCGCTTTCATCCATCTTCTTGACCCATGCTCATTTTGGCCATGTTGACGGTTTGGGACTTCTTGGAAAGGAGACTATGAATGCTCAGGGATTGAACCTCCACGTATCTCCTTCAATGTTCCACTTAATGGAAGAAACGCCGCAATGGGCTCTCATGCTTGCCCAAGGCGTCTTCTCAGAACATGTATTCATGCACGCTGACCGCATTATGCTCACAGAGGAATTGATTGTCGAACCGGTCCATGTCCCACACCGAGCAGAACTCTCTGACATGCACGCATTCGTTGTTCGCGGACCAAACCATTCCCTCCTTTATTTGCCCGACCATGATGATTGGAATAGTACCCTAAAGCGCCATCAATGCACGACAATTCGCGAATGGTTGAGTCTGCTTAACGTTGACATTGCTTTGATTGACGGCACTTTTTGGGATATGGACGAACTTCCTGCGCTACGACAAAACAACGTCCCCCACCCTCCAGTGAGCGAGACCCTGGAGTTGCTCGGGAAGAAGAGAGAAAGCGACCCCGAGATATATTTCATACACCTCAATCACACAAACCCCCTCCACGATGAAGCGAGCAATGCTTTTGCAACCGTTGCTTCAATGGGCTGGGGTGTAGCAAAGCAAGGCCAACAGTTCATCCTGTGATATTTCCGAGAACGGTGTAGTCCAATACAATAAGTTCCACTGTGTAGGACACCTCTTCACCGTTGTCTTCGTTGCTTCCGCCAAATATACACGAATCACCTTGAGCAGCAACAGAAATTTCTGTAGTGTGTTCACCAAGTCCGGCGCCCATTGAATCAATCTGCTCAAAGATTTCATTCAATGTCAAGCCGGACACATTTGTGCCGATCATGCTGGAATTGTACCATTCCAAAACAACCTCATGGCCGTCATTCCCCTCGCTGTTTTGCCCCTCAGCGTTCAAAGAGAATTCAAGGTGAGAGGCCGTTCCAGAAATGGTATCGGCCGCAGTTTGCGATTGACAAATACCATTGTCAGGGACCTCGTCTTCCCCATAGGAGAGACTAATTCGGAGGCCAACGATATTGAGCTCATCGGCATCATCGATAGCGTCAGTAGTGTACGTCTCGCTCCATGGTGTCCCGTCTGCAACGTATTCTGTGCCAGAATCAAGCAAGACATAGGATAGTTCACCGTTGACTTGGAACTCCCCAACTACATCCCCCGAGACGGTGGAGGAACGAGGACTC
The DNA here is from genome assembly GCA_949373095.1 of Candidatus Poseidoniaceae archaeon. Taxonomy (GTDB): domain Archaea; phylum Thermoplasmatota; class Poseidoniia; order Poseidoniales; family Poseidoniaceae; genus Poseidonia. The sequence goes on from CASIBY010000003.1 coordinate 122,574, forward strand.
ATTTTGAGGTATGTGGCCTCTAATGATGCGGTAAGAAGCAAGATAACAACTCCTCCGATAATGAGGCCATTTTGACTGGGAACGGCGTATCGTCCGAAGGGATTGCTCACCGAGGAGTCGCGTGCAGCGCACATGATGAAGTGAGCAGCAAATGCAGCCCCCATTCCAGGGACTGAAGGGAAGATTCCATCAGCACCGCCGAAACCAAGAATGGTCCAAACAACCACTGCACTCATGGCTGACATCATCATTGTGCTGGAATGGAAGGTGTCGGGTTCATAGCCCATCATACGCACCAAAATGAGCGGGACAAAGATTCCCCCCAACCCATAGACGGCAAGAACGACGAGTTTGAACACCGAATCTCCAAATCCAGGGACCTGTTGCCCAACAAGTGAAATCACCGTGGCGAATACAGCAACAGCCAGTGTCACACGTTTTGTAGTCTTGTGATCTTGACTCCATTCGGGGCGTATATCATCGGTAATAGCTGCAGTGCAGGCAAGAACTTGGCTGTCTGCCGTGGACATGGTCGCGGCAAAAATCGAGGCCAAAATGAGTCCTCCGAGGAACGGGCTTAACTTCTCCATGGCAAGAAGTGGAAGTCCCGTTTCCGCACCAGAGGTGCCGAGTTCAGGCAACAAAACACGGCATGACAAACCGATAAGGAACATCAAAATGATGAATGGTGTCTGCCAAACGAAGAACCAAATCATCGCTTCTTTACGGGCTTTATCGTCCTTGAGAGTCATCACTCGAGACACCACTTGAGGTTGTCCAGCAACGCCCAATCCACCCAAGAAGAAGGCTGCAATCCACAGGGTTGCACCAAACTTCAACCCAGATGGGAAAAGATTGGTCATGGCCGGGTCAATGGCATTCAACTGGTCGTTCAGGCCGGAGAATCCACCCGTTGCCTTGAGTGCAACCAGACAAAGAATGGTCGAACCGACAATCATCACACAGGATTGTGCAGCATCGGTCCAAATCGAAGCCCGAATCCCTCCCGCATAGCAGTATGCAACAACAAGAACGAAACCAATGAGGATTCCAATGGTTGGAGACCAGTTGAGCATGGTTTCGAGGGCGACGCCTCCAGCAGTCAGTTGAGCGGCGGCGTAAATTGAAAGGAAGAGCACGGAAAGCACGGCAGCCAGTTTTGCCTCGGGCGAGCCCGTGGTGCTTGAAACAAGAGATGAAAGAGATCGAATTCCGCGAGCCTCACCTTCTTTCTGAATGTATTTGTAGAGCCATATCCATGCAACAAGTTGACCGATGGTAGAAACTGCAGCGATCCAGATTGCAGAATATCCTTGGAGGATGATAAAACCAATGAAACCAATGAACATGTAGCCCGAGTTCCAAGTGCTCACGGCAGACAGCGCTGCAAGGGCTGGGTGCATTCCCCGGCCGGCGACGAGATAATCGTCCGTTGTATCTTCTTTAACACGCATTGACGCAAGGCCAACACCAGCGAAAAAGATCATGAAGAGCAAAAAGGAGAGCAGTAAAAGTACACTATCGGACATGGTTTTCTTTACTCCTGTTCCCAACGAACCAACGCTTTCTCTTCAACTTCACCCGTCGTTGCAGGGAAAATAATGCAATTCAGACGCCCGCCAGCTTGTTTGCTCAACCCCTCTACAGTGGTCGAAACAATACGTTGGTCGCCGGTGCCCATATCAGAACACAGCACGACACGCATTTGCAACGCATCTTCTTCTACGAATGATTGCAAGGCAGCCTTTGTCAACAGGTCTGAAGGATTGTCATCAGAAAATTCACGCTCTGTCAAACCCTCTTCAATTTTCAAACGCATGAGGTCAATCGATGCTACCGCATCACCAGGCATCATGGGGCGCTGGTCGCCAGTACCCAAACCAGTAGGGTCTAGGTCGAGTAGAGCAAGTGTATGCAGGCCCGTGAATCGGTTGACGATGATGGTTTCCAAAGGTGATGTTGCAACCCATCCGCCGTAGGGGTAAGTGAGTGTTGTTTGTCGTCCAAATCGATAGTTGGAAAGGCCAATTGCACCTGTGACAAGTGTGGTAATTGAGATGCCATGAAAGACGCGGCATTCAATACCTGCTTCTGCTGCTTGGAGTTGCAAGTCCACGTGTGTCGTAGCTTGTAGCGGGTCTCCAACGACTAAGAGTGCGACGAGCGAAGTGGAGGCGAGTGCGAACAAATCCTCAGGTTGTTCAACCTCCGGCCGCATGACCCGCTGAATCGGACCAATGGTTTGTTCGAGAAGATTGAGTTCTTCATCCGGCCACAAAGCAGTATAGGCCTCATATCTACGATGTGTCGCTGCAGTGGCTGCTTCCACAGCCTCAAGGGTCATGGCTCCAACGCTTCCCGGTCCCATTCCAACGAGAAGAAGTCCGGTCAACGGAAGTTTTTGTGTTGTTGTGTAACTCTCCGCCATGCTCAAACCTCCCGTTCGCTTGGCTTGAGCGAGGGCCATGCGTCATTTGAGAGTGCCGAGTGCAGAAACTCAAGATTGGCTAGCCTTGTGCCGCTCGTCACATTGGCTGGTTACGACCTCAGGAGTTGTTCGTTTAGAGGGGGGTTTCAGAGGAATTCCTCTTACAGAGAATGCTCCTGATGAGACGGATACCTGTTGGAAAGGTCATTTGCATATTGAGGTGGAAGGAAAGGGCAAGGGGCCCGTACACTGGACGGAACGCTTACCTAAAGCCCTGCAACAACTCCCGCCGGAAACATGGCCATCAGCCTATGAAATACAAGGCGATGTTCTTATCGTCAAACTTGAGGGTAAGGCATCGGTTTACGGAGAAAGCATTGCTGAGGCAATGTTGGATCAGTTACCTAATATCCGACTCGTATGCGCGGATGATGGAGTAATGGGAGATTTCCGCGTTCGTGATTTGTCCGTTCTAAAAAGTCGAGACGGGACGGAGCATACCCGTACAAGAGTACGAGAACACGGCCATCTTGTTTGGGTCGATCCTGCAAAAGCCTATTTTTCATCACGTCTTTCCAGCGAGCGAGAAAAGACACTGACTTCGTTACAGAAACTTCGCTTGCGTCTTGAACGCCCTCTCGTTATCGCCGACCCCTATGCGGGAGTAGGTCCTGCCTTCCCCCTCCTTTTCGCCGAACCTGGCTTGATTGAAGGTTGCTTAGCAGGCGATTTGAATCCCGATGCTGTTGACCTCTTGCGATTGAATATTGAATATTGGCAGTCGAAACGAGCGGATGGCCCACTGAAGCGGGTAGAAACGATTTGCGACGACGCCCTTCAGTGGGGAAAAACATCCACTCTTCTTGGACAAGCTGATGTTCTGCTGGTCAATTTGCCACACAATAGCCTTGAACACTTACCCGGCTTATTGCAGATATTGCGCCGAGGAGAACCTGTTTTAATTCGTGGTTGGGCCATCCGAGAACGTGAACACCTTGGTCAAGATACAGACAACCTACAACGGCTTCTCCACGACAACAGTGCGAGGGATATTGAGGTTGAACTTGCTGAAATCAAAGGTTTTTCTACGTCAAAGTGCTTTGTCGCATTTGAATGCAGTTTTACATTATGAACCAAGCGTTCACTTCATGAAGCCCGCCCGCCTCGGCGTCCCATGGACAACATCGTCAAGTGCGAATGCGGAGCAAGCATTGACATCGCCGGTGTAACACCTCGTAAGGACGGAACCAAGGTTTGGTGCCGAGTTTGCGGAACCGTAACGCTCCACCATCGCCTCTGATTCATTCATCGTGTTCTTCCACACGGTCTTGGCGCAATCCAGCCAGACCGACCAAGCAGAAGATTTCTACAAGCCCGAGTGGCATGGACAAAAATCGCTTTGATTCAATTTCTTCTTCAACAGGGGGATTAAATGCCATTGAGATGTCGTAAGCATCAGGTTCAATCATGAACCAATCCAAATCACGAGGCAAGTCGACAGTCAAGAATTCATGGTCCTCCTGGTTTACCAAAAAATCATCCTCAATTCGTATTCCAAACCATCCGTCTAGGTAAATCCCGGGTTCAATGGTGATAGCGTCATAAGGTGCAAGTGGTTGTTGATTGTATGATAGTCCAAACAATGGGTCGTCACTTCCACCTGAGAGCAGGGGCGGTTCATGGACGCAGACCCCAAAACCATGGCCCAGTGAATGAATGAAGTTGTCACCAAATCCTTGTTCTTCAATGTGGGCGCGGGCGATATCATCCAATGCCCAAGCCGGAGTACCCGCCTCAATCAGTGGAAAGGTGAGATTTTGCGCATCATAAACAGCCATGTATGCCTTGATGATGGTATCATTTGTAGTCCCACCAACTACGTAACTTCTTGTTACATCACTAACCCAATCGTTGACCCTTGCGCCAAGGTCAACAACAACAACATCACCAATTTCTACCTGCTTTGGTCCAGCTCCATCGTTTACCGGGTCGCCATGCGGGATGGCTCCGTTTGCACCTGAGGCGACAATTGTGGAAAAGGAGGGCCAATCGGGGTTAGAGCCGTTTTCGATCATCGCCCTGTCTATCTCATCAGCGATGGCTCGTTCACTGAGTTCTGCCCCCATGAGAACCTGCCAGAGCATTTCTCGAGCCACGTTTTGCCCAATACTAGCCAACCTTACTGATTCACGGATGGATTCATCTTTGTTTGGAGATATACCTGTTGGGGCGGGGAATCCGCCGTTGAGCGCCCGCTCCACTTCGGTTTCGCACGCCATTGCTGGAGGCAATGTCGCCATCATCAGAGAGAGAATCACTCCTACCATGAGGCTCGTGCGCATGATTTACCCAAAACCACCACCCTCTTTGTTGCATCGGCATGTTCATGGTCGTCCCTCTACCGCCAAGAAAGTAAGGTGGCGCTCATGTCAGAAAAACCTCTTGTGATTGATGTTGTTGACAACGGAGGGCAATGGACGCACCGAGAGTGGCGTATGTTGCGCTACCTCAAAGTGGATACAAAAATCATTGAAAATACGACCCCAGTTAGCGAAATACGCGAACTCGACGGCCTCATCCTTTCAGGAGGAGCCGCACGGGTAGGATTGACTGGAGAGTTGGGCAATTGTGCGGCGTTCTTGGAACTCGACATCCCGATTCTCGGAATTTGCGCCGGCCATCAATTTATGGCCCGACATTATGGAGGAGACGCTCGGGAATCACCCGAACCTGAATTTGGAGCGATGGAAATCAACCTTGAGCAAGAGGGCGGCAAGATTTTTGCCGGTACCGAGCAAACCCAGACAGTCTGGGAATCTCACAACGATGAAGTACACGAAGTGCCGGAAGGATTTTTCATTACAGCAAGCAGCCCATCCTGTAAGGTTCAAGGTATGGAAAACGAGGCAGGTAACCGCTTCGGGCTCCAGTTCCATCCCGAAGTCAACGATTCTGAATTTGGTAAAGAGATGTTTGAAAATTTTGTTCGCGTGTGCCGAGAAAATAAAGAAAATAGCGAAAAATGAATGTTTTGACCAACAATAGACTTAATATGGACAAAAAGTCCCGTCGGTACAATGTCTGTTGAACGACGCACCCAATCCGGCCTGCTTGTAACGCTCTTGTTGCTGACTGCTCTTGCTCCAATTACCATGGTTCAAGCCCAACCCACATCCCCCTCGGAATTCTACTATGGTGTTGAATACGATTGGTCCAGCCTTGATGACGACTTTTCAAACTTGAGTGGCATGGACATCGAAGAACTACTCATTGAAATCATGGCCGATGCAGACGCTGCAGGGTTTAACCTAGATGTTGGGCAACTGACAACGGGTTCATCAAATGTCTATGTGCACCAAACCGAAGATATCACTATGCAAACCATCCAAGACGGTAACGGAGATGATATCGAAGTGTGGAGTCGAACCAGCGATGTCGTCCTACGACATGGCATCCTCTTTGACGGGGTTCTTCTAACCGACTGGGACGAAGCAGCATCATTTGGTGGCGACAATAATTCCTTTGACATCGACGTGATCAGCCAGTTTGAGAACGTTCTCACCGTGGACATTCTTTACACAGAGTACCTCACTGATGACTACAATCTTGTAGGCGCCGACATGGATCTCGACCTGACTGTGAGTGCTGACATGTCACTTGATGTTGATATCGCACTGGAAGGCGGCGGAGAAGAAATCACTGTTGACTTTGCTACGGGAATCAGCTTTGGGTACAGCATGGAATCAACCGATGCAGTTTGGCGTCTTGACGCTGAAAGCCCAATCTACATCGAGGCTTCTGACAATTACGAGACAAATTGGAATTGCGCTGATGACGAGGAAGAATACGGAGTTAACGCGTATCCATGGGGCGGAGTCGCTGTCAATGACCTCTGCGGAGAAATAGGTGGAACCTACACTGGCGCAGCCGATTATGAAATTTACTTCACAGGACTTCCAACCGAAGAATTCGGACTTGACTCAGGAGAATTTGATTTGACGGTTTCCGATGCTTTCGCGCACTCGGGCAACTACGACGAGATGTTTGATGGAGAATTCCGATTCTCGATGGAACAGGACATGGAAGGAAACGACTTTGAGGTCGATCTCGGAAACGGCGAAACCGTTGACGCTGTCGCCTGTGTGGATTGCCCTCCAGGAAATCCAGTGATGTTTACCATGATGGGCAATGTTCTTGCACAGAGCACCCTATCTTTCGGGGAAGAAATCGCTGAAGACCTTGAGGCGAGTTTCCAAGATTCTATTGTTGATACCATCTTTGACGAATGGGCGTCTGACCTCGCAGAATCCAATGACGATGGCCCTGATGAGTGGCAGTGTGATGATGGCGAGTGGATCCCAGAATGGTGGGTCAACGACGGCTTCGAGGACTGCAGCGACGGGTCTGACGAATCTGGCCTTGTCGTCAACTCCTACTACTCCGGCGAGACTGTAATTGTTTATGGGGAATTCAATACTGATGAACTTCCCGACCTAGGCGTTAGTGTGTTCACCTGTGACGACTCAGATGAAATAAATTGGGCGGATGTTAACGATGGAACTCAACACTGCAGCGGTGGCGAAGATGAACAAAATCAAGACGGCACTCGTATGTTTACATGTAACGACGGAACTGAGATTTCCTGGGACTCCATAAACGACTACAGCGCTGATTGTTCAGAATTTGAGGACGAAGGAGCAGCAGCAGTTTATCACCTCCAAGTAACATCAAGTTACAGCGATGGAACAGTGTTTGGCCTGAACGACTACACCGTTTGCGATGCTCATTCAGATTATATTTGCGATTTCTCTTCCCCCAACACCTATTTTAACGCTGACAATGTATTTTCTGCCGATAGCCATGGACCATTAGAATATTGTATCAGCGCAGTCATTACCACTGGCTCAGGTGACGTTATGATGGAGTCACACTCCGAATGCGGAACTATATGGGTGGGCCATCAAGGAGCACTCTATGACCTTCGGTCCGATGGGATGACCCTCAACTGGGAGGCCCAATATTCTAACTATCTTTCATCTAACGATGCTGAAATGCACATTAGCGTTCAAGATGACCAAGGAAACGAAGTATTTACAGAAACAAGCCAACTTATGCATGATGGTGACTCTGAGTGGTTCCAAGGCGAATTTGATGTTTCAACTGAAGGAGAATACTGTATCGTTATGACCCTAATTGAAGAGGGAGAGACGGAAGCCTATCAAACGGAGACGAGATGTGAAGAGGTGAGCACTGAAGGCGAACCAAGTGACCGCCTCATGACGATTTTGGAAGCATTCACCGACTCCAGCCTCCAAAATGTTGCAGAAGACTTTATGGAACAACTTAGTACTACTTTCGAAGATCTTGAAGAAAACGAAATTCCTGAATTCCCTTACTCTGATGGTATGTGGGCTCCGTTGTGGAGTACAGAGCATGCTACAATCATCGGCGTTGGACTTTACGCTATGGATGACGATGAGGAAAAGTACGTCATCGCTGGACCAGCAACAACTGGATACAGTCAAGACTTGCCTATGACCTTCATGTCCATTCGCTACTTGACCGGCGTGCCTGCACAAGAGGCCCAAACTGAAATGGTTGACTTTGAGGATATTGAAGACATCGTGGACATTGAAGATCACGACCTCAGCGCTCTTGAAGACGCACTAGAACAAGCCGGTGCGGATACCTCTACTCTTGACCTTGACCAAGGTGACGGTACAGGCGACGGAACCTCAGCGCCCGACAGTGCAGTTGATGTCGCAGAAGACTCGGGACTTCTCCCGTTCTTGTCACCGCTCTCGGTGTTGGCCATGGTGGGAATTGCAGCTCTTGCTGGCAACTCCCGTCGCCGAGAAACTAACGAGTGACTCAAGAACCACGAGCGGCAGGGGTGGCTATGAGGCTACCGCGCCCCCGTTCGTTCGCCGCCTCCGGCGGCGTCCGATTGATAATTACGGCCCTATTTGCGGTGCACGTTTTTATCTCGGCCTGGTTGGTGGCCTCGGTCGAAGCAGCCTACACCGAGGGACGCCCTGCTCCTACAGAGTTCCATTCTGTCGTCGCTATTGACAACGAACAGACCTTCGTTGATGTCCGTATCGAGAGGGCCACCTCGTTCTTTCTTTACACGTTACAACGTGACAGTAGCGCCACTGCCCCTGTAAATTCTAGCAATATAGACGACAGTTCATTTTCCAGTGATTCTGATGATTCAGATGAAGATTCCCCGTCTAAAGATACCGATACGGACTGGCTCAAACTTGGACGGAATTGGATCAAAATCTCTCTTGTTTTACTTGTTTTGAGTGAACTTATCATGATGCTTTCATGGAAATGGCGCCACTATTTACGAATATTCGCATTTTCAATGACCCTCATCGCATTTGCATCATTTCCACTTTTCTATGTCGCAAGTTTGGGAGATGGAGACGAGGGAGGTTCTCCGGCCAATGGTGCACCTGGAGCAGAGGTGGAAACCCGTTCCTTTGTTCATACAGAAGAAGACCTTCATCTGAAACCGATTTGGCTTGGTTTTGAACTCCAAGCAGATTTTTCTGGCTACGATCTGGGATTGGTTGAGGAAGAAGACAGGGAGGGGGTCATTGCTCAGCCGCCAGAAGAAAACGAGACTGGGGGAAACGCCTTTATTGCCTTTGAATCAACCTTCAATATTGAACTTGGAAAGAATTTAGATTCACTGTTCCTTTTACCCTTCATGTGGTATTTTCTACCAGCACGGCCGATAAACCACGATAAAAAGGTATACGATACTCTAGTGGAAGAAGAGTGAGGCGCCCACTCCGGGAATTGAACCCGGGTCGCAGGAATGACAATCCTGCATGATAACCTCTACACCAAGCGGGCAGATTTAATCCGTCGGGGGCGCAACCGCTATTTAAGCCGCGCCATGTGGGGGAATTGGGTGCTACCATGGCGAAACCGAAAACATCAGCAGAAATCGCACGAGAAGAAGCTGAAAATAACCAATTAGAGAACATGCTGGGCGGAGCTTTTGGAGACATATCCGGTCTCGAACAATCGCCTGAAGAAGAAGCAGAACCCGTTCAAGCAAATGATGAATCTCCCGAAGAAGTCATAGAGGATTCACCCGCTGCATCACCATCTGATGATGAACTCGCCGAAACTGCTCCTTCAGGTCCTCCATCGGGGCCACCGTCCGGTCCTCCTTCAGGTCCACCCAGCGGTCCACCTTCAGGCCCTCCATCGGGGCCACCATCCGGTCCTCCTTCAGGTCCACCCAGCGGTCCACCTTCAGGCCCTCCATCGGGGCCACCGTCCGGTCCTCCTTCAGGTCCACCCAGCGGTCCACCATCTGACCCCCCGTCTCCCGAAGAGCCAGAAGGTTCTCCGAGTGAAGTCCCTAGTGTTGAAGAAACAAAAGATATGGCGCCCGCTCCAATCGTTGAAGAACCTGCTCAAGAACCTGAAGAAGACCTAATGGTTACAGAATCTATTCCTGTGGCCGAACCAGAACCAATATCAGAACCTCAGCCAAAAGAATCTGAAGAACCAGCCCCACAGGTCGAGGAGAGTTCTGAAGAACCAGCCCCACAGGTCGAGGAGAGTTCTGAAGAACCGGTTGAAACCATTCCACCGTCTCCAGAAGCCTCACAGGCCCCAGAAGCCTCACAGGCCTCAGAAGCCATGCTCAACGCACTCGCAGAAAAAGAGGCGGAGCTTGAAAGGCTTCACATGGAAAATGCCCGTTTGCGTCAATCTGTTGTTGGAGCAACAGAAGTCATCGAGCAGTTGGAGGAGCCGCCTATGCCCCCTCTTGTTGAAAACAACATTGTCATTCCCGCCCACGTTGTTTCTGACTTTGTACGCATGGGGAGGCAACTTGACCGAGAACATTTGATCCGAGCAACAATGGGAAGTTTGGCTATGATCTCTCCCGACCAACCCAACATTATGGTGTCAAGCCGTCATATGGCTATGCTTCCTAGAATGAATGAACGAAGTTTGTGTGCTGGCCAACTTGGTGGGACTTCGCCACGAGGCTCCCCTACCGACTGGCATGTAATGGAGGTCATTCTTGCATCGGTATCGGTAGTAACCGGTGGGCCTGCGGCTGTCATTCACATGCATGCGCCCCACACAACCACCGCCAGCTGTGAAAAGGACCTTGTATTACTCAATCCGATCGATGAAATCGGTAAACATCACATCGGCAAAATCATCATTGTAGACCCTGATGACGAGCAGCCTGATGATTACCTTCGCCAGGTTAGGGAAGCGCTTACTCAAGGAAACATGCGTTGTGTTGTTGTCCGTGGCAACGGCGCCTACGCAGTGGGTGCGGATTTTGACCAAGCATGGGCTAATGCAGCAATCCTTGAACACAGCATGCAAATCCATCTCTTGAGTCGGCAAGCCAACCTCAAACTTTGATGTTTATATCCGGTTAGAGTTTTCAACTTCTGTGGGGTTGGAATGAACACCGTTGCAAAAATAATCTTGGATTTTTCCGAGGTTTATATGTGGTCGGAGATTCTTCTTCTCAAAGGTGGAAACCATGGACAATACATTTGAAGTAGAAATCGCAGACAAATCTGGCCACAGTGTGGTTCAGATGACCCAAGAACAAATCGTTGAGAAGGCCGAAAGCGCTCCAGGAACCTGGGTGTTCGTAAACGACCAACTCGTCAGCACCGCTGACGTTGCCGACATGAACATTGACGTGGGTAGCCGTATTCGCCTCATGCCCGGTTTGGTTGGTGGCAACGCCCCAACTTTCAATGTCGAAATTGCAGACAAGTCTGGCCACTCCGAAGTGGTCATGACCCAAGCTGAAATCGCAGACAAGGCTCAAAGCGCCCCAGGAACCTGGGTGTTCGTGAACGACCAACTCGTCAGCACCGCTGACGTTGCCGACATGAACATTGACGCGGGTAGCCGTATTCGCCTCATGCCCGGTTTGGTTGGTGGCAACGCCCCAACTTTCAATGTCGAAATTGCAGACAAGTCTGGCCACTCTGAAGTGGTTATGACCCAAGCTGAAATCGCAGACAAGGCTCAAAGCGCCCCAGGCACATGGGTGTTCGTGAACGACCAACTCGTCAGCACCGCTGACGTTGCTGACATGAACATTGACGCGGGTAGCCGTATTCGCCTCATGCCCGGCTTGGTTGGTGGCAACCACTGCTGAGGCACACATGTCACTCCGTAGCGGCCAAACTTGGTCTGGTTCAGAAGATGATGATCTTATTGAGAATCTTGAGAGCCAATGCTGTCTGAATGAAATAGCTCGTTTACATCAACGCACAGCCTCAGCAGTCCGTTCTCGAATTGCCTATCTTTACGAAACTGGTAAACTTTACGTGATAGCCCCGGCAACTCTTGACGAACTTATTAGTGGACGTTCGCGACAAACAGGTTCAAAACGGGATGCACGGTCGCGGTGATTGGAGAGATACATTATGGTTGAACTCGTAGATTACAAATGCGCTGACTGTGGAAGCCTGGAATCGTTCCATCGAGAGCGAAACGGAATCAGCTGCAAGGCTTGCGGTTCCCGTATTTTCATGAAACTCCGCCGTCACGGCACCAAGCGCATCAACGCTGAGTGAGAATTTACCTTCTCGCAGAGTTGAAAGACCTTGGTCATTTTGCTATTACTATGACGATGTGGCTTGAGCAATACCAGCCACGCTTTTTCTCGGAACTCATCGCTCCAGAAAGTTTGATTCAAACTCTTGAGCGTGCTGCGGTTGGCTCCAATCCACCCCACCTACTACTATCGGGTCCAGCAGGCTGCGGAAAAACCGCCGCCTACCGACTCGTCTGCAGACAAGTTCTCGGTCCGGCTTGGACATCGACAACACACGTCCTTCAAGCGCGAGATCTAGCGAAAACTGCTGGAGCAATGGCCAAGTTTGAGGCGTTCTTGCGTCCAGCAGGTTCGGGGTCAGAAGACACGCTTGCTGGACGAACGAGTCTTGATGCCTTTGACCATTCTATGAGCCTCGTTAGCGATGGAACTCCACCTCCATCCGGACAAGAATCACTACGCGACCCATCCACTGGACGAGCTCCAGTGTCACGAATTATCGTCATTGAAGACGCTGACTATCTCGGCCATGCACGACAATCGTATTTACGAAGAATGATGGAAGAGAGCAGCCGAAGTGCACGATTTATTTTTACAACCCATACTCCATCGAGGATGATTGAGGCACTTCGCAGCAGAGTCCAACATGTCCGTATCCCTACTCTTTCACGAGTCATGATTGAGCAACGACTGAATACAATTCTTGGAAAAGAAGGACACGATGCAGCATTGGGCTTGATTGGTGATGTTGCTCACGTGGCCAATGGCAACCTCAGAAAGGCCATTTTCATGATTCAACTTCTCGCACAACGAGACTTATTGAACGACCGTAAGAACGTACAAACGCTCATGGCTAACACCTCACTCCGTGAAGTTCAACTCATTCTTGAGGAAGCTCTTCGAGGCCGAGTTCATGATTGGCGGTGGGAAAAGAAGGGTGAGAAAAACAGCCGAGTATTGAAAGGAGCCATGGGGGCTTTGGATCAAATGATGAATACACATGATATGGATTCAAGAGAGGTTGTTGATCGGTTCCATCGTTTTTTGACAGCGGGGCGTTCTCACTTTGACCCTAAGTTGCTAACAGCACTCCTAAACGCTTTGTCACTATGTGATATGTCCTTGCAACGTTCTGCGCAGGGGCGGATTCAAATTGAAGCCTTCTTACATCGGGTTGCTGAAATCGGCGTAGAACACGCAGAGCCATAACCATCGGAAGCATCTTGAAACATTGTCCATCACATTGTATTGGGCGTGTAGCACAGCTGGATAATGCACCGGCCTCCTAAGCCGGAGATCGCGGGTTCGAATCCTGCCACGCCCGCTTTTTATTTGGACAAGAGCCATATTGAATAATGCGTACGCAGGTACGGTGGCGAAGTGAAGGCGGGAGAAGAGGTTGAACTCACCGCGTCCTTGCCCGACCCTTACGGGCATGGATTTGACCGAACCGAAAATCCGATTCAGCGAACTGTTGAGAAGTGGCAACGGCAAGAAGAACTTCGGATGAAAGTCGGTACCTTTGCTCGCAAGCGCCTCCTTCTGTTGCTTCGGTTGTTATTGGGACTGAGTGTTGCTATTGTCGCTCTTGTCTCCGTCCTCTTTCCAGAGGCCGCCCCACCTAACCCTGGATACGTGATTTTGTTCTGGTTAGCGCCCCTTTCACTGTGCATCCTCCCCCCACTTCTTGCAGGAGAAGCAATGTGGCAGTCCATTCAAGCAAGAATATCTCTCCGAGAAATTGACGATAAAGCCATCGGTGGAAAACTCTCATTGCGTTCTCAACCGGGGATGGACCGTATTTTGGAGGGGTTGACAGATGTCCGACGCCATAATTCAGTCAATGCATTACTAGCGTTCAGTGCGGTATTTTTACTTGGCCTTGGAACGGTAATCACAGTAGACTCGTTGGTTTGGAATCTCTCCTTCCTCGTAGCAATGACTCTTGGTTTTGCCCACACATTTCACTCCTATTTCACAACGGACGCAGTGCGCCAACAAGGCGATGAAATGCCCTGCTTGGTTCATCACGCGCCAACCCACCACCCAACACAACTCGGGTCTATCTTGGGAGAACTCATCGTCCTCCATCTCGACCCCGACCTTTACCTAGAGTGGCTTGAATGGCTCAACGAATTTAGAAATAGCATCCTCCCTGGTTACGATAAAGACCAATCATGGGAGCGCGTATTGTACATTCTTCATCTTCATGCGAATGATGAACTCGACGATGAGAAAGCAATGGTTGAACTGATAGAATTCATCCGACCAGACGCATTGAATGCAATCTTACTTGATGAATCATCCAAATTCAACTGGCGCTCTCTTCAACGCCTTCTGGAACACGCCCGAGTCTGGCAGCCGAGTGCATTTAGGCTTCTTGAGCGCCTTCAACTTGATTTGTTATCAGGCTCCCCGATGCTTCTTCGTTCACCTTGGAGAATGGACGTGGCCTTGGATTCTGAATGTGAAGAAGGTACAGGTCACCTTTTCATCGCTCTGAACAACCAATCGTTCAAACCCACAGTCGCCCGAATAGAAGTGGTTTGCCCCGGAGGCGAACCGGTTGTCCGTGACCATCGTTTCGAACTTCAACCCTGCCCCCCTCCACGCCACTCCGTTCAACTCAACGCTACAGGCGAAGACGATGCTCTGGATTGGGTGCCTCGGTATCTGCAAAAAGGCGTGGTTCTGTGGCTTGGTGTGGCTTGGAGCGGTAAACTACAGGGCGAGCGATACGTTCAGGTTATTCTTCGTGATGACGAAGGTGTCGTGATAGAATCACGAGTTTTACGAACCATCGTGAAAAACCGTAATAGCAGTCATTACAGGCAGAAGAATAAGAAGTTGGAACAAGCGCGTTCATGGTCTTCAAAACCGCTTCCCAAAACCCATTCTTGAATAAAAAGGGACTCTAAAAATTACTCTTTGTCGCAGGCAAAAGAAGCGCGCTCCTTATGGCGGGCCGACGCTTCGGTAAAAATGTCGGAAGTGAAGTCATGGAAGCATGGGATGTCATCGTTTTAGGAGACGGCCCGGCAGCATTGCATGCTGCTGCCGAAGCTGCAAAAGAAGGAGCCAACACGTTGTTGATGTCAGCAACAGGACTCGGGCAGCCTGGGATGGGCCCACTTACTGGACTTTCAGCCCCACTTCAAGAATCCAATAACCGCAGTCATCGCGAGGATACCATTCGCTGTGGTGAATTTCTTTCTGACCAAGACATGGTATCGACAACTACAGCAAAGGCGGTTAAGATCGTTGATTTGCTTGAGCGTAGAGGCCTAAATTTCCGCAGAGACGCGCAAGGACTTCCTATGGTTCGAAAAGCACTCGGCCATTCACAACCTCGAAATGTTGGTGCTGGAAGTACCACTGCTCGTGAATTACAACAAATCAGTGAAGAGCAATGCATGCGCCATGGCGTTATCCGCAGAGGTGACCAAATCCCCCTCACGCTGGTCAACAACAATCAAACCGTAACTGGGCTAATTGCCCTTGACATGGTTAACGGACGCGTTATGGGTCTACAATGCAAAGCCCTCATCATCGCTGACGAAGGCTTTGACGGCGCATTTACTAGTGGAATTTCCGGCTTGGGTATGGACCTGGCCTTCAGGGCCGGTGTCCCACTTCGTGACATGGAATTCGTCATGAAGCACCCCCTGGTCATCAAAGGAACCAATCTCTTCCTCCCTCTCGACCTTCTTTCTGACGGAGCACGTATCCATGAAGGAAGCGGCGCACCCATTGAAGTCAACTCGATGAGTCCAATTGAGGCTTGTGCAGCAATTGAAGCGGCCGTCCAACCTGTACTCGATGCAAGAGAAATGGAGTCTAACGCCACATGGTGGGGCTCAATCTTCCGTCTCGTTCAGCAACGAACTGGTATTGACATGAATCGCCAAACGATCGCATTGGAACCTGTTGCGGGGCATACAATTGGTGGACTGCCAGTAGACCTCAACGGGCGATGCGTCGTCAACACATGGGCTCGCTGGTTCACTGGACTTTACGCAGCCGGCGATGCAGCCTGTACGGGCATGCATGGCGCAGCTGCCCTACCCGGTAACCGAATGCTCGACGGACTATGTTCTGGACTTGCCGCGGGAAATCACGCTGGCCAATGGGTCAAAGGCCGTACGTTTGGCTCTGCAGATGCACTGACCTCCTCTCTCGAACAATCATCTGCAGACCTTTCAGCAATGCTTGGTGATGGAGAAGGAACGCACGTTGTACGCTGTGGTACCGTAATGGCCTCTGTTCGCGCAGCACTTGCCGCCACTTCGTCCTACACGCATGATTCCCTTAGCACCCTCTTGACCAAACTTGAATCAGCTTCGGTTGCTGCCGAATCAATTCATCTTGACCAAGCCTCACTCATCGCTAATACCAACCTCTTGGAAATTTTCAGAACGCAAGCATCGGTACGAATGCTCATTGCTTCTACACAATCCGGATTGGCACGCGAAGAATCAAGAGGAACCTTCCAACGAAGCGACTTTGAATCCTCAAACGAAGCCTTTCTTCACCACAACACTGTCGACCATCTTGGGTCCATTGGAACTCTTGCTCTCAAGAAAGGAGAGGGTGGGCACTGGGTACTTCCTCCACAATGAAGAAAGGCATCGTAGTCCTCGCTTGAGGCAATGGTAACCCTCTTCGAGAATATTCTGCGTGGCGAAATCCCTTCACATTTTGTTGCACAAGGGGATCAATGGTTTGCCTTTCTTGATATTTTCCCCCGGCGCCCTGGACATACCTTGGTGATTCCTCGCCGCGGCGTTCAGCGGCTAAGCGAATTGAATTCGGATGAGCGTGGGGCACTGATGGAAGGGGTTGCTGAGGTGCAGCAGGTACTCGGACGACATTTTTCCACTTCCGACTTCACCGTTTGCATCCATGATGGTCCATTGGCGGGACAAGAAGTCCCCCACGTCCACATTCATGTCATTCCTCGCAACGAGGGCGACGGTGGAGCGACATTGATGGCTATGTGGCCGACACAAGGGGCTGGGGAACCAAACCATCCCGAACTCGAACGTCTTTCTTCTGCTTTGCATGGAGGGAGTAACTAATGGCCACGATTGTCACGGAAGAGGAAGATTTAGTACACAATGGAGAAGCACTCCCTATCCTTTCTTCCTCGGCTAAAAACATGCGAATGGATAAACTACTCGCCACACCTCTGCCAACTTACGATTCGACAATCCCAGGTTCATATTTCTGGACCAAGGTGGCGTTTTGGATGTGCAGGCGAGTGGCAGCTATCCAATTCAGGACCACATCATCTACCCGTGAAGCACCATTGGAAAAAGGCGGCGGCGGCTCAATGTGTTGCGCTTGGCATACCAACGGCCTCATGGACCCCCTCGGAGTTTTTCTTCATCATCCCAAAGAATTTGTTGTTGGTGGGCGGCACGACCTCGTGACTCGGCCCCTACTAGGATGGTGGACGCGAAAACTGGCTGTACAGCCGGTTGTGCGTAAAGCAGAATTGCTTCGGGGAGGATGCACGGAAGATGAAGCCCAACACATCAATGGGCGGTCGCTCCTTGCACTTGCCAGCGGAATCACACACGGTTTTGGTTGCGTCCTCTTTCCGGAAGGAACGAGTCACGACAACTCGCACATGATACGGTTTCGAACCGGACCCTTTCGAACTGTTCTAGCAGCGGCAGCCCTTGCGAAAGCAAACGACCTTCCTATGCCAACGCTTCTTCCCGTAGGATTGCACTACCGGCGGCGTGAATACTTCCGAACTGACAAATACATTGAGTTTGGAGAGCCCCTTGCTCTATCTGAAGAAAGCATACCCGATGAGTTGGTACAGGCAGTAGCCAAAGGCAGTTGGGTAGAACCTCCTGCAGAAATAGTGTTTGCAGTCCGTGACAAACTCCAAGAAAAATTACCGGCATTTACCGCACATACCGACTCATGGGAAGAGCATCGAGGGGTTCACCTTCTTGCCCACGTGGAGGCTAGAATGAATAAAACCCCACTTGCTACATGGCAAGATGAAGTTCACGCGGCACGTGCCGTGAAAAAGAAAATTAGAAAACCATCCAATGCGCTTCCTCCGCCCCCCCTAGAAGGTAAGCGTATCACTGATGCAACCTTAGCCGCTGAAATTCTAGAGGGCCAAGGATTGGACGGGCGAGACCTCAATTTAGCCGGCGATGGATTGCGTCGAGCGAATCCACTTCACATGCTTCCGATGTTATTACGCGCTCTTCTCTTCTTGACGTTCCTTCCATTTTCTGTAACGTCCTTGGGATTCCAAATTGCCTTGGGCCGCCTGCTTGGAGATTCAACCGATGAAGGGCAGGACGCCCGAACCAGTTATCAGTTCCTAGCAGCATTCTTTGGCTCCCTCCTCGTTTGGCCACTTATTGCAGCATTATGGCTTGGGGTGGGATTCATGTTTCACGAATCTCTTACTTCTCTCCTAGGGGTTGATTGGCGAATTGCTCTTGGCGAGTCAAACATTCTTCGGGTTGCTGCAGCAAGCCTGGCTTACCTTGCTCTTTTTCCTGTATTTTGGTTCAGCGGCAAAACCTTCTCATGGACGTGGGATGATTACGTGGACGCCCGAAAAGCATGGCGGCGACGATGGATGAAGGATGACGACCGACAGAACCTCACTCGGCTGTTGAAAAACCTCCTTGAAGCAAACGAAACCGTGACGAATTCCTAAGGGTTCGGTTCAAACGGGAGGAAGCCCTGGGATGTTCCATGACGCCTGAAGAAGTATCGGACCAGCTCAAACAATGGTTTACTGAAGAGCGCCTAACCGCTAAGGCCCAAAATGATCCAAGGGCTAATGCACACTTCCTTGTCCGATATCCTGGCGGAAAGCAAGGCCATATGTTCGCCGTAGTGATTCCAAAAGGCAGAGACCTCGTCGCCGTTTCAAGCATGACTCGAGTTGACGAAGGCCAACAAAAAGAAATGAAGGAGCACATGGATGACGAAGAAAGTGATTGGAGCGAATGGATTCATGAAAGTAGACTCCATTTGATACGCTCTGGCGTTGATTGGGTCGTCCACATGGGACATCAAGAAGAGAAAAAACCAGGACCAATGCAGGCTTTCAACGTGAGCCTACCTATTTGGTTTGACGGGCTAAGCAAGAACGAGTTCATGAACAGTCTACGTAAACTGTGGCTTGCGAAACTTGCTCTCATTCACGAAATTAAGTATTCCTACGGCCCAGGTGTCGGAAAACCGGGGCCTGTAGACGATTGGAAGAAGGCGAAAAGTGGACAAAATCAGCCGCCCATGGATGTCAGTGAAACGAACACACCTCAAGTCGAATACGATGAAAAGATGTCATTTGGCTCTGGATTCGACCCTTCAGAATGGGCATGATAAAGCCATCCTCCGGGCTGTGCTTTCTCCCTTGAAAACGGGTCACTGGTCTTTGATAAATAAGACCGAAAGGGGACGCGGTTAAGTAGGAAGACACGCACCGTTTGACTGTTCTTTCACTAGAGGTGGCCCTATGAATCAAAAAACAAAGTCAATCAGCCTTGCAACCCTCATGTTATTGTCCGTTATGTCCAGTTTGCTTATGGCAAGCGTCAGCGTAGCAGCAAGCACAGTTGTCATCACCGAAGCAGTCCAAATCGTTGACGGAGGAACATCCTCAGATGCACAAGCCTCAGTAGGTTCTGATAGTTCAGGAAACGTTCACGTCGTTTGGACCCGTAACAATCAACACCTCTACTATTCGATGCTGTCACCTCGTGGAGAAACACTCATCGACGCCACACAGGTAACCAATCCTGGCCTACACAAAATCTGGCATCCAGACATGAAGGTGGACGACCTCGACCGAGTTCACATTGTATGGGCCGACAAATCGGGCCAACATGCAATCATGTATACTGTGCTCAATCCATGGGCTTCACCAATGGACGGTTCCGCATCTGATGATGGAACCATTACTGCAATCGATGATACCATCATTGAACGCCGTTCCCAAAACCGTGATTGGCCAGCCCTAGATATCGACAGCCAAAACAACGTCCACATCGTTTGGGAAGACAACTACGACCAACTTGGTAAATTCTACAACCAACCTCAAATCTACTACTCAATGATTCAACCAGTTGTATCCTCTGGAGCCATCGTTACTTTGTTTGACGATACCCTTCTCACACCTATTATCGGGCACAAGGGGCACCCCGACGTCGTCGTTGACGCCAACGACTACGTCCAAATTGCTTGGGACGATACTCGCGGTGGTAAAGTTGAATTAGCCTTCATCGTTGACACCTCGGGTTCTATGTACACTGAGTGGGCAGATATCTGCACTGTCGTTTACGGAGGTAACTTTGCCTCTGGAAGTTACTTCCAAGGAATCAAGCCTATGCTTGAAGTCGCTAACATGACCGTTTACGAAACCATTTACGGACTCGGCAACTCACTGCCCGGTGCAGCTAGTTCAGGAAACTGCCAAGCCTACAACCAGAACGCAGGACCCCGAACAACACCTCTTGGCCAAAATCCCGGTGATGATTCCGGCGGAATTCGCAAACTCCCAGGTACTGTCTACAACGGCAACACCTATTCCGGATATTCCGGAGAAGACTGGGGTCCAGGTTCAAACTGGGCTTGTCTTTCTTGGAAAGACGCTCAAGGAAACGTTCCAGGAAACCCTCCAACCGGTGACGACCACCGCTGGAACCCAAACGCAACAAAGATCGTAATTCCAGTTTCCGATGAAGGGCCAAAGGACGGAGATCCATCACAACAGGCCGACGACAAAGCCTCGATTCAGGAAGCACACGACAACTGTCTACTTGCAGGCGTCATCCCAGTCGGACTTTACGGACAAGGATACGGTGGAGCGGGTAACATTCAATCTCACTTCATGGACTTGGTCCAGTGTCCAAACGGCATTGTCTCCACAAACACCCGTAACTGCCCAGGAAACACACTCGCCAACACCGATTCCGGTGGTCAAGCATACGAGTTCCCTTCAGGAAGCGGTACAAACCAAATGGCCCTCCTCGTCGAAGCCATGGTCTATATCTCTACCAACAACTCTCGTGAAATCTACATGACGGTACTTGACCCCTATGCGAAGATGAACAACGACCCAACTTTCGTTCCGGGAGCAAACGGCCACTCCGTTAACGGACAAACCTACGTTGAAGACACAGGCCCCGCTGCCGAAGGACATCTGGTTGTCGTGAATGACACCCGTGTAACCATCGATGACGCATACTCCTTCCACCCCTCCATTGGCGTAGACATGCAAGGAAACACGCACATCGCTTGGATGGACGGACGAGATTACGGATTTGAGAAGGATACCAATTACGAAGTCTACTACACAAAGCTGCGCCTTCAAGGTGCTGGTATTTGGGACGGTGCTGAAGAAGGATTGTCCACCTACGCTATCAAGAAGATTAACGATATTGCAATCTCCAACGTTGAAGGAAAGAACGGCCTTCCCCCAGCATCACCTTATGCAGGAAACTCAGTCTTCCCATCATTGCTCACAGATGATCAAAACAACATCCATATCGCTTGGGTCGATTCAGGAAATACCTCAGCCAATGAGGAAATCATGTATGTTCGTCTTAATCAAACGGATTTGACCGGAGACGGCCTTACCGCTCTTGACCCGTGGGAAGCAATACCTGTAACCTCTTGGAATTCGAATAAATTAGGACCGAATAGTGGACGTCAGCCGAGCATTGGAATGCCTCCTGCCTTTTCCAACGATTTGGGAAGTGGAGCACACATTGCTTGGTCTGATACCAACAAGTGCGGCGATGATGGAAACAACAACCGATTCACCATCTGCTACTCTCACGTGCTTACCGGACAAGTTGACCTTGATTACGAAGAAGGCGAGACTTTCTATCACGTGATTGAACCAGGGGAGCAAACCATCTACAACATGACGATGAACAATTCGACACCAGGTCCTAAGGACTTGGTTGCAGATACCTATGGGTTGAACATCTCTGGTGTTCCGTTGAACTGGACCGCTAACCTCTACTTTGCTTCCAATCATTCCAGCATCTTCCCAGACACTCCAATTTTCCTTGAAGGTGGAGAGGACATCCGCTTTTACATGCGTGTGCAAGCTCCGTCGATCTACCAGGCGAATGGAGACGAACTTGGCGAGATTAAGGTCACAGCTCAATCCTACAAGGACCCTGCAATTCAGAACGACATTACCACCCTTACATTGATGGATGTTGTTCACGGAATAAATCTGGATACATCGCACAGCATGGCTGATATTGAACAGGGCCAAACGGCAATCTTCTCAATCACAATTACCAACACAGGAAACGTCAATGACGCTTTCGTGTTCTGGGATTCAAACAGTTTGGAAGGGCAGCAAGAATGGCTCTTGCCGTTCGGATGGCAGATCAATTTCCCGACACGGGTAGAACTTGACCCGGGGCAGTCTGTAACCAAGAATTTGGAAATCAGCGTTCCAACTACTGAAGACCCAGGGGCCTTCGTGGTTTATGTCAAGGGCTGGTCTGAAGGCGAGCCGATTAAGTCAGTAGAGAAAGGAACCTACGACGTTCTCGAACTGAGTGTCTTTGTATCCATACGCTCGACTGGAAACATTGAATTTGGAATCGATGATACAAGTTCATACATCTTGCCAGGAGAATGTGCAACGTACGATATTGATGTGACCAAGAACTTCGATTCTGGAGACCTTGTCTTCGTGACACCAGGTGCGCCTGATGTAAAGCCAGACGGCATCAACATGGATGCATGGACCATTGAGAACTGGGTTGTTCAGGTTGACTTCTCGGATGCTTCAAACAATCCAGACGCTGCTCTTGGTGTGCCACTTGCTTGGACCATCGCAGGCGGAGACAAATCTGTAACAAAAGCCGTCAGTATCGATGTGTGTGCTCCAACTAATGCAACGGCGGGTCTTGGGCCAGCTGTTACCGTCAAGGCTTACCTAGAAGGTTACCCGCGAATCTCGGATTCCGTCATCTTATCCACTAACGTCATCCACGAATATATTCTGGATGCGGGTATTGACCCGGACGTCGGGTTAGAAATCGACGTGAACCCTGGCGAGCAAATCACCTTGCCGATCACCGTTTCAAACGACGGAAACGGTCCGGACCGATTTGATTTCCGTCTTGCCCGCGTGACAGATGCCTTCGGCGTTGATGTCATCTGGGACATTGACATCCCTCGTGATGGTTTGA
Source organism: Candidatus Poseidoniaceae archaeon (assembly GCA_949373095.1). Lineage (GTDB taxonomy): Archaea > Thermoplasmatota > Poseidoniia > Poseidoniales > Poseidoniaceae > Poseidonia. Next base: position 145,786 of record CASIBY010000003.1, read on the forward strand.
TGGAACTTTCACCAGACACCTACCAGGCATTTGACGTTCTCATGAACGTTCCAAGCAAGGTTGACGCTGGCGAATATACGGTCATCCTCCAAGCATATTCTGAAGAAGCTTACCCCGATTCAAGCGGACGAGAAACCCGTCTGCGAGACACTATTGAAATGACCATTACCGTGAACGAATTCCACGACATGCAAATCTCAATGGACCCGAAGGTAGACAACGCAGTCAAGACCTCAGCACCTGGAAAGATTGTCCGATACACGTTCAATGTCACCAATAATGGAAACGTCCCCGATGTTCCAACCATGAACAACCACACGGCTCAACGTGACGGTGATGAACTGGTCTGGCAGACTCTTCCAGGCATGAACATGCTTGATGGATGGAGTGTCGAATGGTACATGCTCAAGCAAATCAGTGCCGATGTTGTTATCGAAGAAGCATGTGTAGAGGAAGTATCAACTGCCTCTGCATTCCCTGAAGACACCTGTGTCTACTTGACCGACTTGAACGAGTACCGCCTCCCTGAGATGGCTCCATATGAAGTCGCATCAGTTGTTGCAGCAGTATCCATTGGAACAAATGCAAAACTTGACACCCGAAACCTTGGGCTGAAGGTAGTCTCAATGTACGGGAACATGGAGAACAACGGTGACCACGATGAATCGCCAGAATGGAGCGGAGATGACTTTGACACCAATGAATTCATCGTCACTCTTCGCCTACGTGCTCCAAATTTGGAAATCAAGGAAATCATTACTCCGCCATCTTACAGCAGCGAAGTTGATTCTACCATCCCGATTGGTATCATTTTACAGAACACCGGTAACGTCCATGCAACGAACATTGAAATCGTTCTCTGCGAGTACGACAAGGTCAATGATGCAGACACCATCAAGGAAATCCGCAAGAACGGCTGCGATGAAGAACGCATCGTCATGCGCCAAGTTGTTGGAGCCCTCTTGGCCCCTGATGCTAGCGAAGATGCAAAGGAAATCGAACTTTACCTCCTCTACCCTGTTAGCGCAGGAAGTAAAGGTGTCTATGTTGTGGTTGACCCAATGAACGAAATCGTTGAGTCTGATGAACGTGACAACGTGAAAGCCGTTGGAGAAGCTCTTGAATCTGACAGCCCGTTCTTTGACGTCGCTGGTGAAGTTGTCGGAAAGACAGCGTTGCCGTTTGCAGTGATCGTTCTTACCGTTGCTTTGCTCGGCGTGGTTTACCTTGTCGGTAAGGGACGTCGTGACGATGTCAACAAGCGCCTTGCAGAACAATCGTCGCTTGTCTCCGTTCTTTCGGAAGAAGACGTATAAGGCTTGAACAGCCTTCGGGCTTAGTTAGAACCCGGTCCAAGGTACCAGCGCAGCTCAGTGTTGAGTGGAGCCGCTATGATGTGGCCTGAACGACGAGCGATTTGGCGTTCAAGTTGAGAACGAATGGTTTCAATCACTTCACTCACGTTGGCTTCTCCGACCAATTCGTTTCGGATTAGTGACGTAATGTCAAGCCGCTCACCGCTGGCTTCAACCATGGACTGCACTATAGTGCGTTCTTCATACTGCGTAAAGTCGGCTTCAACGCCAGCAGATACACGCTGACGGATGTGTTGATGGAGTGAGACCAATGCATCGCGTTGGGCATCCAAGTCATCCATGACTTGGGCAAGGGCCCTTAGGTGGGCTAATCCTTCAGCAACGGCGATTTTTTTCCTTCCACTCAACGATTCTGCAATTGGCACGGAAGCCTTGGGTAGTTTCGGTGAAAGCCGCATAGGTCCGCCCTTAGGGAGCTTACGTGTTTCACAACGGAAGAGGTCTGGGCCGAGGTCGATGTGGAGTGAAAAGGCTCTGTCGACACTGTATACAGTTCGCGGAGGCCCGCCCTTTTCCGAAGGGACTTTAGCCTTGGAAACCAATCCACCCTTTTCTAATTCAGTGAGATGTTTGACGACAGCAGGCTGACTTACACCGATGAGTTGGGCAAGTTGCATGGCGTAATGCGGCTCTCGGACCAATCGCTCTACGATATGGCGTCGGGTCTTGTTTTGAAGCAAGTAAAGGGCCGTATCGAGTTCTGTCATCTTCTCAACCTATGGTTGGGTAGTGCTCAGACCTCTATGAACTCACCGATTTGGTTATTGTTCATCCCAGTCTTTCCAACCGCTATTGTTTTCAGCCGAACTAGAGATATCGGTAGAGGCCCTGGAACTAGACCTTTCCTTCTTTTTCTCAGGAACTGCTTCATTCGCCACAACACCCTCATCCCAGGAAAAGATAGCCGCTGCGTTAGCGGCTTCAGCCTCAGCCCGTTCGGGTTGTTCTCCCTGATAACGGTCGGTTCGAGCATGCTCTTGAGCCGCTTCAACATCGCCTTTCATTAAGGCAAAAACTTGTTCAGTCGTAAGGAGGTTTCCTGCTGCAACATCTGTTTTTCCATCAACAAAATCTTCACTTTGTGGGCTCTTTGCGGTTGTGTCTGCAAAGGGTGGGGCTACACTTTCATCAATGTTAGAGGGAGTACCGGTATTTTGTGAAAACTCCACCGTTTGGTCGGGGGTGAAATCCGTCACGGGAATCATGGTTCCATCAGCGTTGATCATCATGACCCTAGGCGCTCTGTTTGGCTTTGAGGCGAGATAAACAATGAGGGCTATCGGTGTAATCAACACGCCAAAGCAGCAAATTGCTCCTCCGGCAATGAGCCATGTTGAAGAAAAGAACTCGTTCTGAAACGAGTCAATTGAAACAAACCACCCGACGGTTTCACTGCAGTCTTCATTGCATTGGATATCAATAACGTATTTCTCCGTCGCATTCAATTTCCATGAAGCAACGATTTCAAAATCTGTGTTGTCCCCGGACATCGCGTTGAAATCAAGGTTGCAGTTTGCTTCAACAATAGGGTCGCCAACCGGTGCTGCTCCAACTACTCGCTTCAGTTCAACCGTCATTTTCTCATCCCCTTGGATTTGGTAGAATCGATAGCATGTATCTTCAACAGCCCCGGTAGGGAAACTACCGGTTCCAGTGTACTCTGCATGATTGTTTTCTCTTGGGTCTAATGCCTCAGACACCTGGGAGGATTGACTCATGAGTAAGACCATTCCAACAAGAATCATCGCCCCACCAACAGCGATAAGCCGCATGGGCCAGGGTGAACCCTTCTCCTTCGGCGGGGCTTGCATGGTGCTTTCCACACCCTCTTCCCCCATAAGGCTCGCTCATGGGCCTCAGGCCAAACCGAGTTCAGCCAATTTCTCTGGAAGATATGTATCGGTTACGAAATCAAGTCCGTATTTTGCTAGAGATTGCTGTTCAGCCTTCTTTCCGAGTTCCAACATCATGTTGATTTGTTCCTGCCACCATGGGTCGGCGAACCTCGGGTCCGTAAGTTCAGCTTTGAGCGCCTCAACATCCCGTGGCGAAAGGTCGTCATTCGGGAGGTCATAAGCCATGATATCATCAGCAGTGATTCCAAGATAAGTTGCGCTGGGCGTGGCCAAATATTCAGAAATATGGGCTGTCTTGATCGCACCGTATGCAATAGATGCAAAGATTCGGAACGACCACGGGTCGCCGTCAAGGAAGACAACAACAGGCAAATCCCACTCTTCGCTCATTCGCTTGAGAATACGTCGTGTTGAGCGAGCAGGCTGTCCTTTAAGATGCAAAAGGCCACAGTTGTAATCTTCATCAAATCCATTCTCAATCAACCGGTCAAACATACCACCAGTCTCAATGGCCATGATGAATTTGATATCATGCTCAAGCAACTCAATCTTTTCGAGTTCAACGTTGTATGGTACGCCATAACCAGAATCTCCAACATCGTCACGGGCATTAATTCTCATCCATTCGCCTCTTCGGTTTCGTTCCCGCAAAGTAAGGTTTCCAATCATACGAGCACCATCTTCTTCTGGCCGGAGTTTGAAATCTTCACGTAGGCATTTGGTAACAACTTCCAAATCCTCTGCCAGATTGTTGGATTCATTTTGTGACCCGAATTTCCCTAGACCCCAAGCCTCCGAAATGTAGTACATTTCTCTCAGCGTTGACGACTTTCCAGCATCGATCATTTCCTCAATAAACTCAACAACATGCAGGGCTCGAAGGAGTTGCTTGGCTGAACCAAGGCTCGTAGCGTCACGAGTTGAACGCTTTTTTCCGTACTTGTAAACTCCTAATTTTTCATCAAAAGCAATGTTGGTTTTGGTCCTAACGGGAAGTGTCATTGTAGGCGCTTCACCCTTGACAATTTTGTCGTACATTTCAGCGACTACTGCATGCAGTGCAGTCTTAGTTTCATCATTCGTATGAGTTCTTGACATCATTCACCACCTCCAAACAAGGTTTGCTGCCCAGTGGGCGGGGGAACTTCAGGCTCGGCTAACGACTCTGCATCATCAGATTCATCCGAAACTTCCTCTTCATCGGTAGTTCCAACAGCCTCTTGCCTTCGGATTTCTTCCAATAATTTTTCGTCCATCTTTGTTGCACCGATGACATCCTGACTTCCTCTGAAAAATACATCCGTATCGGTCCAATCTCCTTTTTCCAACCCAGATAGAGTATATTTGATGACATAGGTTTGCCCTGGTTCAAGCGTATCAAGCTTCCAAGCCCAAACGCCAGTCGCCTCTTTTCTTCCACCAGTGTTGTTGTTCTCCATGGTAGCACCATCACGCTCTGGCCACGATGCCAGGAGCGTGTAAGAGCGCGCACGAGAGGTATAGTTGAACAGTGTAATTGAAACATCGGTTTTCTTGGTTTCTTTGTTCCACACCGTCTCTTCTTCTGCGATAACTGCGCTCATGATTTTGGTAATCGAACCTGCTAATTCAGGAACAGGTCTACCGAGGATTTGTGCAGATTTTGCTGCAATAGCGGGAATAATATCATTCACCAACTCAAACTTTTCTTGGGTTTTCGCCATCTTCTTCTTCTTTTCAAGATGCTTTCGTAGCCCCCGCCCCATCTCAAGGAGAGCTTTTCGAGTCTCCTCCAGCACTTCGCTGTTATCGGCGAGTGCTTCTTTGGCTTCAGATGTGAATTGAACGTTAGTACTTGCAAGGTGAACAAGAATTGCCGCAGGACCTTTTGGAACCCCTCTTCCTCCGGCTTGGTCCAATCCGTACTGTCGCCAATCTACTGATTCAATTGCTTTGGTGAGCAAACAGCCACCTTGCTGATACATCAAGGGCACACGGTTTGCAAACCGAAGAACTTCAACAGGCCTGTCGGCTAGCATTCCTTCTCCAAAGATAAGACCAACTTCAACCTGATACGGGTTTCCTTGTGTTACTGTTGGAGAACGAGTCATGGTGGTAACGAAACGAGAGTCAATGGTCTTTGACAATCCTTTCTTGATGAGAAGTTCTTCAATTGGAGAAAGACAATTTGTTGGGGGGTTGAGGAGTTTAACGGGTTTGTTGTCCAATGTCCTTTCTCCTTGAAAGGCCTCAAGAAGCGCCCTATATTGCTCCGGTTTGAGGGATTTTGGTTTTGCCTTTTCGCTAATCTCTGCGACGTCTAACAATTCCTTGGCAGCACGCGTCGACATACCAGAAAAATTGTTTCTAAGAAATACGGTCATGCGTGAATCGGTGGATTCGGTACACATGCGCTGCAATGTCCCAAGGTGGATACCGTGCGGGTGCGGTTTGATACTCTCGACTTTTGTTGGTAGTCGCTCAGTTACACGAGGCCAATGGTGGACTTGCTCCTTCAGGGTCGGTGAAGGTGATATCTGCGTGAGGGTTGACGATACTGGTCATGCGAAGATATTGGTAGACGCTTTGTCGTCCCTTCTGGTATTTCGCTTTCATACGCGTCGTGACTTCAAGTCCGTGCTCTTTGAAGGAGCCATCAGGTCGCTCCCAAATCTCACGACTTTCATTGGATTTTGTGGCTTTGTTTTTCCTCGTATCAAGGCCGATATCGACGATGGCAGCCGATGCCTCAGTAGCGATTTTAGAGCGCACGTGAGTTTTCCGACCCGTAGTGAGTTGACTGTACATGACCACGCCGGTGATACCAATCCCCTGCTGCCCTCTTGATTGGCGAATGGCATGGAACCGGGAACCGAACAGCAACTGTCCGAACACTTTCTCGATGCTCCGTTGCGGAATGCCGGGCCCGTTATCTTCGGATTTCAGTTCGACGATGTTCTTTTTCTCATCAATTTTTGTGATTTGCACGCGTATTTCGGGAAGAATACGAGCCTCTTCGCACGCGTCCAATGAATTGTCCACAGCCTCTTTCACTGCTGTGATCAGCGAACGGGTGAGCGAATCAAATCCTAGAAAGTGCTTGTTTTTCTCGAAAAATTCAGAAATTGCGACTTGCTTTTGGTTTTTCGCCATTCGTTCTGCAGTTCCTGACATGCGCACACCACCCGACCGGTCCTCCTTCGTCTTGATGACGTCGGGCCGACAGATGGCTTACCCGCTTCTTTGAGGGTACATATAGAAAGCAGTAGGATTGGGATGAAGTCACGCGCTTTTCGGGTCAAAAACTGACGCGGAAATCAAACAAAGAGTTTCGGGTGCCAGGAAGAAATGACTCCTGTGAATGCGGATGCAGCAACCGTTAGGGGGCTTGCCAGATACAATTTACCTGGACCTGAGCGACCTTGGAAGTTGCGGTTGATCGCCGAAACAGTGACCTGGTCAGGCGTGATTGAAACGCCTGGACCAGCACCAATGCATGCGCCACACCCTGGGTCAATGAGATTGACGCCAACGTCTTGGAAGAGTTCATGCCAGCCCCTGTCCTCAGCGAGTTGCTTGACCTGGCCAGAACCGTATTGGATGAAGAATTCAACGCCTTCCTTGACCTTGAGGCCTGCTTTTTGAGCAGCCTTGCAGACTTCTGCGTAGTAGGCAATATCGTCTTCTTTACCGGCAGTACACGAGCCTCCGTAGGCGATGTTGATGCTCACTTGTCCAATGTCACTGATGTTTGCTCCATTGGTAGGGTCGCTTGGAACGCCTTGGTCCGGGTCGCCCGGGTGGGCAACCATGGGGACAATTGTTGAGAGGTCAATGGTGTGGACGCCTCCATCGTAATGTGCGCCAGGGTCGGGGTGGACCGACCGCGCCTTTTGCCCCTCAACTCGTAAGGTGCGGCTGGGCCGAAACCATCCAATCATAAAGGGCGTCATCGGCTTCACAAATACCGGTTCTTCCCGAGCACTCAGTAGCCATGTTGCACAGGGTTGCTCGCTCGTCAATGGAGAGCGAAGTAAGCCCAGGGCCTCCGAATTCCATGCTGCGGTTCAGCGTTAATTCTTCGCGAGCGTGGTCGGCGAGGATGGCGAGAATAACGTCTTTTGCAGTGCAACCGTTGTGGAGTTCGCCAACGAGTTCAAACCGAATGGATTCGGGTACCTTGACAAAGGTGAATCCTGCACTTACAAGATTCGCATATTCTGTAGCACCGACGCCCCACGTGAGGGCATTTGACGCTCCACCCATGCAGGTGTGGGAATCGGTTGCTTGGATGAAATCTCCGACTTCAATAAATTCCTCACGAGCGACTTGGTGGCAGATCCCGGGGGAAACGCCGTCTATTGCGGAATAATCCCGGACGCCAGCATGTTGCTGGAAGGCAACTTGCAAATCGCGCAAGGTCTGCACCTTGTGCATGAACGGGACGAATTTAGGATTGTGATGCGCATAGAGCAGATGGTCCTCAAAAACCGCGAACTTGCTCGGGTTAGGAAGCGAGTAGTCCACTCCGTATTCTTCTTGGAGAAACGTGTGAACTTGAGCCGTTGTGAATTCGTGTGAATATCCTCCCTGAACTTGGGCAATGACCGGGTCACCCGGCTTAACGCACTGTCCTTCTGGCTGTCCGACCAAGTTGCGACTGATGATGTGTTCTGCCATGGTCATGGGCTTGAGAGGTGTGTTGAGTGGGGCGAGTTCCAATTCGTTGGCTTGAAGTGCCTTTGCAAAAGGAAACAGCCCTCCCCGTTCAAGGATGAGTTGGGTTACTGGGTCGTAGACTCCAGTGAATTCGTCGAGTGAGATTTCTTCTCCGTCCTGCAATCGTTTCAATACGTCGTGTCCGGCCATGAGTTGGCCAAGGTTGATGTTATTGCGCTCGTGAATTGGTGCGAATGAGGCTGCGATGACAATGTTGATTCCCGCCCACCGCTCACATTGAGCAGCCGTTTCACGGCTTGAACCGGTACCCTTGCGTTGGCCTGAAACGATGACTTCAAAACCACCGTCTTTCAAAGCATTTTCACGAAACACGCGAAGCCCGTTGTGCATGAGTCCGGCGTAGGCATTCTTGGCGATTTCAGCAGGATCATGGTCAAAACAAACCCATGCAGGCGTCATGACGTCGGTGTTGATGTCGTCAAGCAGATCTTCAATCTTCAAATCCTCCATCTTGAGGTTTAACCCTTCGTAGAGTTGTTGCTTGATCAGTTCAAGGTCTTTTGTAAGGAACAAGACTCGCTTTCCGGGCGATAAAGCGACTTTTGCAGGTGGCCAGTTGTCTCGCATTGCTCCCCCTCAACTCGGTTCAAGGGCCAACTGTTGATAATCGGTTCGGGCCATATTTTTTGTCAGCCCGGGTAAATACAGGGTCAAAAACGGTTCTTCAGAACGCGATTGAACAACGGCGGGACCAATGCCAGCAAGAACATAACATAGTACCCGTATGGAAGTTGAGGCGCTTCATCATGGGTTTTGAGATGATGATAAGGCGTACTGGACTTCATGTGATGGGCCGGGTGAAGTGGTAACTCAAGCAATGTCCAACGAGACAGACGGTGACGACTTTCCCAAGCATGCTTTGCGCTAGCCCGCTCCCCATCTTGACGGGATAATCCATGATGCTGAAGGAAATTTACAAACTCAAGAAGGAACACAGCGATGAAGGCTTGGCCGACAAAGGCCAACAACCATTCAGGATTGAGGGCGTATAGGGCTACAAGGAACACGAGTTCAAGCATCAGCGACCGCCGGGTGTCCACAGGTCGGGCGCGGTAAGCTCCACGAACTTGAAGTGGAACGGTCGTGATGAAATGGCGGTAAATGCTTCGACCCGATGGCGACGAAGTAGGGTCGATCTTCTTCGCCCAGTGTTTGTGATGGGTATGGTTGTGTTCGGTCGTGAAATGCAAGTAAAGGACTGAAAATAAACTTAGACGAGCGAGCCACCAACTTCCAGAGTGTGGTTTTCGATGGCCAAGCTCATGTGCAGAAACGATTCCTGAGGCTCCGCTACTCAGTCCAACAGAGAGAATCCCAAGGGCAGTGAATGATGTTAACCCTTCAACGGATATGCGCCACAAAAGAACCCCAACAGTCAACGGAACCAAGACGCCGTGAAAGTGGAGAATGACGTCGTAGGGCCTTCCTTCTTGAAGCGGGTCGGTTTCCTCATCGATGCCTAGAAGTGTATCAAGCAGCGGATACACGGCCAACAGCAGGAGGAGCGTTAAACCCATCCACCAACCGCCGAGCCAGAGTCCAACAAGGGATGCCGCCGGCGTTGCGAGGCCAAGAAGGTGAGGGAGCCAGAGCTTTCTCATCAACGGAGTGTTATCCCCGTTTCTTGTAAAGCCTGTGTTCAGTTCTTAGAGAAAAGGCCCTTGACCCAAGAAAGCGCTGAAGTACGGAAGATACCGTTTCGAAGAACCTGGGCGTTCATGGCCTCATCAACGTAGGATTCGAGATAATCGTCCATTCAGTACGCCCCCTTTCGTGCGTGGTAAGCCCCACGACTGTCAACACCGCTGCGGTAAAATGCAATGGCGTTTGCAAGGCGATCTAGCATCGAGCCAAAGATACCGTTTCGGTATTTTTGGGCGGTCATCGTCAATTCTACGTAGGTTTCCAATTCTTTGTCCATGGGGCTCATCCTCTGAGTTGTTCTCATGTTATAGTTGCACTCCGCCCTATATCAAGCAGCGGTGAATTCGCCAACACAAAGGTGTATAATATAAACTAACTGTTTTTCACAACACCACTTCGCGAACCCGCATCATCTCGGTAGAAACCTTCATATTCAGAAGAATTTCTCCAAAATCTCGAGAATATGCACACAGACGACGCACGGATTCTGACAGACTCAAGTTTTGCGCCATCCATTGGCCAGCACCCCTCTCGCTCAGTATGTTGTGTTCGTAGACCAGGAGTGTTTTTTGCAGGGCTTTCAACTGATGCCGCGCTTCTTCAATCCGCGTGGAGTCCCTCGTACGAATGTTGATCATCAATTCCTTCAGAGCAGACTGCCATTCAGGTACATGGTGAATCGGACTCTCTTCGGTATTCTGCTCAATGATCTGCGGGTATTCAATAATGAATTGCGCCATGGTAAATGCGTGGTCCATCATACGCTCCAGGCATCGGGCCAGGTTAGCGTATTCAAGGGCCTGAGTCCGAGTGAGGTTCAATTTCGTTGCTACCAGGTGAGAATCAAGTAGAATTCGGACTTGGCGCTCGATCAAATACAACAAAGCGTCCACCTCACTTTCTCGTTCTTCAGCATCGCTGATGAACTCTGAATCGCCCCCCTCAAACACGCTGATCACGTCTCGCATGAGAGATGTAACTTGCAGGTACATTCGATTGAGGCTTGAATGAAGTGGCATGTCGCCGGCGTTGAGGAGGCAGCGCAAGTCCAAGCGAGTATCCGATTCTTCTATGATTTCAAACCCGCGCGTTGCACGCAGGAAGCGTCGGATCGGGCGGATTTATCATTTGACGACCCCCCTCCTCCACACTCAATCGTATCAGGTCAGCCCCGGAGATGTATGCGCCCATCAAATGGTCATGAAGGCTGTTTTCCGGTAGCGTATCAAAATCAAAATATACATGTTTTCCAAACGATGTAGCCAAATCCAGAGGAGTGACTCGAAGGGCGCCGCTTGGCCGCCAATCCATCCTCAACGAATCTCTTGCATTGAGGCCTTGGGCCAGCACCCAAGGCTTTGGTAAGCTGATTGTGAAGGTGCTACCTCCAGTGGATTGCAACTTGCGGACTTCGTTTTCGCCGGGTCCTAATACCATGTGAACACGCCTCTCACTAAATAGCACTATATAGAGTATACAGGAATTCGATATATACCGAGTTACTATAGGAGTCCCATGGAAGCAATCACGATCGTACTGATTGGACTAGCACTCGTAGTCTGTGCTTACATGGCTTGGAACATCGGTGCAAACGATGTCGCAAACGCTATGGGGACCTCTGTTGGTTCACGAGCGCTAACACTCAAACAAGCGGTGGTCATTGCTGCAATCTTTGAATTCGCTGGAGCATTTTTTGCCGGAGATGCCGTGACCGATACGGTCCGAAAGGGTATTCTTGTCGTGCCGTTCAATGATGATGGAGTTGTTGTCGACACACTCTTGTCTCAAGACATCGCTCTGGGATTCATTGCAGCAATGATGGCGGCCGCTACATGGTTGACCATCGCGACACGCATGGGTCTCCCCGTGTCTACGACTCACTCAATTATTGGTGGAATCATCGGTGTTGGATTGGTCCTTGAAGTCAAGTGGGAAATGGAACTCATCAACTGGGAGAAAGTTGGTCAAGTTGTCATGTCCTGGGTTGCAAGCCCGTTGATGGGCGCCCTCATCGCCTTCTTTTCGTACATGATCATCAAGAAAACAGTATTGGATAACGACGACCCAGTATCTCGGTCAAAGTGGCTAGCTCCTATTCTTGCCTTCCCCACATTTTTTGTTCTGGGCCTCGCTCTACAGTTCAAAGCGCTCAAGGGTTTTATTTCTCGAGCACATTCAAACGGCTGGATTGACAAATCAAACTGGTTACCTGCAAAGGAAAATGGTGTCTTCAATCCCTACGCGGAAAATGCATGGCTTCCACTCAACGCTCTGTTTCTTGCAGCCATGATCGGTGCTTTTGCAAGCCTTATCCTCTACTTCGTTCTTCGCAGAGTTGACATTGAGGAAGAAGTGCGAGGATTCAAGGGTGTAGAACGAATCTTTGTTTGGTTGCAAATCATTACTGCCGCATACGTCGCTTTTGCACACGGAGCGAACGACCGGTCGAATGCTATTGGACCAATGGCAGCCGTTTGGGACGTATTCTCTAACCCCCAACTTCAGTTGGCTGAGCAAGCCCCAATCCCGCTTTGGCTCGTTCTCCTCGGCTCTGTTGGTATCGCAATCGGTGTCATGACATGGGGTTGGCGAGTTATGGAAACCATCGGTAAGAAAATCACCGACATTACACCAACCCGTGGTTTCGCAGCTGAATTCGGAGCAGCGACGACAATTCTCATCTTTTCAATGCCCTTCCTTGCCGTTCCAGTGTCAACAACGCATACATTGGTCGGTGCCGTTGTTGGTGTAGGGCTTGCTGGCGGTGCAAAAGCGGTCGACTTCCGAGTGTTTGGAAAAATTGCAGCCTCTTGGGTAGCGAGTGTCCCAGTAGCAGCATTTGGAGCCATTGTTCTCTTTGTTGGTTCGGGCGGCTCCGTGTTGAACATGATCGTGATTCTACCGATTTCATTCATTGCCGTCGGGTATGCAATTTGGAAAAGTGGCGGAGAAATCCACATAGAAGACGCACTGTCCGACGCCAGTCAAGGCAGGTTGACTGTATCCCCATTCCACAAATTCCATGAGCACGCTCAAACGGTAGAAGTAACCGTGAATCATATGCTCAAGGCAGTAAACGATGCATGTGATGGAAATGACCCATCCCAAGCGATACAGGCCACAATTGAGGCTGAGTTAGAAGCTGACAATGTGAAGGCAGAACTCCGTAAAATGGTGAGTGACGACATGAGGTTTGGTATCCAGGTTGGCATGGATGATTTCCTTCATATGGTCTCACGTCAAGACCGAATCGCAGACTATGCTCAGAATGTTGCTGAACAGCTTGCATTCCGAGACCTCTATGACGACGAAGAAGCGAAAATCAACCTCAAGAAAATGGCCAAAGCGGTTGCAGCAACGGTTGCAACTTACGAAGACACCGTCAACGCACTAAGGGAATTTACCATTAGTGGAGAAACCAAGGCAGCTCGAGATGAACTTGCAAAGCACATCAAAGAAGTGAATCTCATGGAGCACGAGGCAGATACAGTTGAGGCAGAAGCAGCAAGGTATGTGTTCAGTAACGGGGACGATTCACCGCTTGCAGCCATGCACATGTACCGAGTCTTGCAACGACTTGATGACGTTGCCAATGCTTGCGAAAAGGCTGCAAATGCATTTATCCCAATTCTTAACAAGTGAACTTCGTGAAAAAGGCCATAAAACCGATGAGATATTGAAGCAAAAACTTCGATGTAGACCTCTTTGAATCAAACAGCCCCATAGTTTTCCAAAGAGGCCCGAATAAAAGCCCCTTTCTCAACGAGGCTTTGATATCATGGAAACCTGACGAGTTACCATCCGAGCCGCTCCCTACCGGGCCTATGCCCAACAGAGGATTACGGCTAAGGGTGTGATTGCATGGCAGGAATGGACCCACAACTCAAGGCCAAATTACAGAAACAACGGTACCATATCGTTGGTGAACATGGTGGTGTGAAAACCTGCCACTGGACCAAAGAATCTCTGCTTCGTGACCGACAGTGCTACAAAGGAAAATTCTACGGTGTTGAGAGCCATAATTGCATGCAAATGTCTCCAGTCGTCGACCAGTGCAATCTTGCTTGCACCTACTGTTGGCGAGAACCTCACATGGATACGCTTGAACTCACTGACCAAGATCCTCTCGATTTACTGTACGAGTCAGTACGTGCTCAACGCCGCCTTCTTTCTGGCTTTGGAGGTAATCCAAAAGTACCTCGTGAGAAGTGGCTTGATGCCCAAAACCCAAAACACGTTGCAATTTCTCTTAATGGAGAGCCAACCCTTTACACACGCCTTTCAGAATACATGGATTTGTGTCATAAGCACGGAATGACAACCATGCTGGTAACCAACGGAACTCTGCCGAAGGTTCTTGAAAAATTAGATACCCTACCCACCCAACTCTACGTCTCCGTTGATGCTCCAAATAAGCAAGTGTTTGACGAGGTTTGCCGGCCAAAATACAACCATGGCGCATGGGAACAATTTGAGAAGACCATCGACCTCCTTCCATCCCTAGACACGCGGATCGTATGCCGTCACACGCTGATGAAAGGCATCAATATGAGCGATGAACATATCTCAGAATTTGCTGCATTGGACAACCGTGCTGACCCGGACTTTATTGAAAACAAAGGCTACGTCTTCGTCGGACACAGTCGAGAAAATTTGTCAATGGAGAACATGCCGAGCCACGACGATATCATGGAGTTCTCAAACAAAATCGCCCCACTTACCAATCGCGAGGTTCTCTCCGACTCCCGTCCAAGCCGTGTTGCTCTGGTTGGGCGAGAAATATCTCCAATTCCTGTACCAGAACCAACCATGTTCTTCCCAGACGACTTGGGAATAGCCCCTTCTGTGAAACACCTTCCTATCGTTTCCTAATTCAGCTTCCGGGAACCAGCAACTGAACCGAATTGACAGAAATAAGGCCGACTCTCAAAATCATTCGTGCCCGGTGAACTTATCTGCATTTGAGAAGTACGGAATAAACCAACTCCCAAGGATTGCTGTGGAGTAATGAAGTACAGCAGTCAAAACATATGCATCACCTGTTGGAACTCTTGGGTTTGTGATTGGAAGCGTCATGAATGAAGCAATTACAAGTGCAAGAAGTGTAAACAGAACCCGTGATTGCTCACTCCATCGTTCGTTAACCTTCACCCAAGTCACTGTACCAATCAGACCAGGAACGATTCCTCCGCCGATAATCGTTGCAATTGCAAAAACAAACACAGGAATCTCAACTCCACTTGGATCAAGTGGGGTGGTATTGTAGCCGATAACCATCATGAATCCAAGAATCAGGAGATTGATGCCTGCCATTGCCCCTGCTGCTTTTGTGCCCGTGCGAATATGTTTTTTCCAGTCCATGGCTTATGCACCATCAGGGCGGTCATAAACGAGGCAGTTGCGGGCACGACACCAAGTCGTGGTTGAACTATCACATTAGAAGGGAGTCTTCCCAGACTTTCCCTTGAAACGCTTGGGGGACGTATCACCTTGGGTATCTAAGGTGTGGACTGAAAGATTACCATGTCTGCGATTCGAACCACAAGAACAACAACCTCAGTTCAATCCCTTGTCAATAATGGAGAAGGAGTCAATTGATGTTGACGCTTTTGAGCGGTGGTTTTTGTTTGCCCCAATAGTGGTGCTGATTTTCGGATGGTTGCAACTGAACCTCATCCTCCTTGGTTACAAATCCTCAATCCTTTCTTGCTTAGTCTTGTTGCCGCTGAGTTATTACATCACTCAACGGTTCGCTCCAGCAGCATCCAGCAAATCGACCTCTTCTCATCTGGTACTTCTTACGCTTGTCATCATCACTGTTCTTTGTGAACTCCTTCGACCTGCAACAAGTTATCCTGTACACTATGATGGCGCTTATCACATTGTACAGGCTTCGACCTATGCGGATATATTGGATTTTGATGCCTTCAGTAACCGCATTTTCAGGCCACCGTTGTTGCCTGTGTTACTCAGTACAACGCTTGCTTTTGATGAAGGTGGGTCACTATCATTGATTTTGATGCGAGGTATCGTGTTGCTCTTTGGCTTGCAGACCTACGTTCTTGGCAGAAGACTTGGGGCCTCAACAGTTCCAGCTACGCTTTTTGCAGTTGCAGCAATTACTTCACCCATTATGATTGACTGGGGTCCAAGATATTATCATGGAATTTTCGCGGCTATGCTGGCAACTACAGCCATGAATCTCTTATTGCATATTGACTGGAAAAAGCCTTCAGCAGTCCTGATGCTCTTCGTTGGCTTTTCGTCAGGAGGAGTAGCCTTAGCAAGATACTCATTCACGTATTTGTTAGGCGTTCTTGGATTTACAGGATTGATGGCTAGAAAAATAAAGCCAATGATGTGGTTCATTCTAGCATGGTCGTTTGCCGTACTTCCCTTTATGCTCAATGATTGGATGGAAACAGGCGACCTACTGGCTTCGTTACGGCCGCAAATCAATGCGCCCGTTGACCGTGCACTTGACCCAGTTGAAGGCGTTGGATGGTCGGCAGAGAACTTTTCTGTTTTCGGATATTTGGATTTTAGATTAGAACTCCTTTCAGAGGGAATATGGTTCCTTGCTCTGTTGGGAATAGTACTACTCATCCGAGATAAAAAATGGAGTCAACTTGCCGTAGTTTCAGCCATAACCATCCCTCACATTATGATCTACAGTTTACTTCTCGGATATGGAGAGGCAAGATACATGATTTTGGTGATTCCATTATTCTGTGCGCTGGCAGCCCGTTCTTTTGACCCGTTCATCACTTGGACGATCCAGTTGATTCACCCACAACCCGAATTATGTATCGGGATATCGGAAATGGAGGACAAGAAAGAAACGGTGATAGAGGCCAACAAAAATCTCTTTGATTCAGCAGCCCGCCCGGCATTATGTGTGTTAGTAGTCGTATTGACAATGGTTGCTCCACTTGCGAATCATCTTATCGAGACCGATGATTATCACTCTAGGACGCATGAATGGGTAGACATGCTACGCTCAATCGCAGATGAAGTTCCAGAGGATGCAACGCTTGTTGCATCGTCAAAAGACCTCCAAATAAAATGGCTTAGCAAAGAGGATTCAAAAGAACCACCTCACGCATTGGACTCTCTTCGTTCTTGGATGAGTGACCGTGAGGTAAGCCACATCATCACAAGAAATCGTGGAAGTCCAGAGCCTTGTGCCCGAGACGTCACTTTGTGCATTGAAGCACCATGGTTGGTTCCTGTTATCGGACTTAGTGAGGCTACTGGATGGATGGTGCTTTGGGAGTTTGACGACACTGCAGGAGAGTACCAGCCGAGCGAACTTTCGATTGAACCCTTTGTCAAAGTTAACGATCAATGGCACGGGCATGAAGTTGGTACAACCGACCTTATTCGCAACGACCTCTTAGTGGTAAGACACTATGATGATAATGTAACACTGAACCCTTCTCTGTTGAATGCGACTTCCATTGAAATCGATATCGTAGTATTCAGATTCGATGCTTGGCCGGATGCTGCAATTGACCTAGAATACGGAACAATCGAAGACCTTAGTGCGGACAACAGGTTCTATGCGGCTTCTTGGAACGGAACATCATTTGCCCATAGCGGTCCTTTTGCTGATGAAGATGGACTATCAAGTACCGTGAATGAATCATTCACGTTTAGTCCCTCAGAATATGGACATGGGGGGGCCTCAGGGGTTCATTACGTCCGATTGCGAGCCGTACATTCTTGACTCATTCTCAACGGTAGGGACGAATATGGCCCACAGCGAACCCTTGTAGTTGTTCTAATCGTTTAGTGTCGAATTAGCAATTCACTCTAGTTACGAATGTAATAATGCTGAAATCGCTACTAAATCTCGTTATTTTTATTGGTTTTTGATTGTTCAGGAGTTATTGAATACATCAACAAAAGAAAGGTTGCAGTAACGGGGATCATAGTCGCAAATAAGAACTTTAATTCAAATTCTATAAGGCTAGATGTCCAACCGTAAACCTCCAATAATACCGTTGAACCGAGGCCCAATGCAAACAAACGCCCGAATATGTGCAGGTTTTCCTTAACATAAATCGATACGAACCATTGTGTCAGTCCAATGAAAATTGCAAAAACTCCCACATACATACTTACAAAAATTCCATACTCAGTGAGGTTGGGACCAACTGCGATAGCAGTTCTTGGAGATAGAAGAAATGTTGTTCCAATCATTATTGGCAGAAAACCTGTCAACTTCATTATTGCAGATAAGCCAATACCCAATTCCTCGTTTTCTTCCATATCGTATTTGTAAATATTTTATGATTAAAATCTATCCCCGGCGAAATTCAAAATTATATTCATTCAGGCACAAGAAATCTTCCACGACGTTTTCAACACGTCAGTCAATTCAACGACTAGTCTGGGGGTGGATATACACAAGGGGCTCCCTTGTGTATGTATACGTTGATGAGGGTAGCGTTGGTATGCCCATTCGAGCAATGGGTCCTCGCGATTCAGGTGCGGAGACTATTCAATAACAAGGTGCTTTTGGGATTGGATGTGGAACGAACTCATACTCTTCTTGCAAAATCGTTTCATTGGAGTTTTATTCTCCTGTATGTATATGGAATTTTCAAACAAGTCAACAATTTAGAGGATCTTGAGGACACAAATCTCCTTTTGTTTGAGATTGTTTTCGCCACTGTTTTCCTCGTTATTGTCATTCTACGCTATTCATACATGAGTCGTTTTAAGACGTTCTTGGGGTCTCAAGAACCAGTTCACATCGTTCATTATTACTTTGCACGAACAGTTCACAAAGCCATGTATGCCTGCTTTATTCTTTTGCCGCTGACAGGCCTGGTGATCGCCGGATTGTACAATCAAGGATACACGGTAAACGCAACGCCTGATGAAGAGCAAACTGTTATCGATTTGGTATTAGATTTACATGGGGCTGTAGCAAATCTCAGCTACATGCTTATTCTCCTTCACATCGCAGCAGCCATTTACTCTCGAATTAAGGGCGAAGGAGTCTGGTCCTCTATGGTACCAATCTTGAAAGAGGACAAGCCAACAAAGAACAAGATAGTCAATAAAATGGCATTACTAGAAGGACAATTCTACGATAAAGTTCAGGCACTTTTAACTCGGAAAAAGAAGTAATTGTATCCCTTTTGATATCAAGAATAAACACAGAATATATCAACGGTAAAGGTGGCCCACTGCCCACCCATCATACGAAGGGGATACAAGGAGGAAGAGATACAATAGAGAAGTTCTAACGTTCATTTTGTGGGGTTCAAACACTACTCTCGTTATACCGATCAATACTGAAGGGCTTTGCTCATAATTTTCAAGACCCTATTTCCTAAATAGATTCACTCCTTTGACCAATCATGGACTAGGATGACGGGTGGGGTGATGCAAGAAGAAAACTTTTTGAAAGCGGCATAGGTTCCTTTCAAATCAAACTAGTTTTTTTGATATTCTTAGGTAATATTGGATTGATTGTTATTGCATCCATGTTAGGATTAGACTAACCAAATGTCCACTTTCGGATTTTCAACCATGCTCGGATTGGAACAGGAACTACGACTCCACCGACAATATCCTCTCTCGCTTGGAAGGTCTGTTCTGTTTGTTTGATATCGTCTATGAGGTCTTCTCCCCAATCAAAGGCCGCTTTCAACGCCTTGTAGGATAGATAGGATGCTGAACCTACAATCGCAACCGCCGCAGTTGGAAGGGCCACATTCTTGATAGTTTGACCTACAACAACGGTTTCAAGCATTTCCCGTTCTTTCTCTTGTAACTCAATACGGTGAACAATCACTTGAGTAGGCTTGGCAGGGTTTTGCGATATCTTTATGATATCACTCTGATAGCGCAAACTGGTCGTATCTATGGAATCGCCTCCCCCTGCCGAAAAAAACAAGCTTTCTGATGAAATTATGTTCAAAGATGTCTCGAAAGGCACTCTAAACGGCTTTCTAGGAATCGCCATCCATTGGTTGGCCGTCCCTGCGATTTTCCTGTTCACCTTCGTATTTTATGCGGGAGGGGGTATCGGTGTTGCGGTGGGAATTTTACTTCAGATCGTCATCGGAATCACATGGTTCGTGATGTTCAACAGTTACCTTGTCATCAACCCGAATGAAGGTGCTGCACTCCAATTCTTTGGCAAGTATTCCGGCACAGTTGACGAGGAGGGGTTTCACTGGTTGCTCAACCCCCTCTATGAGAAAAAAAAGATTTCGCTCAGAATTCGCAATTTTGAATCTGCTAAACTCAAAGTAAACGACGTCAATGCAAATCCGATTGAAATCGCAGCAGTCGTCGTTTGGAAGGTCGTTGATACTGCCGAAGCCTTGTTCGAAGTCGATAACTATCACGACTATGTGCAGATTCAAAGTGAAGCTGCCCTGCGCGCTATGGCGACAAAGTACCCATATGATATCATTGAAGACAAGGATGTCGGCGGGATTGCGCTGTCCAGCCACCAAGAAGTGATCGCTCAAGAATTGCAAATTTCAGTCGAGGAGCGCCTGAAGCGCGCCGGTATCGAAGTGCTTGAAGCACGCATCAGCCACCTGGCCTACTCCCAAGAGATTGCACAGGCCATGCTCCGACGCCAACAAGCAAGTGCTGTCGTTGCTGCCCGCAGTGAGATCGTCAAAGGGGCCGTTGGCATGGTTGAACTTGCTCTTGAGCAACTCAGTCAAAAGAACATCATCGAACTCGATGAAGACAAGAAGGCAAGCATGGTGAGCAATCTCCTTGTTGTGCTTTGTTCAGAAACCGATACAACGCCAGTTGTCAACACAGGAACGCTCTACCAATGATGTGAGGCTTTGATGACCATAGGTGAGATTAGCCGCCTCGTTTTACCAATCATAGTTTCAGTACTCTTGTTTGCTTACGCTGGCTATTGTTGGGTGACGCAGAAAGTTAATGGGAAAACAAAAGATGAATCGCCGAAATCGTTCTATTTCACGGTTATAATTATTCTACTCATAGGGCTGGGCCAACTTTTTAGCACCCTGTATTGGGTTCTGAATGAGTTTAAGGGGTGAAGATATGTCAAAGAAAAAAATACTTTTGCGGATCGACCCCGAACTCCATGAAGCTATTCGAAGAATGGCCGAGCGCGATATGCGTTCGGTGAACGGGCAAATTGAGTTTCTGCTCAAAAAGTCCATAACAGAACAACGAGGCGGATGAATATGGAGCAGGAAGACAGGAAAGAAGCTGGTTTTATTGGACGGTGGTTTGGTTTTGCAGGGTGGAAAGCCATGTCTGCTCGAGCGAGGATACTCACTCAAATTGTATATCGAGTGTTCTTTTTACTTGGTTTGGCTGCCATCATCATCGGTTACGGAACCGTGACTGGTTCAGACCCTGGTGGTTTGGCGCTGATAGGTATGGTTGGAATCTGGTTTCTGCTGTTCCAAGCAATGGTCAATTTCGTCTTCATCGAAGGTTCGCGCTGAACTCGAAATCATTGAATGATTTAGTACGGTGGGTTACATTTAGATATCGGAATGTCGGGCTTTTCAGCATGGATGATGAAGCACCCTCTCCAGACGGTACCTTACGTACCCGTCTTGCGAATCTTGGTTATGCCCTCGTCAGTCGCTTTCTTTACCCTCTTGTGACTGCTACTGTCATCCTCTTTATCCTGTTCAAAGTTTTTGATATTGGCTCTGGCAGTTCATTTGGAGCGGCGGAAGTTATTGGGTTATTAGGGGGAGAGGCATGAAAAAATCGTCCTGTTTGAACCATCAACCAATCAATTCGGATATGTTACAAGGGGTTATCCCATTCCCATGCAACTCTAAAAATAGGTTGTAAGGGTTCGCAGCGGGTCGTTTGTATCGGTACCCTATACAATACCCGCATTACATAGGGCCTCCCATACGAAAATATGAGCCTATAACTCTTGTATTATTTCACAAGATAATATGTTTGCTAAAAACACTGTAAGTAAAAGAATTGCGGGAGCGCTATCCGCTTTGTGAGTAATCATTACATTTAAACCAGGTAAAGAAATAAAATATTCTTGATTAACTCTAATTCCGACAAGTGGAACTTTCAATACGCTATTAATTTCTGGTTTAAGTGATTTTATTTCACTAAGTTTTATTGAATATTTACCACTATATTCGCTGAATGCATATAGGTATTCTTCTGTCAAAAACATTCCTTGCTTAGCAGATCTTAACATAGTATTATCAATAATTAATAGAATATCTTCTGGATTAAGTGATTTTTCCCCATATTTCTTAATTGCATTCATTGCTTTTTTGGGATTTATTTTAGACAATACAGTTACATCATTGATTAATCTTGAAACCTGCCATGAGTGTATTTCTTCTCTCATAAGAAAATGTTAATATGCTTAATATTAATAATCTTCTCTCCATCACTAGTTACTTTACAGCCATAAAAACAAAGTTCCAAGGACAACATCCCCATAAATACAGAGTTGAAATGTAGCATAACATTTATCTCCTTCCTTAATAATAGTAAATCATGGCACAGATAATGGCTAGAGACAAACCTATTCCGCACCCATCAGCAGAAAGAAACGGTTTAACGGATTTTGAAATCAAACGTATATTGGAACATGAATTGCCGATATATATCCTCAAAAAAACAGTCAAAGAAGGACATTTTCCGAGCATAGAAGGTGCGAAAATTGCTAGTAAAGAGTGGTTGAAATTTGTTGTTCTAACTCTTGATAATCCACACGTTCGCATCGGAATGTGGTCCGATATTGTTGATGAAATATGGCACGCATATCTAATGTATACACATGAATACTTTGCATTTAGTCGAGATGTTTTGGAGGTTGATTACTATCACCATACTCCACTCATTATCGATGGAGATGGTGTGTCTAATATGCCACAGGATAAGGGCGCCAACTTCGTAAGATTATATATTGAGAAATTTGGACCATTACACTCGATTTGGGATTCAATGTTGGATACGCAGATATGCTTACCTGATTGTTGCTGTGTTTGAAGTTGCCTAGCATAGGTGGAGATTAGATTGTCCAAGACGTCTCAGACTTGCAATCATTGTAAAGTCACAAAGCACTTAGATCATTTTAATCAAGGTATCGAAGGTCAATACAATCGTATGTGTGAAAGTTGTGTTTCAATTATCCAAATTGAAGTAAAAACAGGCGAGAAATTGAAACATACAGGTACGAATAGGACGTGCTATAAGTGTCGTAGTTTTCTAGCAAATGAAGAATTTACGAGAAGGGGAAATGGTACATACTATTCTGCATGTAAAGATTGCAACAAACACCACTTCGCTCAATGAAGAATATCTCGGATGCTTAACTCAGAGGGTAAGGTCAAAAATGAAATTCGAGTATGGAATAACCGAATATGGATAGTTCGCAGGGGTCTATCCGAATGCCCATCCGAATAGTTTTATTGTTTGAATGGGCTTTGCGTCGGTGCTTTGGAACGCTAGGGAGAAAACCGACCCACTGAATCTCCTTCCAACTGGTGATTGGCGGGAATGGGTATTTGGATGAACCCATTCGACACACCCGATTACTATTTGTTGATGCTTCCGACAGGAATATCATTCCTGGCCGCTTTTGCCGGAATATCGAATGAATAGCACGGTGATAATTCCAATTAGAAGTCCGATCTGCATCCCAAGTAATCCCCCACCCTCATAACCGGGATAACCGAGATAAGAGAAATCGGGGTCTCGTCGTGGAAAAATCGTTGCTCCAGCTATATTGAAAATCAATACCAACATCAAAGTGAGAGAGACATAGAATTTACGCCCTACTTCTCGACCGAATACTGTGGCCATTGAATATTGGTTGGCGCACTCGTATGTGAAATCATCCCGGGATATCTCCCTCAATTCCACAAAAGAGAATAGAGAAAGTTGGAAGGGGCTCCCCCCTAACAGACGGGTGTTCTAGGTGTATCCTGGGCGAACGCATATTGAGTTCAGTACTCAATTTCCACAGCCACAGCCGCGTGTTTGGCAAGAAGGGTCATCAGCCTTAACAGCGACCTCTTGTGTGATTTCTTCTGCGACTGCCTTCTTAGGCTGGCGGCGGAGTATATTTGGCAGACGAACTTTTCTCTGATTCTGAGAGGTGCGGCGGTTCATGTTTCCCCCACAGTGGTATAGATGATAACCGTTATTGAATAGTTAATAATCAGCAATTTACCATATAATAATTCAACAAGGGGATAAGAGGGTATAGATTCTGTCCCCAAAAATTTAAATAAGAAACCCAAAAGCCCTTATATATATTCACTAGATTAGTGGGTTGGAGTGAAACATATGGATGATCAGCAAGTAGAAGATATTGTCAAGTGCAGCGACTGCGGAAGTCGTTCACTATCGAGAGACGAAACACGTGGCGAAGTTGTTTGCGACGACTGTGGATTGGTGTTGGAAGACAACGTCATTGACCAAGGTGCAGAATGGCGTGTCTTTTCACCCGAGCAAGGCGACCAGCGTGCTCGTACCGGTGCACCAATGACCGTTATGCTCCACGACAAAGGTCTCTCAACGGACATCGATTGGCAGAACAAGGATTACTCTGGAAAGACCATCAATTCCCGATACCGTTCTCAATTCTACCGTATGCGAAAGTGGCAGAAGCGAAGCAGAGTCAGCAACGCTACAGAGCGCAACTTGGCTATGGCTCTTGCAGAATTGGACCGAATGGCAAGTCGTCTTGAACTTCCTAAATCCGTCCGTGAGGCTGCAGCTGTTAACTACAAGAAAGCAGTTGACAAGCGTTTGATTCGCGGCCGCTCTATCGAAGGTGTTGCAGCAGCATCACTCTATGCAGCTTGCCGACAATGTGGAGTTCCACGAACACTCGATGAGATTGGACAAGCCTCTCGTACCGGTCGTAAAGAAATTGGCCGAACATACCGATTCATGGTCCGAGAACTCAAGATGAAAATCATGCCAACAGGGCCAGAAGATTACATTTCTAGATTCTGTTCTGGACTTGGATTGGATGCAGAGGTCGAAGCAAAAGCATACGAACTCATCAAGGCTGCTCAAGAGAAGGAATTGACCAGTGGCCGAGGGCCGACAGGAATCGCGGCTTCAATCATCTACATTGCATCGGTTTTGTGCGGAAAGCGCCGAACTCAACGTGAAGTTGCTGAAGTTGCTGGAGTTACAGAAGTCACCATCCGTAACCGATACAAAGAACTCATTCAGAATCTCAATATTGAGCTTGATATTTGAGGATTGCATCCTTTGGAAATGTGTAGGAGGGTTTGTGCGTGAGCAAGATTCGTAAGAAAATTTCAAACGAAGCGTTTGAACTTGTGGCGACCGGGTTGGTTGAAGCATTGGAACGAGGCACTATCGCTTGGCCCCTCCCTTCTCCGCCAATGAGCGACCCAGATTTCCCGGCTATCGCCCCTACATCGCCTCACGTTCTATTTGAGCAAGGCCTTGGAATTCTAAATGTTGATCGTGGCATGTTTGACCGCCATCTGAATTCCGTAGTTGACCTCATTGTGCCTCACAGAATGAACCTCAGTGACGATCCTTTCGAAATTCATGAGCGGTGGCTAAAACGCCGTATGAATGAAGTGTCAAACCGTCTTTTGTTTTGCATCGCCACCGATTGGTTGGCCCAAGCCTTTGACCCGCACGCACCCAATACCGACCGATGGTGGCTTAGCATCGCTTTGCTTAACGGGCTTTCAACCGTACCTCACGGTCAATCCGTTCACCAAGGATACCACCTCGTTGAATCTATTGCACTCGCTGAGCGTCCTGGAACATGGCATACCCAGCCCGATGCTGGACCAGCGCATATGGATTGGAACCCTACCGCAGTTATCCCGCGAATGTCAACGGTTGTCGTGGCCCACACACAAGGTGTTGAGGCGGCAGTTTGGCTTCTTGAACGCCTAGAAAACAGTGATTCTCCACGGCGCCTGCTTTTGATGCAATGGATTCGCCTGTTGATGGAACGAAAACCTTTGATTGAACCGTTAGGCCTGAAAGAAATTCTGTTGAGAAGGGCAGCCGATGAAGACCCTGAAATTGCAGCGTATGTCACGCTTTGTCTTGCAAAATCCGTTGAAGCCGACCGCGACTTTGGACTGGAACTCACACATCGGCTTCATGCCAGAGAGGAGCCTTTGGTTCGGCGCGGTTTAGCCGATGTGCTGACCCGATTGTTCCGCCGACTTGGTGAAGACGCAATCCCGTTTCTCAATGATATGCTCGATTCAGAAGACGAAAGTGTGTTGGCTGCAGCAAGTTCAACCGTTGGTGATTTGAAGTATCTCGACAAGGATCAATGGGCTGACCGTTTAGCAACCCTCGCTCACCACCCCTTGGCCATAGTACGGCGAAATCTTGTTCCAAACCTTAGGGAGTACATTGAGTATGACTCGACTGACGCAAGAGGACTTCTTCACCAACTTTGGTGTGATGGCGACGAAGTCGTCCGAACCCGACTACGAGAACTACTGATTCGTATGGAGGAGGTTGACTCCGACCAGTTTGCCCAGCGAATAACAGGACTTTACGAGCACAAAGCCGACCTTGAACCGCTGTGGGAAATCCTCACTCTCCGCCGCCCAGAGCGTTGCGAATCATGGAAGACATGGCTATCCCAAGGCGGCTCTCATCCTACCACGCCACAGAAACAACTCCCCCAATCAACGTTGGAAGAACCAGGAGAGCTTCCGGAATTAGGTGCTGCACTCGATGTCCTTGACCAAGAACTTGGCTTCCTTGACTGATTACTCTTCTTCATCAAGAGCAAGAGGCCCTTTGGTAATTGACCAAACATAACATCCGTTAAACAGCGCAAGTGATCCGATCAGAGCAAGAATCAATCCAGCCGGCTCTGGAGCAACGCCATCGGCATCAAATAATGAGATCAAGCGAGTCACGACCAGGCAAGCCAGGCCGAAAACCACGACTGACAACCATGTGTCTTCTGGAGTCTCCCATCTGTCAACAGTGGGGGCAATTCCAAATCGTCCAAATGTACGCTCATACCAAGCCAGATACAAACATGAAAGGCCCGCTAATCCGAGGACGCCACGGCTAAATGAAGCGGAATCCCACGGCCCTGAAGGGGCAACATCGAGGAAGGTCTGTACCACAAGCACCGCCCCTGCTACCGTGAGGGAAATTGAGACGGTTTTTGCCTCCATGCTTCTTGCGTGGTGGGCCACGCTTGAAAGCCTGTGCCTTTGTCGCAGTACCATGCAGCATGTTCGTGACGCTCTGATTGTGGCCGGAGGCTTAGGCACTCGGATGTTCCCAGTAAGTGCTATTCAACCTAAGGAAACTCTCCCCCTTGTTGATGTTCCATTGCTAACACACTTGGTCATGGAAGCCAAGAATGCAGGAGCAACTCGTCTTCACATTATTCTCTCTCCTCGAAAAAACCTCGGAGATTTTCTTGCCGACCGTTCTGACCTAGCGTCTATGAGGCCCGAACTCGATGCAACTCTATTCAACATCACAAAAGATATCGAGGTGTTTACCCACATTCAACATGAAGCCAAGGGTATTGGAAATGCACTACAGTGTGCTCTACATGCGGTTGAAGGGCCCATGCTGGTATTGCTTGGGGATAACGTTCTGATGGACACCCACAGCCCAACAACGGCCTTCGCCCCATCTACTGCTTCACAGCGGTTGGTTGAACAATTCAACCAGCACGGTCAAGCAACCGTTGGATTGATGGAAGTCCCAGAGGACCAAGTGAGTCATTATGGGATTGTTTCCATGACTGAGAGCACCATCACCGGAATGGTTGAGAAACCGACCCTGGCTAAAGCACCAAGTCGTATGGCAATGTGTGGCCGATACGTATTCCCAGACACAACCCAAGTCCTGTTGGAAGAGTATTCGTATGAACGATATGGGGATTTGCAAACCATTGCTCTACAAGAGCATTGGATGAATGAAGGAACCCTTCATGGCGTTCTTCTGGATGAAATGCAATGGTATGATTCAGGCTCTCCACTTTTGTGGCTTCAGGCCCAAGTTGACCATGCACTACGCCGGCCGGAATATTCGGAAGCCATGCGCAACTGGCTTCAAGAGCGTTTGAAGGATTAACGTTGCCCTGGTTTCCAAAAGGTGAGCGGCTCGGGTTGATCGCCCTGTGCTCGGCGTAGAGCGAGATGGTCAGCACGTTCGTTCCAGCGGTGACCCCGGTGTGCTCTCACATGCGCCCATGTCAGCGGCCGTAATCCTGCAACTTCTCTCCAGAGCAATTGCACTTGGCGAACCAATTCTTTGTTGGCTTTGGCTTTCCATGCTCCGCTAGCAAGGTTGCCTGCATATTGCGAGTCGGCACGAATCACAGCGGCCTCTTCACCTCCCTCTACCAGAAGCCAACGGAGGGCTGCTGCAAACCCACACAACTCTGCCGTGTTGTTTGAACCCACTTCAGCCCCAATGAAACCTTCACCTTCAGGGTCAGTGATTACTCGGCCCGAGGTTTCTTCAACGATTTCACCGGTACCCCGGCCTAATCCCGAGTCGCCTTTGACAGCCACTAAGGCCCAAGCTGCAGGTGTTTCTGCGTCGACATTTTGGTTCCCAAGACAAGAGCCGTCAACATAGAGGCTCCAGATGGGAGATGTACTCAAACGGGTCACTCGCCGATTTCAGCCTTGTAACCAGCAGCGTCCATGAGTTCTGAGACGCCTTCTGGATTATCGAGTGTCATCTTGACAATCCAACCCTCGCCATAGGGAGAGGTGTTCATCAATTCAGGAGTGTCATCGAGGTCCATATTGACCGCTGTGATGGTTCCAGATAGCGGTGCGAAAATTGGAGATGCAGATTTGACAGATTCCACCACGGCAAATTCGCCCATGACGTCCATGACGTCACCTTCTGCAGGGAGTTCAATGTAGACAATATCGGTCAGCATTTCTTGAGCGTGGTCCGTGATTCCAATGGTGACGGTGTTTCCTTCAAGTTTCAACCATTCGTGTTCTTTGGTGTAGTACAGGTCTTCTGGGATTTCACTCATAGTGCTGCCTCAGTTTGCTGACGAGGAGGCCCCTCATGAATGCACCGATTTCCAGTTTATTCATTCTTCTTCATTCAACTCGCTGGTCAAAACCTTGGCTTCAAGTTCAGCCCACGCATTGGTAACCTCTTCTGACCGTTGCACATCTTCGATATCATCCCTAACTCGAGCCGCCATTACCTCATCGCTTTCGTTGGAAAATTGCGAAGCAAGAGGGCCTTTTCCATTGGAAAGTTGCCAACCAAGGACCAAACATACCAAACCAACAATTGCAAAACCATGAATTGCGTTGATTGAAGACAATGATGAACGCTGATCTTGCATTGCAAAACCAACGCCGAGTAGTAATCCCACGCCAACCCCCATCACGAGTCGGGAAACGGCAACTGCAGGGGGGTGCATGAACGTTCCAAGAACTTCTTACGGATGAATCAACCGATGAGGTGGATATGCTCAGTAGGTTTCTCGCATCAACTTGTGAATCTTATATGGCAATAATGCCCGATTAACCGGAGTGACTTCAAGGATACGACCGTCGTCACGACGACGAATGTCTTGCAAGAGTGGATGGCGACTCTTTTTGTGAAGGGTTAGCAAGGTTGGCATGTCAACTTCTAAAGCGCTACGCACTGCGCTGACGAAGGCTTCCGACTCAACAGAGAACTTACCAATTTCGTCGATGACGAGAACTTCACAGTTGTGCTGGGCGTAATCAATCGCTGGAATGGCAACGCGGTTTAATTCTTCAATATCAATGCCGTACCCAAGAACTCGGAGGCGAGAATCGATGCTTTTGTGGGCGATAATACCCTCTTCTCCGGTAACAACGTCAATGATCTTGTATCCTAGACGTTCTCCGTTTTCGAGTAGTGGTTCAGTTCGGAGACCGCCCAAAATTGGTTTTTCAACGGTCCCTCCCCGCATTTTTATCTCTCGCGTACGCTCATCCACAAGCATTTTGAGAACTTTTTCCATTACAGCGGACTTTCCACTCCGAGGCAAGCCAGTGATTCCGATTTTTGGATGAATGCCCATTGAATTGCGTCCCCCGAAAGTCGTACAACCTTTTCCAACGGGTTATGTGATATAAAATCTAGGGCTGCTAAGGTCCGTTTTCGGAAATTAAATTCGTAAAATCATACAATCAGTTGGTGACAGTGCTGATTTGCGGAAAAGCCTTAGGCAATTCCAACGGAAGCATCTCCAATTCGTAATTATTGACGTTATTGTTTGCAGCCCAGGCACGAGCCCACTCGTCAAGATCATCGTTGTTGAGGTGCTTACACAACCAATTCAGGCCAGATTCAAGGTTTTCATGCTCAGAAATGAGGCGGTCTTGTATTTCTTGATGGAGTTCAATGTGGTTTACACTGTTGCCCAGCACGCTTCCTTCGGGGATTACTGCCCACCGTAGTCGTCGCTCTTGGTGAGCGTTGACAATAGCTTGGCAGGCGAGTCGAGGGCCGAAACGAGGGTGATGGTCTCCAATCCACATAGCGAGTTGCCGTTCACTGGCGCGAGAAGGGATATCGGTTCTAAACGCAGGGTGGCGAATAAACACCTCTCCATCTTCAGTTTCGGAAAAGTGCACGCCGCGAATGAACGGACGACTGCGCTTTCCTTTGACCCATGTTTCTATGAATTTTGCATGAGCAGTTTGGTCAATTTCACCGACGCGAACACGAACCTGTCGTTCGTTGGTTGTTAGTGGGTGCGTTTCGTCGCTCAAGCGAGGGAGCAAGGCCAATCGGTCCAGAACCTCAAGAGTATACTTGCGCTCAATACGGTCCCTTGGGAGCCGTGGAACTGCCCATGTGTCCCGGGCCCACGAGGTCCATCGTTCATCTTTGAGTTCAAACACTGGGACCCGACTCGATAACCCTTCCCCGTCTCGGCGTAGGTCAGACCGAGTAATTGGCCCGTGTATCATGAGATTGGTTCTGTCGCCGTTAGCTGTGATGCCCAAGACGACAACGCCTTGTGTCATCCCCGGGAAGAGCAAGTTTGCTTCTTCGATAGCCCATACCTGTGTCCAAGCGTGTTCCTTGACCAAGAGTTCTCGCAGAGGGTGAGAGGATTGCTCACGCAACAAACTGTCCGGAGCAACCATCCGCAATCGTCCACCGTTTTCCAGTATCTGCAAACTGCGTTCAATGAACAGGCGGTAGAGGTTGACGTTGCCACGCATGGTTGAGAAACGGGGCTTGTTGTCGTCTTGGAGGGCGCGAAGTTGCTCTCCAAGTTCCTTGCGAAGACGGCTTCCGTCTTCCATTCCGCGGAATCGGTCTTTGATTCGGAGCCAAGGAGGATTGGTGAGGACCAATCGTGGTTGTTGTGACCACGGCCATTCACCTTGTAGTGCGTCACCTTGCTGGACCCCTTCATCAAGTAGGGTTTCCATTTCTTTTCGTGAAATTTTACCGGGGGTTTCCGGGCCGAAGCTGACCAATTCGTGTCGGATAGATTCGAGAAGTAGTCGGACCTTTGTGCTCTGAACCACCAAAGGATCGATATCAAGAAGTTGGATGTTGGCGAAGAAACGACGAGTATCCATCTTCTTAATTTCAGCATCTGCCTCATCGTGGGCGTCAGCGTGACGACGAATGAGGCGAGCATGGAACAAGCCACCGCCAGTTGCAGTATCGGCAACGGGGAGAGGGATGCCACTCAAGGTGCGTCGCCCTTCTTCGACCGCTGCCGCTTCGGCTTCATTGTCTACCTCATTTTCTTGAGAAGCCACGGGTAAATTGAGTTGCTCGACATGTTGTCTGAAGCCAGGAGGAAGATTGCTCATGAGGAAATTTGATTGTTGAACAGGTTTCTTAGGATTGATGAGAGTTTCACGCATTTCAGAGGCAATGACGGCGTCGGCCAA
This sequence comes from Candidatus Poseidoniaceae archaeon, assembly GCA_949373095.1. Classification (GTDB taxonomy): domain Archaea; phylum Thermoplasmatota; class Poseidoniia; order Poseidoniales; family Poseidoniaceae; genus Poseidonia. Next base: position 177,271 of record CASIBY010000003.1, read on the forward strand.
ACGAGGTGGAGTTGGGTGAGCACCCCGAGGAGAGCGGCCATCGGACTCGGCATCGTGCCGAGCCAAAAGATGGTCGAGCACATGGCCCGGGTCGGTGAGAAGATTTGCCGGAAGTGTTGGCCAATCTTCAGGAAGGAGCGCGGCGATTGGTTGGAACGATTTGAGGGACTGCTCCCATGTGCTGAGCCAGATGTCAATCTGTTTGTCGCGGTCAGCAAGACATCTATCTAGGCGTGCATACCATCCGCTGACTCCGTTTTGCATCATCCCCACCACTCCAAGCGGGTCGGCTTTCTATCTTTGAATGTGACTCTTCCTGCAATGCTCAAAATTTGCCGTTTTGCTCAGAGGATTTTAGAAAACTCTTGATACCAATTCCACCCATCTCCAACCCAATCAAGAAGGGAGGAAAGTTCTTCTTTATCGACATCTCCTGCTTTTGCAATTGCCTTCAGTGCCTTGATTTCTTTCGGGTCGTAACTCCCATCAATAGCAGCGACGAACGCAGCATCTCTAAGAATGAAACGAATTAAGCCCTGCTCTAAATCTATCAGAGATTGTTCAAGGGGGACGGGATGCTCAAATCCTGAACGGATGTCAACTCGGACTTCCGGATGAATCATACAACGTCCCATCATTGCTTCAATCACTGCGATTTCTTCCCGGACGAGTTCGCCGTCAGCTGCAGCAATGTAAACCAAAACCTCGGCATACCTGCGCAATTCTTGTGGTGAACGATGGCTCAAACCATCAGGGAACATGGTTCATTCCTCAAGGTTGTCCAAAATGTCGTAGCCTTCTTTCATCCACCTGTAACCAGCTACGGTCCAATTGAGCAGTTGGTCAACGGCATCTTCCTTGAGCCCTAGAAGTTCAGAAATATCCTCGAGTGCATCACGCTCATCCTCGTCAACATTTCCATCTGCTGCTGCCATCATGACAGCGTCACGCAGAGCGAGACGACCGGCTTCTCCGGACAAATTCTCCATACACTCTTCAAGAGAAGGAGGATTTTTCAACTCATCCCGAATCATTTGACGTTGATTGGGCGAAAGTAGTGCTGTTCCGAGACGCTGTTCAAACATCGCCATCTCGTCAATGGTCAATTCGTCATCAATTCGAGCCATGTAAGCGAGAAGCCGTGCGTAGGCAAACCGTTGTTCCCGGGGTAATTTGTGAACCGTATCAGGTAGCATTGGACTTATACGAACGCTTCTTCCCCAAGAACTCAACGGTTGGAAGCCCCTTAGGGAGGGCTATCTTCAAACCTCATAGCCATCACCGAAGTCCGTGGGTGCCAAGGCCAAGCCAGACGTCGTCATTTGGACCAACAAGGGTTGTGGCGCCTGTGTTCGTGCAAAGCAGTTGTTTGAGAACAAGCAGGTCGAAGTAACCGAGCGACGGCTCAAGAGCTCCCCCTCTATTCAGCGTGCCTTTAGCATGGCTTCACGGGGTGCAAAAACAGTGCCACAGATTCTTATTGATGGGGCACTAGTTGGTGGATTTGACCATCTTCTGATTCTTGAAAAGTCAGGAGAATTGGACGTGATGCTTGGGCTATCAGATTCACTTCCCGAACGATCGGCGTGGCAGAGGTTTCGCGCATGGGCTGGATTGGGTTAGCATCCAAAGCAAGTCTTGAAAGACTTTGAAACATTCAGTTTATTCATGGACCCTAGTATCAATGTGCTTGGAGGGCCACTCCAAACCTGTTCAAACGAGCCGCTGACCGGCTGGTATCGGGATGGTTGTTGCAATACTGACTCAAACGACCGTGGCTCACACACAGTTTGCTGCGTTCTCAATGAAAATTTCCTTCAATTCGCAAAAGGGCAAGGAAATGATTTGATCACCCCCGTCCCAGAATTCAACTTTCCAGGGCTGAAGCCTGGTGACTCTTGGTGTGTTTGTGCTCGAACATGGCTTGATGCTGTAAATGCTGGACAAGCATGCCCGCTTGATTTAGAAGCAACCCACGAGCATGCCCTCAAGGTCATTCCGCTTGGAGTTCTTGAGACTCATGCGGTCTGAGCATTCGGGTCTTCATCTTTGTATTGGAAGACCAAAACTCGCATAGTGAGCCACACTACGAAGCCCCAAGCAAGCATGTTGAGTACCGACAACACCCTCAAGTTATTTGGGTACATTTCCGATAGCGCCCCGATGGTATAACTTGAGCCAACGAGGCTAAATAGATAGGTCGGAATTGAGGTTGCAAAGGTCCACTTCACCGGTTTTCTTGCGTCAAAGGTATAGGCGCGATGAACGAAATGCGCCATAACTCCAGTCAAGCCCCAAGCAGTTCCCCACAAGATACGAACATCCGTGTCCGTCAACGACCACAAGAACGCCTCCCAGACAATAAAAAATGCAAGGCTGTTGAAGCTGCCCGCAATTCCAAATCGAAGTAAGGAACCTCGTGGTGCAAGGCGAGTTAGAACTGATACCTCAGCCATATCAATCGTCGTTGGTGACAACATCACTTGGTTTGCCGGTAAGGATGCCTCGCAATTGTGCATTATCATGTTGAATCGCGTCCATGAGCGCGTATTTGACGCCCAATTCTTCAGCTAATACTCCAAGTGCCAGGCTGTCTTTTGGTAGGCACTTGCCTCCAAAGCCTCGCTTGAGCCCGAAAATAGGATCCAAGTGTGAAGGGCCGATAGGTTGAGCCTGTTCTGCAGTAATGATATCACGGATCCCATACCAATCTTCACCCATGGCTTCACAAATATCGTACAGTTGATTGGCGAAGGTCACCTTGACTGCATAGAATGTATTCTTGGTATATTTCACCAATTCCGCTTGGGTTGGCGTGACATGGAACAACTGTTCTCTACGCAACACACCCGCTTCCTTGTGTTGTTCAAACACCCGCTTTACAACGTCTTCATGATGGGAGCCAACAACTAAAATATCTTGATTAGCAAAATCTTCCAAACGCTGACGTTCAACCAAGAATTCCGGTGAATAAGCAATCTTCAGATGAGGATAACGCTCGTGATAGAGCTGCGTTGTTCCTGGAACAACTGTGCTCTTGATAACAGCAGTGAATCCTTCGGGGAGGGCGTCAAGGACTTCCTCAACAATCCGAGTATCGCAGGCTCCTGTTACGGGGTGTGGGGGCGTTGGTACAGCGATGTATGCGAAATCAACATGGCCAATAACGTCCTCAAGAGAAGTCCCTCGTGCAGGGTCGTGGATGAAGAGTTCATGGGCATCTGAAAAGCAATGCTCAATAGCGCCTCCGACCATGCCTGCTCCAATAATTCCAATTTTCACAACATCTCCTCCTTATCGGTGTGGGGTCGGGTCCAGCTTGCCTTCTTTAGCCATCAATGAGGCTTTCAGCAATGTATCTGGAGTACCACAGTCCACCCATGTTTCTTCGCCAACAGAAATCAATTCAGCCTCTTTGTCATTAACATAGATGCGGTTCACATCAGAAATCGATGTGTTTGTACCGTGGATGGCTTCGGCTTGGTCCAAATACGACCAAAATCGTTCATCAAAGAGATAAATTCCACCAATGGCAAGATTTGAGGGAGGGTTTTCGGGCTTCTCAACGATATCAATCACATTCTCATCTTCATCAAGAACACAAACGCCAAATGCTTCTGGATGTTCTTCTTCTCTCGCCATCAAGATACAACCTGGTGGTGTTTCAGCATTGGAGAAGTTCGCAACGATTTCATTCAATTCCATGGTAGTGATGTTATCTGAGAAATAGATCAACAAACGAACTTGGTCGTTATATGGGCGAGCTAGTTTCAGTGCTTCAGCAACGCCGCGAGGTTCTTCTTCGATGACATAATGAATTCGTTCTCCTTCAAGTCCTTGGCCAACGTGGCGGGTGATTTGCCCAATAAATTGGTTTGAAACGATGGTGATGTCCTTAATTCCAGCACGACGAATCGTGCCGAGAGCGTAATCGATGACAGGACGTTCATACAATGGAAGCATCGTCTTTTGAACATAGTGAGTGAAGGGATAGAGGCGACTTCCGTGGCCTCCGGCGATAAGAATGGCCTTTACCTCCATGAAGATACCACGAGGCGACCCTGTATTGAAACTGCCCCACCTTGGTTATTGAGGATCGTCTGATTTCATCACTTCAGAAACGGCCCCGTCTTGGGCGTTTTTCTCGAACCATTCCGTTGCCACCAAGTCTCCTAAGCGCTCAACACCTGCTTCAATGAGGTCCGCATCCTCTGCTTCAGATATTTTCCATCGTTCTTCTGCTTGTTTTGCATACACAAGGTCAGCATCTCGCAAAAGATGTTCACTGTGTCGCAGAGGTCCTTCCAACCCTTCGTATTCTTTTTCATGAAGGGCGGGGTCCACACGCTCCCGTTTTTTGTTGAATTCATCCATGTTTTCGGACAGTGCAGGCCCCTTTTCATCACCACCACGACCTCTTATCTCCTCGGAGTTTGTGCGGTCCATGCCCGAAAATTTGGCAGCGATGAAGGCTTGATGGAGTCGTTCCATGGACTCGTCATCAACATCCAATTCAGAAAGCACATCCCAATCAAATTCGATTGCGTCAATAAATTTTAGGAGGCGTTCTTCGCTCTTAGAACGATGATTGCGCCGTAATCCTTCACTGGTTAATGTGATTGCCGCTGAGACGACACCGAAGTATTGCAGAGGTGGAGGTAAGAACAGTAAAACAGAAAATGTTCCAAGAAGAAAATTGCTCCCTTTCCACCGAAATAAAGAGGCGCTTTCATTGGCGAAGTAATCCGAAAACGGGTCAAGTTCGCTAGCCAAATTAAACCCTCACAAATCCAAGAGATTCTTCAGTCGCTCCATACACGCATCGTCAAATTCGGTATCTTCTTTCCATCCTAGCGCCTTAAGCCCCTGAAGTTGGCTTGAACGGATACTCGTGCTCATTCGTTCCACGGAGAACTGCATCAAGAGTCCAAAAATAAGGAAGGCTGCAAGTCCAAATTCCCATCTGGTGAGGGCCATAATCCCCAAGGCAAGAGCAATTCCAGTGATGCCAGCAACAATTGCTCGGTTTTTCATCCGAGATCGTGAGGCTGTAGCGTCAAGAATTCGACGAGCTCCTTCCTTCTTCGTCATGGCCGCCATGCCTAAGCCAAACCGCTGTTCAAGGTGAAGATACCGCTTCTCGCTTGAGCCATTCGTTGATTTCCTTGAGTGCCTCTGTCCCCCTGTGCTGGGCTCTTACTTCTGAGGGGGGAGCGTTCATGTCTTGGACGAGCACACTATCTTGCATGGTGACATTCCCCCTAGGCTGCAGAGCAATTTGGTGGAGAAGATCTCCCATTGTTTGCTGCATGTTGGCGGTTTGTTCAGCCTGGAATGATAGCAGCCGTTCCATGCTTTCGAGAACAATGTTACTTCGTTCTTGACGGTTATCAAGGGCGCGTGAAGCAGCATCCATGGCCTCTTCTTGACGTTTGAGAAGTTCTCTAGCTGCTGGGCTTCCGACCGCATCTCGTCGACGGAGTTCTTCATTGGCGGTGTTGAGTTCTATGTGACGGCGCGTGAGGGCCGCTTCCAACCCGTCGATGTGGATGTTCGCTTCTCTAACAAGCCCTACCATTTCCCGATGGTTGCGGCGCATGGTTCGCATCTCACTATGATGGTGTGCAGCCTCTGAAAAAAAAGCCATCATAATGGAGAGGGCTAAAGCGAGTTGTGGGTGGAATAAAAATGCGGTAGCGGTGAACCATGTCAGTGTTGCAACCGAGAGCGAGCGTAGTATTCCCATACAATATACTCTGTGCCCGGACATAAAGAGGATGTCTTGGGACTTATGCGGGACCCCACTTATTGAGGGAATAAAATGAAGCAATTATCATCGATTTCAATCAACCCACCAATGGATAGGAGGTGGTCAAGAGCTTCATCAGTCTCGTCATCATCAATGTTGTATGAACGAGTTCCTTTGAAAATCGCTTCAAGGGTAGCAACCGGTTCACCACTTGCCAGTTCAGCCTCTACGGTGATCAGTACGGTCTGACATGCAATTGCAAGTAGTGGGTCGTCGGTATTGTCATTCGGCATGAGGTCAATGAATACACTCGAAGGATGCGGTTCTTGTCCAAGATTTACTGGCTCAGCAGCCCGATTTGGTTCAACGGCTCGTTGTCCTAAACCTCTCAACGGATGTTCTTCGTTGATGTCAAAGCAGTCAAACAAATTTCTTTGGTATGGGTCATCCGCCCTATCCTCCCGAGTAACGCCTTCAATCCTACGGCCAAGGTCGTCTAATCGCTGAAGTCGTTGTTCAATGGCTAATTTCTCGTGCAGTAAATCCACAGTCAAGAGATCCATAGCATTGGCGGCTTGCTTCACAAGCCAATCATGGACGTTCCAATCTGGGTTGACGCCGAGCATCACATCTGCTAATTGGCGAACCTCAAGGGGCATGTCCTCAAGAGAGATACGGCTTTCTTGTTCCTTTTGTCCCTCATCCGCCATGACAGTCCTTCTGACATGACAGCCTATGAAGCATGCCCCTCATGATGAACCGCAATTTCCTATGGAGACCGTTTACAGTATCGGCAATCCCTGAATATTAGCGCGCCACAGGAAAGGAAGGTAAGCGTTTGGCCGCGCGCCCTATTGCCTTTTTTTCACGAGGGTATCGTTCATGTATGGGCGCCCTGTCCCGACATCATGGGTGACCACCGCATTACAGTACTGCCGGGCGATGGAACTGGGCGCGAAGTTGCCTTGGAAGCCCAACGGATTCTTGATACAATTCAAGCAAATACGAATCACGGCTTTGACCAAACGGTCATTCCGTGTGGCGGCCAGCACTACCTTACAACCGGAGAAGAATGGGCCCCCGGGTCATTTGAATTCTGCCGCGATGAAACGGATGCAATCTTCCTTGGAGCCATTGGTCAACCAGGCGCTCTTTTACCAAACGGAGACCTCGCTGGCGGTTCAGTCATTCTCGGTCTTCGAAGCGGCTTGGATTTGTATGCTAATGTTCGACCTATCAAACTCTACGAAGGAGTACCTCACAAGATTCACGGCGGCTTCCGTCAAATTTGGGAGCCCGGCATGGTCGACATGACCATTCTCCGCGAAAATACAGAAGGCCTCTACCATGCTCTTCTTCGCCGAAGTGCAGACCGCGCTCAAGGGCGCCCAGAATATGAGCCAGAACCCATGACATTCCCTGGTTTAGAGGGTGAAGTAGCCTACGATCCACGTCCGATTTCACGAGCCGGCTCTCAACGATTGATTGAGATGGGCTTCGAGGTTGCGGCAACTCGAAACGGTGCTCCAATCGATGGACAACGCCGCGTCTCATGCATTGACAAATCGAACGTTACCCGTGGATGCCAGTTGTTCCGGAGAACATTTGAATCCATTGCAGAGAAGCACCCAGGCACAGAAGCCGACTACGGGTACATTGACGCATTCATGCAGTGGCTAACACGCTCACCTGAGCACTACGATGTCGTCGTAACATCCAACATGTTCGGAGATATTTCGACGGACTTAGGCGCCGTTCTGCAAGGAGGAATGGGCATGGCAGCATCCGGTAACATCGGTGACAAACATGCTTTCTTTGAACCCGTTCACGGTTCAGCTCCCAAGCACGCAGGCCTCAACAAGGTCAACCCCATTGCTTCCATCAATTCCATTCAGATGATGATGGACTACCTTGGTCGTAAAAACGGCGAAGATGAATTGATTGAAATCGCCCGTCTGATTGATGATAGCGTTGCAGACCACCTCCGAGAAGGAAAACTTGTCACATACGACATCGGTGGAAGCGCTTCTTGTTCCGATGTCGGTACAGCTATCGCAGACCGTTTGACTCACAAGTTGAGCGAGCGTTTCTGACCTCAGAAACAACATTCACTCTTCTTTGAGTGTATTGAGCATCCATTCCAATGCACGGTCCAGCGTCGCATCGTTATCATAATGAGCATCCATGACAATTGAGGCCTTTTCATCCATCATAGCGACCATGTTCTTCAACGCCCTTGACAATTCATCAACGATGGTAATGGTTCCCTCACGAGCCGACCGAGACCTAGGGTTCAAGTCGATCACAATGACTGTTTTTCCCATTTCCATCAATGCTCTACAGCGGTCCCCGTCCTCGAGGGGAACAAGAATCACATCGCTGTCTAAGATACCTTCTTTGTGGCAGGCTGCCCGTGGACCTTTGAGTCCAGGTATGAGCGCATTCGGTGCATGTCCGAGGACTTCAACGTCCAATCCGAGGGCGGTTTTTCTCTCTGATATATGTCCAAGAATCGCTTTCATACGTTCTGGAGTCCTGTAAAAAATATTGACTTCTAAAGGGCATCCAAGTGCGGAAGCCAGGATTAACATCTCATCACTAGCGAGCGCTGCAACGTTTCCGTTGACACTGAGAACAGTTCGCTGCCCCTGTATCATTGAAGCAAGAGCATGTCGCGTAGCATCAAGGGCGCTAGGAATGGTAACCTCGCCAAGCAGGTAGTCAAACGCTTCTCCACGACCGTGTGCAATCATTGCACTGCCGGCCAACATCCCTTTCTTTTCGGCTTCTTCTAAGCGATGTCTCATCAGTAATGAGGCATAACGTGGATGACTGGGGTCTGCCGCAATTTCATCCATGTCATCACCTTACAAGCCTTGAGCAAGCATACTGAGATCCATCGGGGTGACGCCCCGATTTATTGCGCTGGTTGAGACGACATCAAGCCCACATTCGCGCCACTCATCGAGCCCCTCGAAGGTAATTCCACCGCTTGCTTCCAAGACAACATGTTGACGGATTTCTTGGTCAATCATTTGTTCAGAAACAGATTTGCAAGCCTCTGGAGTAAAGTTGTCAAGCATGATGACGAGGCGGTCAATCCCTTCGGCTCTTCTTCCCGACCAGACCATAGCAGCCATCATCGCTTCTTTTTCGGTGCGAACCTCAACCTCTAGAAAAGCCCCAACTTCAGCCATATCTACTGTTTGCAAAAAGGCGACGAGGCGATGTTCATGCGAATCTAATTCTTGGTGCATGCTGGCAAGATCGTTTTCCTTGATCATGAGTGCGTCCGTTTTAGAGAGCCGATGTGATAGGCCACCGCCCATGTGCACGGCCCATTTGTCTAAGAGACCCCAAACCGTCTTGCGCGTGCAAGCGATCTGTTTGGGTGCGATGGCGGACCAACGCTTCGCATTGGTCGCAATTCCTGAAAGCTGACCCAACATGTTGAGAATTGGCCGTTCAATGATGAGAAGACTGTCTCGGTCTCCGGACAAACTGGCGATTTCATCACCTTCTGATACCCGTTTACCATCGCCTGCAAACCATGAGATGCGAACTGATGGCGCCCATATTTGGAGTATGTAATCAACAGCAGCACAACCGACAATCAAACCATCTTGACGTGCAACGATTGTAGCATCAACCTGTTCTGACCGACTTGAAAGAGGCATATCGATGCCGTCGTCACCGACGATAGCACTGACCCAGCGGTCAATGCTTGCTAGCAGTTTACGACTTGCTCCGCCTTCTACTGTCCACAGTTTGTGTCCGCGGTCATGAGGCACAGGTTGCTCATCGGCCATGAATGACGGAATGCGAACCTTCACTTCAAGCCAACCCTTGAGCGCATATCTTTTCACCTGCGACCTTGAGCCGATGGTATGGCTCGAGTGACAGTGATTGGTGCGGGCCTTTCAGGACTCACGGCAGCCCTTTACGCCACAACGGCGGGTCATCATGTTGTGATTCTTGACCGTGGAGAACACCTTGGTGGGCGCGGCACCTCAGAATCTTTTGATGGAATTCCATTTGGATTTGGCCCCCACTTACTTCAGTCAAACGGCCCACTGGCCAAGGTTACAAAGAAAGTCAGTCGCTTGAAAATGGTGCTTGGCACACTACGTTTGGACCGTCTACACGTCACTGGTGTCGGGCCACTTCGACCTCGGGGGAATGTCAAGCAAGCATCCCTTCTAAGGAGGGTGCTGAAGGCAAACGACCGGACACATCCTGCAGTCAGTGGAGCGCACCTCCTAGCCGATATGGGCGCTTTAGATGCCCATGCCTCCCGAGTTCAAGCGTTACAAAAAGGAAAGTTATGCGTGGTTGGCGAGGGATGGTCCGGCGTTGTCGGACGAATGGCATCTGCACTGGATGAAGTTGGCGTGCTTATCGAAGCAGGTTGTGATGTAGTTTCAATTCAGAATGGAACGGTCTATCTTGCAGACAAGCGTGAATTAGAAACCGATGTGATCATTGTAGCATGCGGTTGGAAGCGAGCAAAAAAGTTACTCTCTCCGCACTGGCTTGGTAAAGAACCAGCCCTCCAACCAATCCTTGCAAGTACCGTTGATGCCGCTCTTTCTTCCCGGCCTTTGACACAGCGGCACGGAATCATTGACGAAGAAGGCGGTGTTGTTATTTTGGATTATGCCAACATCCAACCACGAATGAAGTTGGATGGAGCCTTCCTTTCTTCCGTGGCTTTTGAACGAGAAGGAGAGTCACACGAATCCCGTCTTCAGCGCCTAAATGAAGCACTCGACCATCATGCCCCAGGATGGCGAAACCATCTCATTCACGAGCGCCAACAACGGACAATTACCATCCAAACCTCCGGAGAAAAACCTGCATTTGACGCTCTATGTGGTGAAGGAATACTACTCGCAGGCGAATGGGTGGCTAGTATCCACGCTTTAGCAGACGCCGCAGCCCATACAGGTAAGGAGGCAGGTCAGCACGTATCATCCGCTCTTGATTGAATCCTTATTCACTCCCGGCCCTACGATTGAATCATGCGCTTTGTTTCTTGGAACGTGAACGGATTACGTGCTGCCATCCGTAAAGGAATTGATTCCTATTTCGAAGAACTTGATGCAGACGTTACGATGCTACAAGAAACAAGGACGTTAGAGGAACAACTCCCAAAGAACTGGAGCTGGCCAGAAGGCTGGCAAGTAACACTTCATCCAGCAGAAAAGAAGGGATATTCAGGAGTTGCAACGGCCACGAAACAACCTCATGCCGTTCTCCAAACCGGGCATGGTGGAAGTCAAGACCCACTCGATACAGAGGGGCGCGTGTTGGTCTGCGAAGTCAACGGGATCATTTGCATTAACACCTATCTTCCTAGCGGCTCGAACAAGGAAGAGCGCCAACGCTTCAAAGAAGAATGGATGGCGGAATGGCGAACATTTCTCCGGCCATATCTTGAGGACAAACGTCCCGTTATTGTCTGTGGCGACCTCAATATAGCCCATACAGAAGACGATATTTGGAACCCGAAGGGCAATGCGAAATCTTCGGGATTCCTCCCCCATGAGCGAGCATGGTTTACGGATTTACTCAACGATGGATGGACCGATGCATTTCGTCACATCGCCGGCGAAGGCAACAAACTCTACTCCTGGTGGTCAAACCGTGGTCAAGCACGAGTCAAAGACCGTGGATGGCGAATTGATTACTTTCTTCTCAACGAGTCGGCAACTCGAGCCTTGAAAGACTGTTTTATCGTTCGCCAGGGTGGAATTGACGTCTCAGACCATGCACCCGTTGTTTTGGACCTGGAGTTTTGAACAACTCATCTGTTTGACAATCGGTGACGATACCGCGAGAGAAGACGATACACTCCATCTCGTAGTGGTAGCGGAAAGAGCCATGCAAATGGATACCAGATTGTGTAATACCAACGCATGTAGAGCAACAATCTGATGCTTGCTGCTGAGCGAATAAAAGGCCGACCTGCCCTGATGAGGTACATGGAATCGGCTTCTTTGATCGATTCGGAAAAACCTTCAATGAATTTCACACCTTCTTCCGAATCAATGCCGTAGATTTGTAGTTGGCTCTTCTTCGAACGACGTTTATTCAGGAGTTTTGCCAGACGGTTACACAGAACACAGTTAGCATCAATCAAGAGGATATCAGGCACATTTACCGCCTCGTCAATCCTCGTTTTCTACGGTGTCAAAAGACACGAGTAGAGCGTCAACCGTATCACGCAGTTGTTGCAAATCGTTCTCAACAACAAGAACAGTAAGGATGACCGTATCATGTTCTGCATTAGACTTGATTTCACATGCATACGGGCTAGCTAACTCAACCAAGCGGTGAGCGGTTTCAAGGTCACCAGTCCAAGTCAGGGTCATTTCGTGGCGTTCCGCCATAGCAAGGTCTTGGGGTGGGCTGATATGAGGCTAATCCCCCCACTGTTCATGGCCCAACCGCCCGAGGACCCCTTTGTCGTCGCCGGGAGCGGTGGTGTAGTTCTGGGGGAGGCTCGTACCAACCACGAGGGCCGTCACGCCTTGCTTTTGATTCGGGGAGAAGAAGACACGTCGGAATTTGAGGCGTTAGTGGCTACGATGGGCATTTTGATCGTCGAAAAAATTAACCAAAAAGGCAATTCAGATCCTCGTAGTTACTTTGGAAAGGGGCGTCTTCAAGATGTTGCCGACGAGCGAAAAAGTGCTATCAAAGAACATCCATGGGGGAAGGTAGACCTCGTTCTTATTCACACCAATGCAACACCTCGCCAACTGGTCAACATCAGTCAGACTATCGGCCTCGAACTTTGGGACCGAGTCCGCCTCTTGTTGTCGCTTTTCACGTCACATGCATCCTCAGTTGAGGCCAGAACGCAGGTTCGAATTGCCCAGTTACAATCCGACCGAACTGTTCTGCGTGAACTCATGCATCAGCAAACCACCGGAGAGCGAGCAGGATACGGTGGCGGCGGTGTAACGGCACTCCAAAATGTTCTTGCGAACGTTGGCCGAGAATTAGCAAACCTGCGCCGAAGGCAAACCAGACAAACCAATGCTCAGCGAGAACACCGACGCCAACGGGTCCGCAGTGGGGCAGTTACGGTAGGTTTAATCGGTTATACAAACGCTGGAAAATCGTCCCTTTTCCGCCTCTTGTCAGGGAAAAAAGTACTTGTTGAAGACCAATTATTTTCCACCTTAGAGACCACAGTGGGGCGTATGGAAGATAGCCCTCGCGTTCTTCTTGCAGATACCATTGGATTTATTGATAACATACCAAACGCTACTCTATCGGCATTTAAAGCAACTCTCGCTGAAGCGTTAGAAGCCGATTTGACTTTAGTTTTGGCTGATGCCTCTGACTCCCCCCTCGAACTCGAACGAAAACTCCTCACCACCCGACGGGAAGTGTTTGAACGGCTCTACGGTGAACCGGTGGACGATGAGTTTCCATGGAATGATGCTATGGACCCATACCATCATTCGATGCAAGTCGTTTTGACGAAAATTGACGAAGCAGACGAGCATATGCTCGACGAAGCCCATGCAACTGTAGCAGGGCTAGGCTTTCCCCCGGCACTCGGTATTTCAGCACACTCTGGCGTTGGAATTGATGCGCTGAAGGCATCCATACTCCGCCATTTGTTTGGTTCGCCTTCAATGGTTCACGTTCACCCATCCATGGACAATACCGGTGATGCTGTTGAGCGGATTGTTTCAGATATCTATGACCAAGGCATGGTGACTTCAAACGAGCGGGACCCAAACGGAACGGTTTCGCTCACCGTGTGGCTCACTCATGCGGCTCTTGAGAAATTAAAGGCTCGGTGGAACGAGCGCATTGAAGTCAAGTAGGGCCACCTCTACCGTAGAACATGGCGGATGAGACAGGGGAAGAAGCCCCGTATCTCGACGAAATGATCAAAGAAACGCCGCTCTTGTTTGCATCCTCCGGTGCTGTATTGACGATTGAAGACCCAAATCTACATCCTATGGGGCGAGCAACAGCAGTCTTCCTGTTGTTTATCTGCGCTCTTGGTTTTCTCAACGGCCTGGATTTCGCCTCTCCCGATGACGGTTTGATTCGGCCAGATGAATTCGTCTATCGCTTGGCCCAGAGCGCACCAGCCGAAACAGCCACTTTCCGCGGTTCGGTCATGGATGAGTCAGGTCAACCACTTTCTGGAGCGACCGTTTACCTCTCATGGCTAGACCGAGGCACTCAAACATGGCTCTCGATGGAAAACACGACTGGTGAAAATGGAGGCTTTGAGTTTGAAAACCTCACCCCTGGACTGATTCGTACCGACATTATCGTGGAGCGAGATGGTCATCGGGATGTTTACTCGAACCGTGTCCTTCTCTCACCTCCAGCATTGATTGAACCGATCGGTTTCACTACCCTTTCATTCAACGTGCCTTCGTCCGAAACCTTCGCTAAGCAACCCTGTGAAGACCCAGATGTGACCGATTGTGAGATTCGCGAAATTGATATGACTCCGACACAAATGGACCATCCTTTGATGGATCCGAGTGCTTCTGCAACCTACGTATTGGTTGGATTTGGATTCATGGGGCTCGCACTTATTGCAGCAGGATTCAGTATCTGGGCTCTAAAAAACGGCTCCCTCGGGTTATTGAGGACCTCTGCAGGCCTTTCCGTGTTTACAATGGGTCACTATTACTCAGCCTGTATTCTTGGATTGCTAGCCTTTGTGCTCACGTTCGCCATCCCTCGGCGACGTATTCCATTGACCGATTGAATCGGGAGTCAACAAATCCAGTTGACCTTTCCTGAGTCAACATCGTAAATTGCGCCTCGTACCTTGACGTCATTCTTCAACAAGGGGTTTGCGAGCAGGGTCGCAACATCTCGGCGCAACTTTTCCTCTTGATTCTCAATCATTCTTGGCTCAAATGTGGAGAAATCAAGGCCGCTTAGGCGCGCCAAAGTTTCCTTGACATCGGCTATACTCAAACTGGCCATCGCACAGCGAGTGTGGGCCATGATGACGATGTTATCACAATCAAGAAGATAGCTCCCAAGGACGATATCACGTTCAACTTCAGGGTTTAATTGAGCACCTGCGTTTCGGATGACTTTCATATCGCCAACTTCCAAACCCAAAACAGCATGCGGGACGATGCGAGAGTCCATGCAAGTCAGCAATAAAAGGTGGACACCAGCCCTTCCGGGGACATCATGAGCGTCAAAGGATTTGACATAGGCATCGTTGGAATCGCTGAGTTGATCGGTGAACGAAGTCATGGTGCTCAATCCCCAACGCACGCAGGTAGCATTTTGTTCTTGTCCGTCGTTCTTCATTTAGGATGGAATCTCAATTATTCTAATCAATCAAGCGACCTCCTTATGGCGGAGAACTTCTCGCTTCAAGCATGGACCTCAGAGGCGCTACTTGGATGGTACGCTCTCTCGGCGAAAGTGTTTCAATGGTCAACGTCATGGAAAACGGAGACGTCTTTGCAGGAGGATGGGACGGCCATCTGATTCGTTGGGACGAGGAAGGAAACATCCTATGGACCGCTCAAACTGGAAACAGAATCAGCGCTATTGCGGTGAGCGACCAAGTGGTTGTGGTGACCAGCGGATTACATCTTGTTGCTTTGGACTCCCACACGGGCGAACAGCATTGGAAGGTCGCCCTTGAGGGAAGTGCTGACGATGTACGATGGTGGAACGGCAGTCTTCTAGCGGTCTCATCTGTTTATGATATCGAGCACAACGATTTCATTGAGTCTGCCCTTTGGAAGTTTAATGTGAATGGTGAATGTCTTTGGGTAGAGCGAATGGATGAACGGCCTTGGTCTGTACTTGAACTCGGTGAACAGCGTTATGCAGGCCTTGGTAGGCCTCGCTGCGGGTGGCTAACACTCTCCGATGAACCCCCGTTTGAACATCACCTACCTCCTACTTCGTATCCGGTCATGAGCGGCGTATCGGGGCGAGAGCGTCTTCTGTTCGGTCAAACTGATGGTTCGATTGTGGACCACAAAGCCAACGTTTTGAGTACTGAATCAGGAGCGGTTGAACATCTTAGTATGCTTTCACAAGGCTTTGCAGCGTCTACCGATGCAGGGCATCTTTCTGTTCGTAACGACGATGGAAAATTGCAATGGGAATCCAAAGGAGACCCAATTACTGCACAAGTTAGCGGGCTCCTCGCAGAGGAGAAGAGCCTTTTCTGGGTCGCCCGGTCTTCAGAACTAAACGGTCAACTATCGGTTCATGATTCATCTGACGGATCCCTTCTCGCCAGTACATCACTTTCTCGTGTTCGAAGTATTTCCAGTACCGATACAAGGACAGCAGTTGGATGCGACGATGGGGAAGTACTTGTGTGGGATTCAGCCCTTCTCGCACGGCGAATGAATCAAGAAAGTAGTTCAAATAACGAGCCGGTTGATGACCGAAAAGCTGCACTGCAAGCTAAACTCCTTGCACTGCGCCAATCCAAGTAATCCACTTAACGAAACATTCTGTTTGTTCAATCGTCTGCTTGCTCTTCATCATGAGGGGTATATGTCCACACTTTTGTCGTAATGAGGGCTAGTGCTAAAATCTTCAAACCATCCCACAAAAGGAATGGTTTAGTTCCTACATTAAAGGCGAGTTCTAGTGACCAATCCAACGAGTGTGCAAGCCACAAGGTTCCAAAGACATAAACTGGAATCATAGCCAACGTCCAACAGATCAGTTGAGATTTCAAATCAGCATGTCCGGCCCTTCTAGAGCGGTCCAAACCTTCGGCGACTAAAGCCGATGCAATGGGAAATGACAACAAGTAACCTCCTTTGTAAAACAGAGCGCCTTCGCTGAAAAGGTAATCTCCTCCACCCGCAAAGACAGGTAGGCCTATTGCACCAAGAACGACATACAGACTTCCTGCTGCGAAAGCATCGTTACGCCTTAGATAGACTCCTGTGGCCATGACTGCAAAAGTCTGCAGCGTGAATTCAACCGGAGAAATACGAGGGATGAGGATTGCAAATTGAGCGCAGAGGGCAATAAGGGCTGTGAAAAATCCGATTGCAATCACGCGTTCAAGCGCAGTCATGCGGTTTGAACTCAAGTCAAGGTGCCATTGTTGAGGTCTTTTCCATGCGATATGCTGAAACATATTTGTCCCACGGTCAGAGCCTCTTTAGTCATTCCATCGTTTTAGAAGCCTTCACACTCACTTGTCAGCCCGAGAGGTGTATTTCACAAAAAGAGAAACGCCTCACAGGCTACAGCATAAACAAATTTCAACCTCAGTGAGTCTTTCACAACGGTAGCGTTAGCATTGACCCACTGAAAGCCCGTCGTATTGCATAAGAAATGCAGTGGGGTTTAGGATACACCCTTTGCTTACCCAAACTCGATAATATGATAGAATTACAATACATACCTCCATACATACGCAACCACGCTTAATTATCACTCGCTAATGGGGCAATCATGAGCAATAAAGTGAACAAGACGATTTCTATTGATGCAAGACTGAATGGTATAGCCAAAGAAATGCCGAACTTTTCTGGTTTCGTTCAACATTGTATCGTGACTTATACAGAAGGAAATATCGAAATTGATTGGAAGCAAATCAACACTCAATCAAAGAACGGCAATGACGATGGTGAAAGCAAAAAAAAGAAAACAATTTCTATTGACGAAAAACTCAATGAAGTCACCAAAGAGATGCCTAATTTTTCAGGTTTCGTTCAACATTGTATCGTCGATTATACAGAAGGAAATATCGAAATTGATTGGGAGGAAATCAACACTCAATCAAATGAAGAAAAGAAAAGGACGCAATTTGGCGTTAATGAATTCGGATATGCAAATAAAATGGTGTACAATGGAGTTGGAGGTTCTCGAGAAGAGAGAGGACGTTTTGCAGGATTTATACCACGAACCTGTGCTCTTTTAATCGACTTGTTGCTGATTAGTGTCCCAAGTATACTCTTGAGTCTCGCAGGGATTTCTTCCGATGTATTGTTCGTAATTGTTGGTTTGGTTTACCCTGTTCTCTTCAATGCCTCATCATGGCAAGCAACACCAGGAAAACGCCTCTTCGGGTTGGTTGTTACAGACTATGACGGAAACAGAATCTCAAAGAAGAAAGCACTCAAACGACATGCTTTGATTTTTCTGATAATAATTACGTTTGGATTCGGATATTTAGCACAACTTTGGACAGATCACAAGCAAACAAACCAAGATCTCATCGCTCGAACCTTAGTTGTGAAGAAAGGCATGGACAACTGGGCTCAATGATTTTTCAAATGGAACCGATGCAAAGGGGACCCCACTGATTAGATGGGTGAGGCAGAGGGTACCGCTTGCCAACGCTTTGAACATTCAAAAAGAGCATCAGAGATGCAGTAATTACTCAGTTTCTTCGATAGAGGGTCGTTCTTTTTGAGTGAATAAAACTCCTGAATGAAGGACTGCTGAACCTAGGCAGCCAGCGAGTATGAACAGAATTGCCCCCGAAATCCCTGGGCTGGCGATTGCAACGCGCAAAATGACCGTAGAGAGGATGAACCCAGTGTTGCGGGCCAAGTGCGAGAACTCGGTGATGTGATGATAAGAGACCAGCAAAATCAGGATGTCGGCCATGATCAACACAGTGAAAAAGTCGAGGAAGAAAATTGTGCGGTTCGTGGTTCCGTCTCCCTCAAATACGTTGTAGGTCCATGTTGAAAGAGAGTACATGGCCGTTAGGATGTACAACACAAGCAGTAAGATTGCAAGCTGCTTTTTCTGCGAAATAAACCTCTCCAACCCTTCACTATCGTTGGTCATTGAACTCGGTTCACGCTTGGCCCTGCTGAAGAACAAGGCAGTGTAAAAGAGAATCAAAAAGGCCAAGCATTCCACTGCTAGGGTCATGATACTTTCATCGACGGTTGAACTGACTGAAGCGTCAATATCGGACAACCTCTTCAGAATATCTCTGACAACCAGCAACGTAATGATTTCAAATTGCTTTCCGATAGAATTGGTGAACGAGTCTGGAATGGTACGTATCAGTTCGTAGACTTCGTAAGCCAAGAAAATGGAGAAGGGGGTGTACAACGCATCAAGGTAGGAATCAAACAATTTACTGGTTTGTGAACTGAAATCAATCAGAGAAAGCTGGTAAAGCAAGCACAACAACAAGTGAAGCAAGAAACCAGCAATTGCGGTTCGAACGCAAAGTGTCCGGAGCGCTTCGTTTGCTCTATGACCAAGAATACGGTCGAACAGTGTAGCGACTTGCATAGCCCAAATTTGAATGGTTCATTGAAATAGGTGCGTTCTCGTCCGTAAGCATCTTAATTCTTATTAATATGAAATGAAATTACCAACAGCAACACCTTGAGAGGGTGACTTCCTTTCATCAAAAGATCCAACCTCCAAACTTTAAAGTTGTTACAACTAAAGAGCTCAGAGACAACCCGTTTGAGCACAAATTGCTCAGGTATTGACAGGATGGACTATCGCATCATTACCATCGCCAATTATTTCGATGTATTCTCCTAGGAACTTCCTTGCATGGAGAGCTTATGCGTTCAACCTTGGGATAAATAAGAAAAATAAATCTCCCAGCGCAAACAAGTCCTAGAATATTATTTTCTGCCTAATCGAGGAATAAGAGCAGGAGTGTTATCTCTATATTTTTGATATTCTATATCATCTCCCCACTTTTCTAAAGCTCGTTTATCCAGTATTGGAATTCCACTGATTTTCGTTAAGAGGATATAGATGAATATGGGCGAAATCCAAGCAACTCTTTCTAGACCTGTAAAGCAAGATATTCCAAAGAAGGCGATTCCAGTCCACAGAAGAATTTCTCCCAAATAGTTGGGATGTCTAGAGTAAGACCACAAACCACTTTCTATCCATTTACCCTGATTATTAGATTCTGAATTGAATACTGTTTTTTGGTAATCTGCTACGGCCTCAATACCAAATCCTAGTATCCATATCAACAATCCTACACCATCCCATATCTCTAAATCGGGCGCTGAATCCGCTTGAGTATTGATTACAATAACTGCTATCATTGTCAGAAAAACCCACAATCCTTGAAGAGTCCATGGTACAAGAAATCGGATAGGCGATGTTTTGAGTTGGTCAAATCGTCCATCTTTTCCAGTTCGATGAATACGAAGATAAAGAAAACCGGACAGGCGCAACGACCAGATGACAACGAGTAAACTTACGATTAATTCTCTCAGACTTGGAAGTTCGGACTGTGATCCTGCCCAAAGGCTGAATGCTACTACTGTGAGATACGTTAAGCCACCCGTTAAATCATAGAAGCGTTCAGTTTTTCCGATAGATGCAGGAATCCATACTATCCATTGTATGCCGATACAAATCACTGCACAATATAGTACAGCAGAGTACCCATTCAAAATGACTGAGTTATTTCCAACAGCACCAACCATCAAAACGACAATGATGAACACGGTAGTTACAACGATTGTTGTTAATCGCAAATCTTGACGACCAGAATCCATTGCTAACACTCATTCTAGCCATCATATTGTTAATAATTCTGCTTCTCAATTTAAGCAATGGGCCTTGCCATACGCTATGTACTGATAAAACGTTTAACTAGCAATAAGAAATAGGAGTAGCCCGATAAATATCCCGAAATATTCTAAATCGAGCAGATAACTCACTTTGAATTCAAACAGAATACAACGATGCCTACAATTTTCTCTTAGAAACGATGGCAGACTGTCGCTCAGGAAGAGCCAGTCATGTCTTCTGGGCGAACCCACTGGTCAAATTCATCGTTGGTCAAAAATCCAAGTTCTAATGCCGACTCACGAAGAGTTGTACCCTTTTCGTGAGCGTTCTTTGCAATTTTTGCCGATTTATCGTATCCAATATGGTTGTTAAGAGCCGTAACCAGCATGAGTGAGTTTTCAAGATTGGATTGAATGTTGGCTCGAACCGGCTCCAGTCCTTCCACGCAGCGAGTTCGGAAGGTACGGCAAGCATCGGTCAGTAGGTCAACTGAATGCAAGAAATTGTGAATCATCATCGGTTTGAAGACGTTCAACTCAAAGTTTCCTTGACTTCCCCCAATGGTTATTGCGGTATGGTTGCCCATTACTTGACAGCAAACCATCGTCAAAGCTTCTGATTGAGTTGGATTGACTTTACCCGGCATGATGGATGAACCTGGCTCGTTTGCTGGGAGTGCAAGTTCACCAAGACCACATCGAGGGCCAGACCCGAGCCACCGAACATCGTTGGCGATTTTCATTAACGATACTGCTAGAGTATTCAATGCCCCAGATGCAGCAACTATGGCGTCATGAGCAGCAAGTTGTGCAAATTTGTTCTCTGCTGAACAAAAGGTCAAGCCGGTGATGTTGGCGATTTCATCAGCAACCATTTGTGCAAAGAGCGGGTGAGCGTTGAGTCCAGTTCCAACAGCGGTCCCTCCAAGCGCCAATTCAAAGAGGTCATCCAATGCAAAATCCAATCGTCGCAAATCGGCATCTAACTGAGCGACCCATCCTGACGCCTCTTGGCCTAGGGTGAGGGGTACGGCGTCCATCAGAGTGTGTTCTGCCGATCTTGACAATATCCGCCCAAGCCTTGGCTTTAGCGTCCAATGCATCGCGTAGGGCGCGGACGCTCGGTAACAAGCGATGAGTGAAGCCCTCAGCACCTGCAATGTGCATTGCGGTGGGGAATGTATCGTTCGAAGATTGACCGCGATTGACGTGATCGTTTGGATGGACAGGATGCTTTGAACCCATTTCGCCTCCAGCGATTTCAATGGCGCGGTTCGCAATGACCTCATTGGAATTCATGTTCGATTGTGTGCCGCTTCCGGTCTGCCAGACGCGCAGTGGGAAGTGGTCGTTGAGATGCCCATCAATGACTTCTTGAGCAGCTGCAATGACGAGGTCGCCAACTTGAGGGTCAAGTTGCTCGAGGGCAACATTTGTTTTTGCTGCTGCCTGCTTGAGAATACCAAACGCACGAACAACGCCAACAGGCATGGTGTCGTCTCCGATATCAAAGTTCAACAGTGAACGAGCCGTCTGACATCCGTAGTATCGGTCAACAGGCACTTCGAGTTCGCCCATCGTGTCCTTCTCAATTCGCATCTCGCCCATACCATAATGCTGGAACGGCCATCCTAAGAAGATAAGTGACGCATTAAATCGTTTTCAAGAGCCGAAGCGTTGCACTTTCTCCTTGAGATAGACCCTGCATTTTCCGTTCCAACTCAACATTCTCCCATGCGGTTCCAAGAGCACCTTTCATCCACGCCTCCATGAACCATGGATGGATATACGACGAGCGACATACCGCACGAGTGTTGCCTAAATCACTCGCCACGGTGTCAATAACCGCAAGCATCACTTTGCTACGTTGCGCTTCTGATTCAGGAACTTCCCATTCACCCTCGCTCCAGATATTGCCGATTGATTCAACATCAGGCATAGCCTTCAGCCATTTCTTCATGGCTTGTGGAGTTTGCACCTTTGATAGGAATGCGAGTCGTTCAGCACAACGGGAGGTTGCAGCCCAAGTACGGAAATTTTTTGCTGTAAATCCTTCACCACTACTTTCCCGAATGTATTGGTTGATGTGTTCTGCTTTGAGGTCCACCTCATTTCCGGCTTCTGAAATGTACATGAATAAATCAGCGTCCTTTGCTCCGAGACGATTTGTACGCAAAATGAGGTCAACCAAATAATCATCTTCAATTTTGATTTCCCAGTCCTTGTTGGATTTCCCAGTGAACGTGAAAATAACATCGTGTTTACCCTCCGCCTCATCTCCTCGGATGTGCTTAACGTGCATTGATTTCAGCGTTGTGAGTCCATAGGATTCATTCAAGCGAGCATATTCATCACTACCGACGCGAATATTGTGGAGGTCCATGAGTCGAACCACGAGCGCAGAAACGGTCTCAAGCGACATCGTTTTTCCTCCTAAATCCCGTTCAATTTGCCTTCGAAGGCGGGGTAATTGGGATGCGAAATAGACGACATCGTCGTACTTCATTTCAGCGGTTATTTCGACCCAATCCGGATGGTAGCGGTACTGAAGTCGACCCTTTGTATCCTTCCCAGTGGCTTGAATGTGACCTCTCGGGTTTGGGCAAATCCAAACATCAACCCAGCCAGGCGGGAGAGCCATAGAATTCCAACGCACTACGATGTCTTCTTCTGTTATTGGGTCGCCATTGGACGAGAAATAATTCCACTCGTATTCTCCCTCCGCCTCAGAGCCATTTTGACGGGTTACACCTCGCAACGAGGGGTCGCTCCTTACCAATGTAGCACGGCGAAGTGCTTCACTTGCGTCAACCGCCATAGGTCGGCCTTTCCTTATGAGTCAAGAACCTACGGGCTGTATTCAATCAGCGGCGTGTTCTTTTGGAGAGCAGGTTATTCATTCAATGACAGAGCAGCGGATGATTTGCTGAGGTTGTGCTGGGCGGTCACCGGGTAGCTTGACGCATCCCTCGATTACTTTGACAATGTCCATGCCTTCAGAAACTTCACCAAATACAGCGTGATTTCCATTTAGCCAAGGTGTAGCGACGGTGGTTAAGAAAAACTGGGACCCTCCGGTGTTACGGCCAGCATTTGCCATTGAGAGCACTCCTGGTTTGTCATGCTTGAGGGCGAGGGCGGAGGGTTCGCAAGGAATTTTCCAGCCAGGGCCGCCGGTTCCAGCACTTCGGGCGTTTGGATCTTTGGAATGTGGACAGCCACCTTGAATCATGAAGTCTTCAATGACGCGGTGAAAGTGGAGGCCATCGTAATGCCCCATGTTAACGAGTTTGACAAAATTAGCAACTGTATCGGGTGCGCTGCCGTGAAATAGGTCAATCGTAATGTTTCCTGCACTGGTTTCCATGAGAACTTGCATGGCTGGACCACAAGGCGGCGATTCAAGAGGCTTTGGATGGACTAGGAATGAACCACATCTTCATAATGCCCTCGCTGGAGGGTAAATTATGCCCGAAGCACTTGATATCAACATTACCACAATGGAAGGAACACATACAACTCTACGAGAACTTGGCGGAACCCGCTGGCTTGTTGTCAACGTTGCGAGTGCATGCGGAGCAACTCCACAATACAAAGGACTCCAAGACATCCACGCAGGAAATGATGACATAACCGTAGTCGGTTTTCCCTGCAATCAGTTCGGGGCACAAGAGCCCGGAACCAACGCTGAAATTTGTGAATTTACGGCTGAAAAGTACGACGTATCCTTCCCACTCATGGCGAAGGTCAATGTCAAAGGAGAAGGTAAAACAGGCCTCTATTCCATTCTGAGTGAAGTCGCTGACGCAGATGGGTATTCAGGTGATATTCGCTGGAATTTTGAGAAGTTCCTCATCGAAGCAGATGGAACCATCCAACGTTTTTCCACCCGCATCACGCCTGAGAGCATCTCACTTTGAAGCAGTAAGAACCATGCCCTTACTGCTGAAGCAGTAACCATGAGCCAAGCATGGGTTGTTGATTCAAACTGTTTTATCCACTTGGGGCAAAAAGGAAAAGAGAAGGTCGTTGAAGACCTTAAGTCTGCCCTAAACGGTGCGAAATTACTCATTACGCCGGGCGTAAAAGACGAGGTCGCCACGGTTAGCATGCGTAAAATATCCGGGCGTCCAAACCTTCTGGTGTTGTTTGACACTTTGTTACATTCCACTCCTGTTGAGGAAGAAGATGTCCGCAAACTGGCAACCAAGATTGGTGAACGAGCGGCTCCCCAAGACGTAGATCTATCGCTGATGGTTCTTGCAGACCAGTTGGGTAGCGACGGAGCAGAAGTGATTCTCGTTTCGGATGATTTCAAAATGACGACCACCGCTGAAACTGCAGATCTCGCCTTCACTACATGCCCCCCATCGACATTCATTGAACGACTCATCGAAGGGGGTGTTGAGGAGGGGAGAGATGAACGATTACGCAGCTTATCTCGACAGGTAAGGGCGTCCGAAATGAAGTATGCTATTAGCCGACGAGACGAATACGACGTGCAGAAAAAACTGACGTGGATGGTAGATTCACTGCTCGCATCTGCCCACACTATGGCGGAAGAACATGAATCGGATGAGGTTGAGGTTGATGAAAGCCGATTGATTGCTGACTTGACTCGTACCATTCGCGGTTACGACATCAAGTCTAAGCGACTTGAAGCCCTTGGAAACCTCCCAGCAATCTGCCAACCCGTTCAACGTTTGGACCAACATCTTTCTTCACTGCGTACATCTGCTGAAGATAACATACCTGCGACTCTAAGAGCGACCAAGACCCTTCTTACCGATGTCATGGAACAGGTCGGTTTGGGTCTCGCTCCCCTCGATGAGGCCAAAGCAGAAATCGCACACAGAGCGATGGCCGGGAGTTTACTTCGTACAGAATCCGCCCTAGGCGTTTTGGAAGGGATGGAAGGAGAAATGGAACAGGCCCGTAACCATCTTGTTCGTGCACTCCATCTTGCAACTCTTGTCGACGACGTGGACTCAGAGCGCAAAGCAATGCGTAGATTAGGAGTTTTAGCCCTCTACGCCGGTAACCTTCAGCGTTCGTTTGACCTGCTTGCAGCAGCGACCAACCAACCCACATCAAATCCCGCTGACACCCTACCTTCACTTGTTCTTTCAGCCATCGTTGCTATGCTGCTTGAACAAGGGGCTGATGCCCAAGAGCGCGTTGAACATGCAGCATCTATCCTTTCCGAATCTCCACTTGAAGGAGCGGACGCATTAGATAGGTTGGGCAGTATTTTACTCGCGATCGACCGTCCAGATTTAGCCGTCGAATTGTTTGATGAAGCAATGGAACTCGCACTTATTGGAAACGACGAAATGAGACTTGAATCCATAGCCCATCGTTTACTTCAGGCCGAAACAGCGCTAGGAGTGAGTGAACATGACGATGCATCTTCGCTACGGATGCTACTTGACGGACTCACCTCAGGTAACCAAGGCGAAAGCAAGACCAAAGCAATGAGTCAAGTCTCAACAAGCGATGCTTAACGAGGTGTTTCACTCAAGAGGGGCGGGTGCTGACGCATTAACTGCAGGTGAAACTCCAGCCTCGTACCGCTTGAAGTTGTCATTGAACATTTCAGCCAATTTGTTTGCAGTAGCATCGTAAGCATCACCATCAGTCCACGTTGTCCGTGGCTGGAGAACTTCAGAAGGTACGCCTGGGCAACTGGTTGGGACTTCAAACCCAAACCGACCGTCAGTGATGTACTCAACAGCGTCCAAATCTCCGTCAAGCGCAGCGTTGAGCATGGCTCGTGTGTACTTGATTTTCATCCTGTTTCCTTCGCCGTAAGCGCCACCGGACCAGCCGGTATTGATGAGCCAAGCCGTGGAGCCATGTTCTGCCATTTTGTCGGACAAAAGGTCAGCATAAACACCGGGGTGCATGGGCATGAAAGGTTCTCCAAAGCAGGCGGAGAAGGTAGCTTGTGGTTCTTTGACTCCGATCTCCGTTCCAGCAACTTTAGCCGTGTAGCCCGAGATGAAATGGTATGCAGCCTGAGAAGGGGTTAGCCGTGAGATTGGAGGCAGTACTCCGAAGGCATCACACGTGAGGAAAATCACATTTTGAGGGTGACCGCCCTTTGAGTCGCCAGTTCGGTTTTCGATAAATTCAATCGGATAAGACCCGCGGGTATTTTGGGTCTTTGAGGTGTCATGGAAGTCTGGGACGCCTTCTCCGTTCAATACCACATTCTCCAAGACCGTTCCAAATCGGCGCGTCGTTCCAAAGATAGCAGGCTCGTCTTCTTCGGAAAGGTCAATGAGTTTTGCATAACATCCTCCTTCAAAATTGAACACACCATTGGAGCCCCAGCCGTGCTCATCGTCTCCAATGAGGGCTCGCTTAGGGTCTGCAGATAGAGGTTGTTTTTCCAGTTCCAGAAAGTCCAAAGAAAATCGCTGTGTTCTCTCCGGTTGTGTTTGCAGAGCAGTGCATTGGGAGAATGCCTTTCTTCGGAAGAATGAGGTTCATGACAGAGAAGATGGACTTCTTGATTTCTCCAGCATAGCGTGTTCCACCGATGATGACTTCCTTAGCAGCGTAGTTCACGATAACGAAACACTGCGAGTTCAGCCCGTCTTGTTCTGCATCTGCTTCGAAATGAGGCGCGTGGAGGACGGTGAATTCAGGGGTATGATCGGCCATTTGGGCTTCATCGGGCCGAATGAACATGTTGCGTGCGAAGGTGTTGTGCCATGCGTTATGGTTGATAACGCGGATAGGTAGAGCTTCTGAGAAGTCTGCACCACAATACAGGTCTTGTACGAAAAGAGCGTCTTGGGCAGAGAGGTAGTCCACTACCTTTGCACGCATTCGCTCGAAGGTTTCGAGATTGGTAGAGACGTTAACCTCGCCCCAGTTAATGTCGTCAGTGACGGTTGCTTCGTCAACGATGAATTTGTCGTTCGGGGACCGACCTGTACGCTCCCCTGTTTCGGTTACCAAAGCACCGTGAGCGCTCAAGTTTCCTTCGCTGCGAGATACTGCGAGGTTGATTAAATCGCCAGCAGCGAGGTTCCAATAAACCTCTCCTGATGGTGTAATGCCGTATTTTCCGAGGTCCCCTGAAGGGGTGCCGTGGACGCCGCCCATGCCGACCGTTTCTGCCGCCCCTCTTTGTCCCTTTTGGCTGTTCATTCCTCTTCTCCAAGCATTTCTTCTTAACTTCCAGTACTCGGGTTTCAAAAAACCATGACGCCATAACGGCGAAGTACGACGGTTTGGACCATTTGCCGATTAAACAACGGTCATATTCAAGGCGGCGAGGCCTCACCAAGTCTCATGGACGACCAAAGCGGAACCCGAACGGGTCCTGCAGGTGAGGATGAAGTCTTGCGCAAGAAGGAGTTTGGACGCGCACGTGGCATGAACCTCGGGGCGTTTATGGTGGCTTCTGATGACTCAGAGAACACGGAACAACTTCCGGCTGAGGGTGAGGCGTCTGCGGAAAAAGAAGTTGATGCTGCAGTTGGAACATTAAACGAAATCTTCACCACTGATTCAGAACCGGTTAACGACGAAGAAACGGTAGACTCTGTTACTCAAATAGCGATACACGCCGAACAGCAGATCAGCCGTGTCATGATGGTGATGATGGTCCTCATTTGGACCGCCATCGGAGCCTTGGTAGGAACTGTCTTCCCCCCTCTTCTCAGCGCAGCAGGTCTTCTTGCAATGGCGATATTTGGTTTCGGCTTGGGTGAGCGCTGGATTCCGCGTCCATCTATGCATCTTCTGGGAATAACGTGGGTCATTATCTCAATGAAGTTGCTTTACGGATTAGCACTTGACGCTTGGAGCTGGGGTTGGTTTGATTCCAGTCCAATAGGAAGTAGCGAAACTCTCGGCATTGTGATGTTGGCCCTAGTAGGTCTCAACGTTGCAGTTGCCTTCCGTCACGATGAGGACGCTATCGCAGCGCAATCTGCCTTGGTCCTCTTCGCAGTAGGGAGTTCCGCAGGAGCCGTCTATGGGGGGGCAGGAGTTGCAATCTTCATTCTTCTGGCTATGGCGCTCATGCACGTGCTGGCATTGTTGCGGTCTTCGGGAAATTTGGCCAGCCTTGGCATATCGATCTCCTACCTTTGGGTGGGTGTTCACGCGCTATCAGATGATTGGACCATACTATCTTTGACGTTGATCCCTATTGAGAACGACCTCACTCTCTTCCTTCTTTTGGCGGTCGTTAGTGCAGCAAATGCGGCCATGGCAGCAGTGTTTGTTCACCATGAAAATTGGCTCAGTTCCGCAGCCAACGCACTTGGGTTGGGCAAACCCGGCCTTTGGGCGGTATCCGTATCCATTGGAATGATCGGCGCTCTCATGGCCATTGCAGCTCACCGGTCAGAAACAGGATATGCGCTCGCCCAATTGATGCTCCTCGCCACAGCGTTCAGTGCCTCTTACCTTGTGGTTCGTGGCGTTTCTTGGACGAGATTGATGCCGTATCTCCTCGGCCCTACGCCGTTTTTACTTGCTGGATTGGCCTTGATGGTTACGGGAACTGTATCCATAGATTGGCCGTTTGGCCTTGAAGCATACTCTATTTTTGCTTCGTTAATGGCTGCATTAACCGTCATGGTTCTTCTGCAACATCAGACCAGTGTTTCCGACCATGTGCTCTGGGTTGGAGGCATTGCGGTTGTTATCCTCCTCACCTTACTGATTCCTGCGGAGGGCGGTGGAACGAATTCGAGAATCCTTCTTGCTACACAAGGAATTGTATGGTTGGGACTCGCGGGGCTTGCACTGCTTCGCCGCTCTCCAAGCATTGCAGGAGTCGCCGTTCTGACGCCTTACCTTTGGTTGCTCGTCTTTGCCACAGACTTCGAATCACGCCTTGTTAGTTCGGACCTGCTCCCTATCGTTCTTGCAGAACAAGATGTTGCGATTTGGATGGCTCTGTTGGTGGTCCAACAGGTAGGCGTGAACATATCTCTTGGCAGTTCAAATCTCAATCTTGCAGGGCGTCTTGGTGGCTTCTCTGAAATCAGTGCCCGACTTCGAGATTCCAAAGCATTGAACCTCTGGAACATTAGTTTCGTACTCGCCGTGCTGACCTTCGTTTCAATGGCCCGTCCACAGAGCCTTACTGGGATTGGACTCTTTGGAGGCATGTCACTGCTGATCTTGTCCCATGCATTCCTCGTGCTCCAAGACGTTCACAGAGGAAAACCACGAACCCTGTTTACCGTGTGGTGCGTTGCGGCCATTGCCCTTTCGTGGAAATTCGGTCAAGAAGCGATTTGGGCTCTGATTCTCGTTCTTGCAAGCAGCCTTCTTCTCCTCGCAGCAGAGCGACGTCAAAGAGAAGGCAGGACAAAGGAAGAGTTGGAACAATTAGAGGCCCTCCCTGGACGATTGCTCACCCTACACCTTGGCATCATTACCGCCTTGTTCCTCATCATTGGACTTGAGCCTCAGCGGCAAGCTGTTCTGACCGGTCAAGACGGATGGCTGAATGAAGTCGATAATCTTCGCATGCTAACAGTTCTTGGAGGGATATCTTTGGTCATCTACATGAATCGGATTATGAAAATCGAATCGCTTCTCACCCCTACTGTAGGTGCGCTTGGATTGTTGATTGGCATGGCCTTAGCAGGTCAAGGGATGGACCAAGTAGAAATCCAACTTGCAGCATTGATTCTCTTCGTTGTCACCGGCGCTTACTTGGCTCTTCAAGGAGAAGTGAGGTCAGGATTGAAAGCACTTGCAGCCCAAGAACAACGCCGTGAAGAATTTGATGCAAAACGAGAACGCCTCCGACATTTAGTTGCTGATGATGGGGCTGCAGATACGACCACCTCAGTTCAGCTCAAGCACCTTGATGCAGAGATGTTACGTCTTGCAGAAGCCCAACGAAAGCGGTCCAAACGAACTGATACGGGCGCGGCAGACGACCTCATAGTGGGGGATATTCATTACCGCCCGATCATCATTCTCATGTTCCTCGGCGTGGCATTCCTAGGTGCTGCTTGGGTTTCTTTTGCAACAGGCGGTGGGCTGCAAGCCCTAATGTTCAGCGCTGTTCTTTCGGTTCTCATGGTCGGCCTCTCTCGCTTGCGTGCGAATTCTATCGGGTTACGACTCCCAGACATTGCTGGGGTAGAGTCTCCAATTGCGTTTTGCATGACAGGCTTGGTAGTCGTTCATCTTGCTGGACGTATGACGACCGGCGTCCTTGATGGAGAAGATGCGCTCCATCTCTTTGTTCTCATGGGTGCACTTGGCGTTCTTGGCGGCATGGGGTTGATTGGGCGCAACGACCTAGGACTCCGATTACCAAGTGCACTTGAAGCAGTAGTTGCTCTCTTTGCTGTTGACCGAATCCTTGCGCTCGTAGTTGGCGGGCAAGTTCCTGTTCCTTTTTCCTTCAATCCCTTAGATGGAGATACCATGCAGTGGGTTTTGCCTTTGGTCGGAATTGAACTTGTTGTTCTTGCTCTGGTTCTGCTGTTTGACTGGGTCGAAGGTGAGCGCCTCCGAAGAGACCTTGACGACCATCGGGGCGCCTTGGGTCGCAGTGCATGGCTCGGTTGCTGTGTTCTCCTTTCCTTTGGCCCCGCCAGTCTCGTTGTTGTTCTCTTTGCGGCTCGGCGAAGCATCGCCTGGGCACAGCCTGCTGTAATGCTGGCCGTAATTGCAGCTCTTCCGTTTGCACTCCAATCGTTGAACCCATGGGCCCTTACCCCGTCTGGAATCACACTCGCCCCAGCCTTTTCAGCCTCTATTGTTGGGATTGGATGCATGATTTGGACCGCTTACATTGTCGTCAAAGAGCATGGCTCCTGGCTCTCAAGTGCATTATGGGGTGTCCACATCATGCTTTATCCAGCAGCCTTGCTTGGCCAATCGCTTCCTTTGATGGTGTTTGCAGGTCTAGCAGCATCCGTGACAGCGTGGATTTCTGGAATTTTCACTCTTCGTAAGTCATGGCGTGTAATCGGCGCAGTTGATTTGGGCATTGCATGGCTCTTTGCTGCGGTCTCGTTTGTTGCAGGTGCTCAAGTTGAATACCTTCTCGCAATGTTGGCTTCTTCGGCAATACTGCTCTTCGCAGTAACAGCATTGACCCAAGGACGTCAAGAAGCACTTGCAAACGATTGAGCGTCACTGGAGAGCCTTAGACAACAGGCCCTCAATGTCTTCTAGCAAGGGAAGAAACTTCTCAGAACTCAGTTCTGGTGAAAGACGCAAAGAAAGACTGGTCTTCGCTTGAGTCCCGCTGTTACGTATTCCAAATGAAAGCGTACCTTCCAAACCTTCACCGTGAACAAGAAGAAGATTTTCTTCTCCCTCAATTGTTCTGGTTCCGGCCTTGATTCCATTGTGCTTGAGCGCCGTTAGGATCTTCTCGGAAACGGTTGCTTGCAATGTATTCCCTCGCTGCCAGCGTTCTCTGTGGCTCTCTTTAACCGATGTTCTTCGCTTCCATCCGCGATTAAATGAACGGGGATTGGACTCATCTTGAGCCAGCAAAAAGGCACACAGTGAAGCAGCGCCATCGCCGACGAGACTCCACTCGCCATCATGATTCGAATGAGATGCTGGCATGACCAGATGCCCTGAATCTTCAACTCCGAGCCGTAATGGCATGGAATCGCTATGAATCAATCCGTCAGGGTGGCGTAATCCAACCGAAAGCCAACGGTCTCCAACAGCCGTTTCAAGGCATACAGTCTTGGGATGGAATTGTGAAACGAATCCTGTTAATGCAACGTCGGATTCGATACTCGCTGCAAAACGCCACGCTCCTTGTTCTTGCCCCGCTTCGATGAGCATTGCAGCCATGGCATCTCCGTCAATCACTTTGTAACCCTCATCGGTTGCCTCAATTAGTAAACACCGGTCACCATCGCCATCCAAAGCAGCTCCAACAAGAGTTCCAGCCTCGGCTGAGTTCAGACTCGAAAGGAGCGCATGTGGAGATGAAGCCGCTTCTTCAACAGTCCATGTTTGAGTTGGAGAGAAATCACCGGCACCACAATTTGCATTGAGGGCAATTGCATTATCACTTACTTCCCGAGTTTCAATACCACGCATTGTGAGAAAGTTTGCGAGCCATGAAGCTCCGGCGCCATGAGCGCAATCAAGATGGAAGGGTGAAGCGATTCTTCCGTTTTGAACCGAAGCGCTACACCCCCCAAAGACACCTTCAAAATCATCCCAGCGTCGTTCAAGCCATGTTTGGTGGAAGGTCTCAGCCCAATTATCAGCCATCCTAAGTGCGGGTTCACTGAGTCGTTTTTGTTCATCCAAGTTGACCTCCCGCTCCTCACTTGCGAGTGCAAACAAGGTCCGACTGATCTCCTGTTCCTGCAGCGGAGTCGTCTTGAAACCATGAGCGTCGAAGACCTTGATTCCAGAATCTGAAACAGGATTGTGACTTGCGGTGATCATGCACCCCATTCTCGCGTTGTTGTGTAAAACTGCAGCGTGAAGTGTTGGAGTAGCACATAATCCAATGTGAATCACTTCACTTCCGCTGAGTTGGAGGCCAAGCGTAAGCGCCTCAACGATAGCTTCGTTGTGAGGTCTATCGTCCCATCCGACAACTACAGTTTGCCCGTTCCCGGGGAATAGAGATTGAACGTGACTCAATGCTTCGCCCAAGACTCGCATCAGAGAAGGATGGAGCGTTCTATGCTCGGTAAGAGCCAAAATTGCATCTTCTTCATCCAGATGTTCAAGCGAGGTTTCTCCCCGAATTCCATCGGTTCCAAAATAAGAAAATGTCATACGAACCACCTCAGCGATGTTCAACGTCAGAGCCGTGGATTCCGGTAACGGTTACGTTAGGCCATACCACATTGTTACAGCCCAAAACGACACCTGGGTTGGTGACACTGTTGCATCCGAGAGCACACCCCTCTCCCAAGATGGCACCAAATTTCCTCAAGCCGCTACCAATTCTCTTTCCGTCAATACGGACATGGACTTCCTTCCCGTCGTTTCGTAAATTGCTCAGTTTTGTCCCAGCGCCAAGATTGACGTCAGCCCCAAGAATTGAATCACCTACATAGTTGAAGTGCGGTGCTTTTGCTCCAGGCAGAAGAACGGAATGCTTTGTCTCGGTTGAATGGCCGACAACTGCGCCAGAGCATATCCATGAAAACTCACGAACGTAAGCCCCACTACGGACCACTGCATGAGGTCCAATATAGCACGGGCCGATGATGTAAGCACCAGCCTCAACCGTTGCGGTAGCATCGATGATGATCCCTTCACCAGCCGTAAAGAATCCAGGATTCTCACAATCGATGGTTCCAGAAAGTTGGTTCATTTGGGATTTAATTCCCATTGAATGAGCCGGGTCAAGAATCCGCCAAGCTGGTTCATCAGTTGGAAACTGAGGGACTGCTCCGTCCTCAGTACCCTTGAAGGATGGAAACAATACATCCGGTTGTGTTGAGGATGGCCAGTTCATGTGTTGGGGCACGAAGCCCCTCGGCATGAATGTGGTGCTTCAACAGGCGGCGAGGTGATAGATTCGCTTTCCTGTTGAGGAATCCAGATGAAATTCAATCAGTTCGGAGAGATGACGTGGAATAAACAATCCAACCTTTCTGGTTGTCAAGCCATGATTTCGCATTTTCCGATCGTTTGACAGGAAGCTGACAATATCCGCCGCAGATGCGCCGGGTGTTGCACTAACGTAATCGATGATTTCGTTCTTTAATCGTTCCAGTCGAGCCTTTTTTTGTGAGCCTTTTCCTCGCATTGTATTCTCATATTGTACTAGGTTGAGGAAGTACATCAACGGTCGTTGGGTTCGCCCGGGGGTCCCATCATTTCTTTATTCAAAACGACCGATTTTTATTCAGTTAAGGTTTGAAATTATCTGCCCTTTGAAAAAACAAGGGCCCCAAAAGCCTCCTTCATCATGCTTGGAGAAATTTGTGCGAAAGGCCTGTTGCATGGTGGGCGATGCAGGATTCGAACCCGCGTCGACGGGTTCGAAGCCCGTCAGGATATCCAAGCTACCCCAATCGCCCTTGTCTCCCCGAGATGCCCACCCCTCTTCAATAAGGCGGGTACCTTGGAAAGAGCATGGCGCGCAAATTACCGTGTATCCCAACGGGATGTTCTGCGTGTTGTCGGGAGACAACGATGCCAATTACCAAGGCCGAAGCTGCTCGTCTTGCTCGCAGAACTGGAATGCAAGTACCAGATTTTGCGGTAGACATTAACGGGGCGCTAACCCTTCTGAATCAATCTTCAACTCGTGCATGTGTGTTTCTGTTAACCGATTCAGCAGACATGAATGCCGAAGGCTTGTGTTCGGTTTATGAAATTCGCCCTAAAGGATGCAGAACCTATCCTTATGTCCTCGATGAACGTGACGAAGCCATCCTGGACAAGGGATGCCCACATAGGGAACAATTCCCAAGCCCCCCCGACGATATGGCGTTCACACTCCTCAATCTTGAGGAACGTATCTTGCAAGAAGGATCAGACGACTGAGGCTCTTGTGAACGTGCTCAACATGCGCGGATTTCGGGGTCCATCCACACGATTCTAGCAAGAGAAGAAGTTCAGGCCAAGACCCGCTTAGCAATTCAACCTCTTCATCTAATGCTACCGGAAGGTTTGGGCGCTCACCCATTGGTTTAATCGGTAGAATGAGAACAAAACCAGCACCGTCTGAAGCCACATCATACGAACTCTCCAGCGTTGCTTTTAGCAAGGATTGAGATTCCATACTTCCTTGGGAGTTTCTACCGTAAGGCGGGTCAAGAACAAATCCAGAAACGCTTCCGCGCCAGTCCTCGGGCAGAGCGTCACCGAGCCTCGTAGCATCTCCTCTTTCAATAGAACAAGTGGGGTGCTCATCTTTTCCATGTGCCCAGGCAAGGTTCCTTCTTGCTCCTTCAACCATCTCTGAATGAATATCAATTCCTATGCCGTCCCGGCCACTTAACGATGCTTCGATAACAAATCCCCCAGTGCCGGTCATAGGGTCAACAATGGGACCTGTTCCTAGCGGTCCTGCAGCAAGATTCACTGCAAGCCGTGCAAGGCGAGGGTCAAGGCTTACCGGTTTGAAAAAAGGACGCTCAGCAGCTCGACGTTCTCCACTTCCAAAGGATGCGTTCCCACCGCCTTCCATCCAACCGCATGCGATTGAGGAAGAGGTGCCGTCTGCAATGAGGGCGAGCGTATAATCGGGAGTCTCAAGGTCAATGTCGTATTCTGCCCGAACCATGATGCTTCCAATTTTCCCAGCGAGAGCACTGGTACTTAGGCCAGAGATTTTTCCTTCCTGACGCCAGGGTTTAACGGCTACAGAACCACTGACTGGGTGCTGGATGAGATACGCCTCCACCGTAGAAAGAAATGCAGGCTCATCATCATTCCACGGATGAATAAATCCGTCTTCGAGAAAGCACTGAAGCCCACTCGCGATGCGGAGTGCTTCATTGCGTTGAGGCGGTGTTGTGCCGTCGACGAAGATCCATCGTTGTGATGCTGTTGGGCGTCGGCTTGCTCTGGGTAGGAGCGCACCCAATTCCGCAGAAGCGAGGGCAGGATGCCATCCCCGAAGACACGCCAAGTGTTCGCCCATGGCCCTGCCTGTGGCTTTGACTTCTTGATGCTCTCGCAGGCCAACCCCTACATAGGGTGACCCGCTGCTTCTTTACATGGGCTGTAATTTGAAGGATTTAGCGCCGGCTGAAACCATCATCCTGTCCGAACTAGCGGGAAAAAAGGTAGGTATTGACGCCTTCCTCACCGCCTTCCAATTCCTCACTACAATGCGTGACCGCTCTCCTGAAGGTGACGGTCTCCCACTTCGCGATGCAAACGGGAATCCGGTGTCTCACCTGATGGGGTTCCTCCACCGAACCACAACCTTGTTGAGTATTGGAATTAAACCTGTTTTCGTCTTTGATGGTGATTCGCCCGAATTGAAAGAAGAAGAACTTGCGCAGCGTCGTGCTCGTCGCGAAGAAGCTGAACGCATTCACATTGAGGCTCTTGAAGCTGGAGACTTTCCTCTCGCCCAAAAAATGGCGCAACGCATCGTTCATTATTCTCCACAGATGGTTGAAGAAACACAACAGTTACTGGACCTCCTTGGAGTCCCGTGGGTGACGGCAGCAGCAGAAGGGGAAGCCCAAGCAGCAGTCATGGCTGCAAAAGGGCAACTTGACGTGGTCGCAACCCAAGATTGGGATGCCTTGCTGTACGGTTCACCCGTACTTGTTCGTAATTTGATGGACGATGGAACAAAGCGTTACGGACGAATCATTAACGCTCAGCAAATCAATCTTGAATCCATGTTGGAAGAACAAGATTTGTCTCGAGAGCAGCTTGTTGATTTGGCAATTATGATCGGTACTGATTTCCACCCGGGTATCAAGGGTATCGGGCCAAAGACGGGCCTGAAATTGATTCGCGAATACAAGACGTTGGAAGCTGTTTGTGAAGAGAAAGGCAAAGAATTACCAGAACGTCTTGATGAGATAAGGCAAATTTTCCTCAACCATCCCGTGGTTGATGTTGACGATGACCGCTTGGTCCAGGGCGACGTTGACCGTAAGGGACTGGTGAAGTTCTTGCAAGAAGATCGCCAATTTAGCCAGCGAAGGATGGATCAAGCCTTTGAGAAATTAACCCAAGCAGGCCTTCTTCGCGGAGCAGGTCAAACCTCGCTGTTTTCCTTCTGATGAAATCTCAGTGGACTTGCTAGGACTTCTACGTCGTCAACAGTCACAACTGCTCCTCGGGCAATGGACTGCGTGTCGTTGAGTGCCTCGTTTACCGTGTTGACCGGCGCACAGGGGATTCCCGCAAGCATCGATTCCAATTCCTCTCTGGAATGAACAGCAATGTGTTTCTGAACCATGGCTTCCACAGCATCACGCTTTGCAATCCGCACACTGTTCTCCTGCCAGTTATCTGGAGCATTGAGTGCAAGAGCCTCATTCAAAATGTTCCACTGTCCTGTGGACCCAACGCCAATAGCAAACCATCCGTCATTCGCTTCGAAGACACGATAAGGCACAAGATTTGGGTGAGCGGTCCCCATTCGCCGAGGCGTATCGCCCGCTAGGGCATTGTGGCCTTGATTGACCAGGGCTGCTAGGGCAGTATCCCACAAAGAGATATCAATTCGTGAACCTTCACCGGTTCGCTCCCTATGGTAGAGAGCTGCAAGAATTGAACTGACAGCATTCATTCCTGTCATGACATCTATCCATGCAACACCGACCTTTGCGGGTGGGCCATCTGCATCTCCAGTGATTGACATAATTCCCGACCTCGCTTGCATGGTGAGGTCAAATGCGGGCTCATCGCGTCGCGGGCCGTTCTGCCCATATCCCGAAATGCTGCAAAGAATGACTCCCTTTGGGACTGGGCCAAGGTGCCGCTCAAATGTTCCCGGCCTGAAATTTTCAATCACTATATCAGACTGGGAGATCAGAGATCGAAGACGGACTCGGTCTTCCTTGATGTTGCCTGACTGAATGTCCTTTCCTCGATTGCACGACAGAAAATAAGACGCAACGAGTTCACCGTTGAATCCTTTCTGGAAGGGGGGGCCCCATTCTCGCGTATCGTCACCCCATGGGGCTTCGATTTTCGTGACGTTTGCTCCGAGATCCCCAAGCGACTGGGCCGCATAAGGGCCTGCAAGAATTCTGGAAAGATCAAGAACGCGTATACCTTCAAGTGGGCGAAGCATGAGCAGGGCTCGTGCGTGTTTCAAATGAACATATCCACTAAGGGGCGTTGTTCGAAGGGCATCATTGCCCTGTCAGATTTGAACGAACTCAGTTCTTGTCTGCTTGGACTTGCTTGCGCACGTCCTGTGCAGTGTTCTTTGCTGTCTGCATGGCCTTGCGAACGCGAGTACCTGCAGCGGAGTTTCCTTTGTCATGCTTTGTAGCATCACCAAGGGAATCGGTCAAATCGTCAATCATCTTCTGTACCATAGCCTCAACGGACATAAAGCCGGCTCGGAAAGTCGGTTCTTATGTATTGCCGTGGGATATCATGAGTATTGGCTCCTAATGAGGCATTTGGCTTCTTCCAGCAGTGGGGATTAATTCGGAGGTGCTAGAACAGTCAACTTTTCCGAGGGGTTGAAAACCCTCACCATTGAGCATACCCTAAGGGGGACATCAAGTGGGCTTTACTCGACGTTCAACACAACCAGACCCAGACCCTGTTTCAACACGAGAATGGATGGATTCCATTCGGGCAGTCAAGGAACAGCTTGGTGAAGAAGAAGCACGACGCCTTCTTCACGCTACTTTAGAGGCTGCTCGTGAGGCAGGAGTCGACGTTGACGTCGTCAATACGCCATATCTAAACAGCATCCATCCTGATGATCAGGGCACCTATCCTGGAGACCTAGACCTCGAAGAACGCCTTCATGGAATTCTACGATGGAACGCTATGATGTTGGTAACCCGTGGAAACAAGTATTTTGAAGGAATCGGCGGCCATATTTCCACCTATGCTTCTGCGTCCCATGCTTGGGAAGTCGGATTCAATCATTTCTTCCGAGGTAAAGACGGGGACGGCTCTGGCGACCACCTCTACTGGCAAGGGCATGCTTCTCCTGGAATTTATGCACGTGCGTGGCTCGAAGGACGCCTTACTCTGGAAAACATGGAACAATTCCGACAAGAAGTCGCCGGCGGAGGCCTCTCTTCCTACCCCCATCCTCGCTTGATGCCTGATTTCTGGGAATTTCCTTCAGTGAGCATGGGGCTTGGTGCAATGACGGCAATCCATCAGGCCCGCTTTAATCGCTATCTCGAAGACCGAGGCCTTGTCACTACGGCAAACTCCAGAGTTTGGTACACCATGGGTGATGGAGAATCCGATGAGCCAGAATCCCTTTCCCAACTATCTCTTGCAGGAAGAGAAGGGTTGGATAACATTGTCATGACGATGAATTGCAACCTCCAACGTCTTGAC
The DNA here is from genome assembly GCA_949373095.1 of Candidatus Poseidoniaceae archaeon. Lineage (GTDB taxonomy): Archaea > Thermoplasmatota > Poseidoniia > Poseidoniales > Poseidoniaceae > Poseidonia. The sequence goes on from CASIBY010000003.1 coordinate 216,493, forward strand.
GGACCAGTGCGAGGAAACTCAAAGATTGTGCAAGAACTCGAAGGACGATTCCGTGGCTCTGGCTGGAACGTAATCAAGGTTCTTTGGGGCAGTTCTTGGGACGACCTTTTTGCTCGGGACTCAGCAGGATTGTTGGCGTCTCGTCTCGCTTCGCTCGTTGATGGAGATGAACAGCGGATCATGACTGCTGACGGCGCTATAATTCGCAAAGAACTGTTCAATACTGATGGATTGAGCAATCTTGTTTCTCATCTTAGCGACGATGACCTTGTTGACTTGTGCGCTGATGTTGGTGGACACGATTTCGTCAAGCTCCATGCTGCATATGCGCAGGCTTCTGCTCACAAAGGCCAGCCGACCGTCGTCATCATTCGAACCATCAAAGGATATGGACTCGGGCCAGCCTTTGCAGGACGAAACACGACCCACCAAAAGAAGAAGGCTGGCATGGAAACGATGCAGTTCATGCGAGATGACCTCGGGCTTTCCTTCACGGACAGTGATTTGGAATCATATCCGTACGTTCTTCCCGAAGATGTTCCCGACCTGGTTGCTTATGCAAAGGAACGTCGAACTGCACTTGACGGTTTCATGCCTTCAAGAACCGTTCCCGATGAAACCATCACCCTTCCCGCAGAGCAAGCATATGCAGGTTTTGATGAAGGCACGAAAGGGACATCTGAAGTCTCTACGACCATGGCTTTCGTCAGAGTGCTTCGCTCCCTCATGAAGGACAAAGATTTCGGTGAGCGTGTTGTGCCTATCATTCCTGATGAAGCGCGTACCTTCGGTATGGACCCGTTGTTCTCTGAATTTGGAATTTATCATCCAGAGGGGCAATTGTACAAACCCGTCGACCACAAGGTATTGATGAAGTACAAAGAATCCGAACAGGGACAACTGTTGGAAGAAGGAATCAATGAAGCCGGAGCGACCTCGACCTTCATCGCCTCAGCGACTTCCTACGCAACTCACCATTACCCCACAATACCGTTCTACACCTTCTATTCCATGTTTGGATTCCAGCGGGTTGCGGACTTGATTTGGTCGGCTGCAGATCAGCGCGCTCGAGGCTTCCTCATGGGAGCCACATCGGGTCGCACGACCCTCAATGGAGAAGGATTGCAACATCAAGACGGTCATTCGTTACTCATGGCGCACACCAATCCTGCCGTTCGTGCCTGGGACCCAGCATTTGCTTACGAGTTGGCCACCATCATCCGTCACGGAATCGATGAAATGTATGCCCAAAATAAGGACGTCATTCACTACATTGCGGTTTACAATGAAAATTATCCGATGCCCCCGAAGCCAAAAGGCGTGGACGAAGGAATCGTGCGGGGAATGTATCTGTTGCGCGGTGCTCCAAAGGGCGAGGGCCCTGTAGTTCGCCTCGTCGGTTCAGGGCCGATTATGGTTCAAGTGTTGGACGCAGTTGAGAAGTTGGAAACCTTTGGCGTCCGATGTGAGATTTATTCTGCCACCTCCTACGGAGAAATGCGTCGTGAGGGGCTTGAATGTGACCGATGGAATCGTCTTCATCCGAGCGAGGAAGCCCGAAAACCGTGGATTGAGGACCTTCTTTCAGAATCTCTCCCAACCATTGCAGTTTCAGATAATATGGCAGCAGTCCCTGACATGATTCGTCAATGGGTGAACGGGCATTACACTGTTTTGGGAACGGACGGATTTGGGCGTTCGGACACTCGCGAGGCCCTTCGTCGCTTCTTTGAAATTGACGGTGCAGCAATCGCTCTTGCTGCTCTTTCGTCCCTGGTAAGAGACGGTTCAATCGAAGCCAAAGTGTACTCAAAAGCAGAGAAAAATTTCGGTATTTCAACTGAACGAAACGACATTACTGAATTGTGATGGGGTGCAAAAAACGCTATTTTGCGTCAATGCGAGTTATGCCTGAGGCGGTCTCCATGTACCTGCTTCTTTTGCAAAATCAAGAAGATGACAATAGAGCGTGACCAGGTTTACTCGTTGGTTGCTCACTTCAAACGCTTCATCTTCTTGTAGGGGGATAGGTGCGTTATTCCAAGCCTTTTTTGCTATGAGCGAAAGAGGAAAACGGAACAGAGCTGGACCCGTTACTGGTAAGCCAAGCCTTGTGTTCCACGGACGTTCGATCACTCCTGCTAGAAACATCGCTGAGGTAACGGATTTCCATGAGTTGCCGCCCGTTTTATGACGCACCAGCCAAGAGGGGTTGACCGAGGAATCAACTGTATATCCGTGGTCGGCCAATACTTGGGCCATCCACGGGGCGACGTATCCGTTTGGGGCTCGGAAAAACGGTCGAAACGAAGGGCCAGCTGCCTGTTGAATAAGGGCGGTGGATGTTGTTAACATTGCACTGAAACCTTCAACGTCTTCGCCCCAAGCCGACCATGAGCGATGACTGTGGCCGTGACACCCTACGGTGAGTCGCTCACCAAAGGTGGCGAGAAGACCATTAAAAAGAGAACAAAAAACATCATTTTCAAGTAAGTCAGTGATCAAAAAAAGAGTCACAGCATAATCGTGACTTGCCATCCAACTCCGGAATCCTTCAATGCCAAGGACGTACTCAGGAGAGAGTTCTGTGTTGGAATTGAGGAACTGTTTCTTGCTCCTTGTGGGGTGGCCTTGGTATTGAGGCAGATGCCGAAAATCATCACTGTCTACGGTGTACCATGTCCTCATGGTGCCTCACCACGCCCAATATCGACGAGGTGAAGATGATGGGGGACGGTCCGTTCGTTGAATTCGATTCCAATAAATTGTTCAAGCCGTTCACCGTTCCAGCGGTTGCAAATTGCACTGGCGGTAGCTAATCCTGCTTCATTGTGCGGATGAACTGCAATTTCCACGACAACTCCATCTCCACGATGCTTTAACCAATCAAACACAGCATCTACGCAAAGAGTTGCAATGCCTTGCTTTTGATGGTCTTTGCGAACCCAGTACCCAAGATTGTATTTGGCATGCAAAGATTGTAATTCATCTCCTAATCCGAGCAATCCGATGAATTTCTTAGTTTCAGCCTGATGGATGGACCAGAAATGGAGTTGGTCTGTTCCATTTTGCGCTTGAATGTCAAAAAGCATGTCGCGAAGTTGACGGCGGATATCCTCGGTGGGGTTAAGCCATGGAAGTGCGGTTTGAGCGGCTACTGGATCTTCATGATATGTCTCAAGAAGGTCCGTCAAAATATTGTTTTTTGCAGGATTGAGGATGATGCCATTTTCCAAGCGCAGTGTTGGTGTCTGAGTCATTTCATTCACCTAACCGAGCAGTTGAGACCGTGCCTGAAGAACTTGAGGATTATTGGGGTGGACATATGCGGCCATATCAAGCGTCCACTTCACATGGTCGTGACGTCCCAAGTGTTGCATAAGGACCGAGATGTGCAACAGCATATTCAGGTTTTCATGAAGATGCGGTCCAAGCGTGTCGAGCGTTGTCGCCGCCTCGTTCATTCGCCCGTGCTTGATGTGTTCCATCGCTTCTACCACTTCTTGGTACACGCGGTGGTCATCCCATGCTTCACCTTGAGGCCAAGGCCATATGCGATTGTTATCAATCGGGGGTGCGGGCGTTTGTTCCTGAGGTTGTGCGGAGGGAGGTGCTTCAATCGGTTGAGCAACTTCATCATCATCCGGTAAATCGGGAAGAGCGCTTTCTTGGCTCTGAGGGGCTTGAGCAACAGGAGTTCCTTCGGCTGTTGGGGCATGTAGCGGTTGCTCCGTTTGGATGTCAGAGGGCAACTCTGGGGTAGAAGTGACTTCAGTTTCCATGGCCGTTGCTTGAGCAAGAGAGGAATGTACTGGCTCTTCGTCAGGAAGGTCAGGTAGGTCGGGGGTTACATCTCCAGCATTTGGGCCGACACTTCCCAGCAGGTCGTCGTCATTCGCTGTTGGTGTAGATGGAGAGTACAAGCCCCCTTTGCCGGTATGGATAGGCTCTGCAACTTCTGCAAAGGGGTCTGTCTTTTCGATTTCAAACATGACCGAAGCAGTTGGAGCATCGCTGGGTTGCAATTCAACCTCTTCCTCTTCCTCGCTGGAAACGGTTTCGGAAAGGGTAGGGCCGTCTCCCTCAATGAATTGAAACGCCTCAGGAATTTCTTCTCCGTCTTCGTTGGTTTCAGTGGTGGCGAGTTCGTACTGGTCGACGTCAACGGTAACATCCTCAAGCGATAGCACGGCTTCAACTACCTCGCCTGCCTCATCAAGAATCTCATTGTCCCCGAGAAGAAGACTCATGATTTCTTCGCCTGTTGCAGTAGGTTCAGCCATCGGCTGTTCCCGGGCAGATTTGTTGAGGGAGTAATAGCACTGAGCGCATGTTTCAGCCCCTTCCTCATTCAGATATCCGCAATAGGGGCAAGGCTGACCATCGGTCACCTTCTCCTTCTTTTTGCGACCGAACATCTACTCACCCAGTCATCGGCTGTACAATCTTGGTTTAAGAATGCGGGTTTCCCGATTAACCAACGCATCATTCCAGAGGCATATGCTGATGAAGCGAGGCGACTTGGTTGTCGTCATGGGGCGCAAAGGTTCAGTGCATCGGATGAACAATGCGGCAATGCCGGATGTTCCGATGGCTAAGGGAGAGCCCATGCCTGATCGTTGGCGGAAAAGTCAGGACCACTTTCAACGTTTTACAGAGCTCATCAAACAAGAATTGGACGATGAAACTCAACTGGTCGAAGAACGGTGGAAAACCTGGACTAAACAGCGTTTGGTCGTTGCTGGAGTGGCAATTTTTGATCTCAGTGCAAGACCACAGGGCCGCTTCTTTGGCGACGATATTATCGTGTTTGAAACACAGCGTGGTGACCGAATGCCGAACCATCGGTTTGGGCCGGGTGACATCGTGTTGATTTCTCGTTCCAGGCCATGGGGGGAGAAAGTCGTAGAAGGCGTTGTTCTGGACCGCGGTCCAACACGCATACGAATTGTGGTTAAGGAACGGCCTAAAGATGTCAAGAAAGGTGGATGGCGCTTGGATCGCGGGGCAAACCGTGTAGCCCATGACCGAATGCATGAGGCCCTCATCGGCTTCCATTCAACCGAAGGTGAAAGCGGCACCGTGCTAAGAGACCTTCTCCTAGCGAATGTTTTGGATGTCAATGAAAGTGCTTCACTCCCTCCAGATATTCGGGGAAAACCTTCCCTTCGGGCTCCTCGACCGAATGTTTCCCACCTCAACGCCTCGCAACAACAGGCCATCGAGTTGGGTCTTTCTCAACGCTTGACGCTCATTCAAGGCCCACCTGGGACCGGAAAAACCTACACTGCCGTCCATCTTCTCAATACTATGGCCCATTTGGGCAGCGGCCCGTTATTGGCTACTGCCGAGTCCAATGTTGCCGTAGATAATTTGCTCGAAGGCCTCCTTGATTTAGGCGTCAAAGCCTTGCGCATAGGCCGTCCTGTAAAAGTCCGAGAAGCGCTGCGAGATGCAACGCTTGACGCTCTTGTTGAACAGCACCCGATGCAAGAGGAACTCGCCTTTCTTCATGATGAACAACGGCAACTTCGCAAGGCACTCCCTTCATTGAGGGGGAAAGAAAAAGGGTTGATGCACAAAGATATCAGTATTAATCAACGAGAAATACGGCGCCTTGAGACCAATATGATGGCGAGTATTTTGGATGAAGCAGAAGTGATTTGTGCTACGACTATCGGATGTGGTCACAGATTATTGGAGTCCAGAAAATTCCCAATAGTTCTCATGGATGAGGCCACTCAGGCCAGTGAGCCCAGTGCATTGGTTCCTATTGTGAAGGGATGCAGGCAATTGATTCTCGTTGGTGACCATCAACAACTGCCGCCAACGGTGATCAGTCGACGTGCTGAGCAGGGTGGGTTAAATCGGTCACTTTTCGAACGATTAATTGCTTGCGAGCTTACTTCCACGATGCTTACGACACAATACCGAATGCATCCGGTCATGCGCGAGTACCCGAGCGCCCGATTTTACGAGAACAGACTGGAAGATGGATGCGCATCTGCGGACCGCCCAGCTCCGGCAGGATTTTTATGGCCGGATTGGGATCGTCCAATGGCCTTCATACCGATAGAGGGAGCGGAAGTCCAAGATGAGGAAGGAAAAAGCCGATCCAATCCCGATGAAGCGGCAAAAGTCATTGGCATCGTCGATGAATTGCTTGCTATGGGCGATATTCAAGCCAGTGAAATAGGAATCGTCACTCCGTATAATGGACAAGTCCGACTGCTCTCCTCATTGTTTGAACAAGCAGGTGGATTGGAACCTGGTCAGCGTTATAGCGGCTTAGAGATCAAGAGTGTTGATGGCTATCAAGGGCGAGAAAAAGACGTCATTGTATTTTCCACCGTACGTGCTAACGACGCAGGTGAAATTGGTTTCTTGTCCGACCATCGTCGCCTCAATGTTGCAATTACGAGGGCAAAGCGTGGCCTAATTGTTCTGGGCCATCCTACTACACTACGTCACGACCCAACTTGGCGGGCATATTTGGATTGGGCCGATGAGAGTGGATTATTTGCTTGGCATCTGACGCACAGTTAGAAGCGCAAATTGACAAAGGAGAACCCACGCCTAAGACCATGGCCGACAGTCCTATCACGATGGTTCAGGGAGGCGGAACGCTCGCTCAAACCGTTTTGGCTTCAGCACCAGAAGGAATGCTCATTGCTCCAGCATGGAAACGGGTTGCAGCGTTTATGCTCGATGTTGTGCTGATTAGCGTGGTCCTCTCATTTGCTACTGGAGGACGACTTCTAGCTGCCCTGTTCAACATGAGTCTCCTTACCGCCGATGTAAGGACAGGGGCCTTTTTCGTTTTGAATTGGTTTGTGTTTCTTTCTTCTTTTTATCTCTATTTCAAGTACACCGGACAAACCATCGGGAGGTCACTTGCCCAACGCGGATTTCGCATCGCCATTGTTCATGACAATGGAACGCTGCTTGAGCAACACCACTGGGGTCCACGAGCCATGGCCAAACTGATTTACCTCATTCCTGCTGTAGGATGGCTGTATTTCGGTCTTCGTGATGCTTACAATGCCCAATCGTCAAAAGAAGAATATCGGACCAAGGTTGACCTCAAACACCATACTGTTGCGGCTGTAGATTGGTCCTTGCCGTCCGAAACTCGTTTCGGTCTTCGCTGAATTTTATCAATTTCAAGCATGCTATTGAAGTACAGCCACCTCTCAGTAGTGGTTGGTGAGAATGTATGAGCGATGACCACAGCGCCCGAGCAGGTTCCCTGAATACTTCCCTTCAATCGGTTTCAATGGAGATTGATGATGATGATGAAGATATCATCATGGTCGTTGTAGAATTGACAAACGAATCTGCCATTCCAGTTGGGGGGTTATCTGCCGCTCTCGTGAGCGACAAAGGTCAACGGTTCGACCCCATCGACGGGATTAGTTCGATTGGACCTGGCTTAACTCGACAATTTAAGTTTGAAGCGTCTATTGATTCCGGTGAATGGACGTTTGAATTCAACGGAGGCGGCCATGCGATCTCGTTAGGCCCATATGCTGCAGATTTTGAATTTCAAGCTGACCAGGGCCGGAAGGTTGGCAACGCGATCGGTTCGAGTCTGTTCAGTGGAGCATTCGATAACCACCTAGATGACTTTGGTTCTACAGAAGAACGTGGAATTATTGATGCTGGAACCATCGCGATGACTTCGTATTTTGGTGAAAACAGTGAAGGTGGGTCGACAAAGGTTGTCCTTGGCGAAGCAGGCAATGTAGAGGAAGAAGACGGACCTCGCAAACCGCCGTGGCAGAGCGAAAAGCCCACTGCTGCGGAGCCAGCAACGCCTCCTGCTACCAGCCCCGACCCGCTTCTTGCACCACTCACTCCACTGGCATCTGTAACACCACCAGTTGCCGAGCCTACTCCTGAGGCTGTAACTCCGCTTCAACCGCTCACAGTATCCGAGCCTGTGGAAGAACCAACACCCGCTCCAAAACCCGCCCCCAAGACAGCAGCAACCCCACCACCTCTCCCCACCTCTTCGAAAGCAACTTCTGGCCCTCCTAGCGGTCCACCGTCCGGTTCTCCTAGCGGTCCACCCTCCGGTCCTCCAAGCGGTCCACCTTCCGGCTCCTCCTAGCGGTCCACCTTCCGGTCCACCTTCCGGTCCTCCTAGCGGTCCACCTTCCGGTCCACCTTCCGGTCCTCCTAGCGGTCCACCGTCCGGTCCTCCTAGCGGTCCACCGTCCGGTCCTCCTAGCGGTCCACCGTCCGGTCCTCCTAGCGGTCCACCGTCCGGCCCTCCTAGCGGCCGACCGTCTCGCCCTGATGAGCTCTGAGGTGATTATGTGTCAGACGGATTTGCAATGGAACTTTGCGGCAACCAATTGGCCTGGAAAATTGTCCCAGAAGGCATTGATTCGGTGAATTTAGACAACGTAGGTTCTGCAATAGAGGCTTCAGGATACATTGTCGAGGTCCGTTCAATGTTGTGTTGGACATTCACTGGTCCTTGTGACTTGACACTCTATCCTAGTGGAAAACTGTTGGTGAAATCGAAAGACAGAGAACTGGCCAATAATGTCGCTCGTCTTCATGTGACGCAGTGGGCTCTATCGTGAGGGGACTCCATGATCGGTGAACAAACGCTTCATCATCTTCGTAACAACGGTGTCGTCGCCTATCCTACTAGCACACTTCCTGGATTGGCCTGTATGCCTACGGCGGAAGGGTTGGATGCACTTTTCACTCTAAAAAACAGACCCCGAGACAAACCCGTCAGCCTTGGAGTTCTTTCGTTAGAACAAGCCTCAACACTCGTTCATGTTGATGCTGAGATTCGTGAATTGGAAGCCTCTTTTCCGAAAGGGGGACTGACATTTATTCTCCTAGCACAGACTCCTCTAGACGAACGCCTTGGTGGTTCATTTGTGGCAGTTCGGTGTCTTGCGAACCCAATCGCTCGTGAGTTGGTTGCCGCAGTAGGACCGATTACAGCTACCAGTGCGAATGAATCAGGTGAAGAACCTCAAATGACATCAGAAGATGCAGGAGCTGAACTTGGCCTCATGCCGTTCGCAATTCTTGAGGGGGATTGCCCGGGTGGTTTGGGCAGTACAATCATCAAAGTAACAGATGGCGGAGATGCTGGCCGGGTGGTAACTGTTATGAGAGAGGGCGTTGTACCTAGACATGAAGTGGTTGAATGGTGGAAGAATCGCAACTGAAGTATTGGCGGGATGCAGGCCATGTTGCTCGCCGAACCTTGGAAGCCATGAAACTCGAATTGCAACCTGGTAAAACCTTTCATGAAATTATTGAATCTGCAGAACGCTTCATTCATCGGCACGGTGGAAAGCCTGCATTTCCAGCAACAATTGCAGTGAACGACATGGCGGCACACTTCACTACGAATCACCTCATCGATGGTGTTGACGGATGGGATAACGACAATGTTTTGTCAAATGGCGATTTGGTCAAAATTGATTTTGGAGTTCACATCAAAGGACACATCGGCGACAACGCTCTGACCATGGAAATCGGAAATTCAAACAACCACACTGAACAAATTAAGGCTGCAAAAGAGGCTCGTGACGCAGCAGTTGAGATGCTTCATCCTGGAACGCCCTGGTACAAAGTTGGACAAGCTGCTGCTCAACCCTCTCTTGACGCAGGATTCCAACCGATTCGTAATCTATGCGGTCACCAACTCAAGCCTTGGGAACTTCACGCAGGAGTTTCTGTTCCATCCTATGCTTGTGGCAAAGACAATCAAGGATTTAGGGGGGTAGTCGAAGAGGGTTCCATTTACGCCGTAGAGCCGTTTAATACCACGGGGCCTTCAGGTATGATCGAGAACATTGGCTCTCCTCATTCTTCAAACATTTATCGCGTAACCGGACTTACCACGTCCAAGAAAGCGAGAGCCAAAAATCAGCTAAAGCCTCTTGGTGCCCAAATGGCTCGAAATTTCGAGGAGCGTTACTCAACACTTCCTTTTGCTGAACGCTGGGCCTTCCCTATGCTCAAGAAACCCTTCCCCGATGCTGATGAAGTTAGCCTTCAAAGCAAATGGAATGCACTCGTCAAGAAACTGATCAGCATACGCTTCTTGGAAACATATCATGTACTCCGTTGTAAGGACGGAGGCAACATTGCTCAATTCGAACACACGGTGCATGTTACCTCGGGTGGGCCTGAAATTTTGACCGTAGAATGACGTTTAAACCACGGATTCCCCTTCAAAAACCAATATAAACCGTGAAATCATGGGGTTACATGAACAGGGCTGTTGAAGTTCTCGTTTGAGTGCATCCCATCCCCTCCGCGTTTCTCTCACCCTGTTCACCTTTACTTCACCAATAGCCGTCAGGCTAGTTTCGTTATTTTCGCGGAAACCTAAGTCCTACAAATCATATGCTCCACTCGCTTGGCGCGGAAAACACCAAAAAGTAACATTTGAAGAAACCCCCTTTTTTGCTATTTTTAGGCTTCTACGCGAATTAAATAGACAATATTGTTTAATATGACGACGGCTGTGGTATCGTTACCCCCCGAAAGGGGAAGGAGGACAAAAATATGAAAAATGAAAACCAAAATGAAGAAGCTGTCAGCCCAGTTATCGCTACCATCTTGATGGTCGCAATCACTGTTGTACTGGCTGGTGTGCTGTACGTATGGGCTAGCTCCCTTGCTGAAGGCAACACCGACGGAAACCTGACCTTGTACGTCTTTGACGGAGAGGACGCCAGTGGTGCACCAAGTGCAGCAACTGACGACAACCTTATCCGCATGTCAATGACCAAGGGAGAAAACATCAACTGGGCCAACCTAAAGGTCCAAATTGAAGTTGACAACGCTGCACCTGTTACCTGTGACAACCCAGGACAGGACTCTGGCGCTGTTTGCTTGTTGGTGCCTTTCGAAGGTGATGGCGGCCAATTCTGGTCTGTTGGTGACGGTGTTACCATCCAAGAGAGCGGACAAGACCTTTGCGCTACTTCGTGTACCATTGACGTTGCCATCACGGACACCCGTGAAGGAACTGTCATTGACAACACCAACAACGTTCAAGCAGAAGCAGACCAAGCTTGAAGCTGGTCTAAGCCCTTAGGGCAACTGTAAGGACACTTCCACGTTTGATCACAAACGTGAACATCGCCTCCTCGTTGACTTCGGTCGGCGAGGAGGCCTTTTTTAATTTTCAAATTCAACAATCATCGCTTCTCTAACATCGGCGTGTTGCTGCCACATGTGCAAAGAACGCCCACGTGCAGATGTGACCAGTGAGCGCATGAGTAGTTCCATGCTAGAGAGCCATTGGCCAAGTAACGAAAGTGGCCCTGAGGTTTTTCCACTCCGAGCACGCCACCACAATCCAAGCATGATCGCTTCCATGGTGAATAGACCCATGTGGAGAGAGTTTGCGAGCGTAAAGGTAGCAGGCCAGCCGTAAAGACCGATAAAGCCCCAGCGCAATAACGCACTTATCGAGGCGATTCCAACTGCGAGAGGAGCGGTAATGTGAAAATGGAATTGGCGCTTCATGATTTTACTGAATACTCCATGACGCCCACCTGCCCCATCCTTCCTTCTTCGAACCAACAGGCGCTGAAGTCCTTGCGCCCTTCGTATTTTTTGCCGACGTTGCTCGCTTGGTAGTTCAGGAGCAGCATCGTAAAACACAGCTTGGTCATCAACGATGACCCGCCACCCTTGGCAGCGAATTGCAGTAGCGATTTGTGCGTCGTCTGCATTTGCAGTCGCGTTGAGTTCACCAACGGGCAGCGTCTTTTTCCGCCACATCATGCATGAACCTTCCAAAAAGGGAGTACTATCAACGTAGGACTCCGAAACGCGCATGTTTTCCCACATTGCCCGGTGTCCAAGTTCCTCTTCCCGAGCGTTCGTTCTCTGAGGTAGAGCCCCCACTGCACCGATCATAGGGTCAGAAAACCAATCCATCAATCGTCTTAGAACGCCTCGACCAAGTCGGGCATCTGCGTCAGTCATACAGACCAAGCCATCGTTCGTATCTTGGTTGAGGTGATTGAGTGCACGGATGACGGCTGAAGTTTTTCCTTCACGCTGTTCCATAACCAATACTTCTGATGTTGTAAATGCATTAGGATGGCCTTCGAGCCATTTTTTCGCTAACTCAACGGTTCTATCATCCGAGGCCGAGTCGATGAGGAGTAGCGAGCAGGAAGCCGACTGTTTGGCCAAATCATCAAGTTTTTTCTCAATGATTCTCGCTTCATTCCACACCGGCAAGAGTACTGTGAGCGGTATTTCCTCTTCAGAGGGTTGAGGAACGTGTGTTTCTGCATGCTCAACCGTCCATTTGTGCATGTTCCATCGGTGCAACCCGAACGGTACGATGGCAGCCAGTAAAGCAACGCCTTCTACAACGGCTGGTATGACGACCATGATGGCTTGAATGCACCTCTGCCCTTGATATCTCCCCTTCTTTATTGGCGTCTTTACGGTATTTTGAGCCGTTAGGTCTTCATCCGATGACCAACTGGCCCAACCATGCCTAAGGTCCTCCATATCGGTCCTTGTGACTCACCTGGAGGCATGGCGAATGTCATGCGAACACTGGCTGAGTATCCCCCTGAAGGATGGGATGCGGACTTGCTTTCATCTCATGTTGTTGGCTCTCCTTGGGCGAAGTGGCGAGCCTATCGCCGCGCACGAAGCGCTTTGTCAAAAATGCTGAGTGATGAAAATCGTCGGCCAGATATCGTTCATCTTCACACCGCTGCTGACTGGTCTTGGTGGCGCAAGACTAAATTTCTCAAACTTACTCATAAAAAGAATGTAGGATGCGTTATACACATACATTCCGGTAGATTTGATTCATGGCTAGAAAATAAATCTAGAATATTCAAACAGAATGTAAGATTAATTCTTTCAGGTAATAACACTAAAGTGGTTGTCCTTTCTAAAACCTGGACGAAATTACTCGAGAAAGATTTGGGGGATTTAATCGCGATTTCTAATCCATTGAATCCGAAATACAATCAAATTGAGAGGAAGAACACTCAGAATCATCTCTTATTGTTAGGTCGAAAAGATCCTGTGAAGGGGCATAGTTTTGCTGTAACTGTTGCCCTTGAATTGAAGAAAACGTTTCCTGACCTTGTGATGACTATGACAGGCGTGGAGGAATCTGATAAGGATTGGATTAAGGCGAGAGGATGGGTTACAGAAAAAGAAAAACTGGAACTATTGAGTGCTGCGAGCGTCCTCTTGTTACCATCTAAATTTGAGGGACAACCAATGGTGGCAATAGAGGCCTTGGCGAGCGGATTACCGGTTGTCGCAGATTCCCGCCTGCATTCGCTACCTATGGAAGTGATTCATGCAGGACCAAGCATAGAATCGTGGTGTGAGGTTGTGACCAAAGCACTTGAACATCCACAATCGGTTGATTTTAACTGCAGTAGTTTCGATGTTAGAGCAATTGGAAAGAAGTGGAAAAGCGTTTATGATTCATTGATTAACCCTTGAATCGCGAGGTCCAATTCAGCGACGCTTCCGTCCCATGAGTAATGTTCTTCGGCAAATAATCTTGCACGATTTGACAATGAACTGAGTTCTTTGAAACGGAATTGTGTCAACCATTCAATGCTCTTCTTGTGAAATTCTTGTTGCGGAAAGAGCTTCATCCACTCCATTTCATTGTTGGATACTTGGTGGCCTGCGTGCTTGATCCCTAATATTAGAAGACCAGATGCTAGGTATTCGCTTCTTTTTAGAGGACTGGCGATTTTCCAAACCTTAGATTCTGGCATTGGAAGAAGTCCAATGTGTTGTAATGAAAGTATTTTCGCAACCTTGGCATGCTCCATCCTTGGGTGAACTTCCATCCAATTGAATTTTTGTTCCATAGTTTTGAGGGCCTGATACGCATCACCTTCTCCGATGAGTGTGAGTTTCGAAGCGACACCATTTGAATTCAATTTCTGGACCAACATTGGAAGAGATAAAACTCCTCTGTGTTTATCAAGACGCCCATGATATACTAAACGCCAACCATCGCTCAACTTATTTTCATCCACCTTATTAAAAAGCTGGAGATCTACACCTGCTGGCAACACGTGAATAGACGAAGATTGGATTGCGAATCTATCCTGAATGAATTTTGAATGTAAATTTGAAACGACACATCCCCGTAAAATAGTCTGATTTTCTACCAATTTCCATGACTTTTTCCATTCTCTCCACTGAATACGAGCCAAGAAAGACACATCTGCGGGAGGTGAACGATCCATGAGAATCATGGGCCATCCAAACGATAAGAGGAGGGGTGCGACTCTTGAGGCTATTTGCCAGTCTAATATCACTGCATCGACATCGGATGGGTTGTGTTCTTTGAACCACTGAACTGCGGCGCGAGCTAAACTAATCGCCTTCAGCCCCCTTATCGATGATTGTTCCAATTCGATGTGCTTCCATTGGCTTGAAGAAGTGTTTAGAGGTGATTTAGGCCCTAAAACTGTAACAGAATGGCCTTTCAAAACCAATCCCTCAGCCAATGCAACAGTTGTCGTAGAACATAAATCACCGATTTGGCGCACGGTAACCCAGTAAATTTTCATGAGATCACTGTCCGTTTGTCAGCCTTGTAAGTTTCAAAATAGAATCTTCAAAATTAAATTCTGGCTTCCATGATATCATTGAGCGTAAACGCCCATTACTTCCACATGAATGGAAAATGTCACCTTCTCTTGGTTCTTCAAACAGGCAGTTTATCTCTTGGTTTGTTTTGTTCAGACCCTTGGTAATAATGCTCACAATATCCAAGATTGAATGCTCTTTTTCTGTACAAACATTAGCTACGGAGTAGACATATGGAGCGTCCAACTCAAGTAATTTGATTATCGCTCCCGCAACATCATCCACATGTATGAAGTCCCTTGTCTGTTTCCCACTGCCATAAATGGTTGGATTTTTCCCTTGAATCATTAAATCTAAAAATTTTGGAATCACTGAAGCATACGAATTGTCTGCACTTTGGCCCGGTCCGTACACATTGAAAAATCGGAGCGCAATGCTGTTTAATCCTAAATTTCGAAACAGATCGACTTGATTTTCATTTTCCCATTTACTTTCAGCGTAGGGGGATATACAATCCCCCGCAGCATCTTCTTTTAGGGGCAACGAAGCAACCCTCCCATAAACGGCAGCGCTGGACGCAACAATCACTTTATCCACACCAAATTTACGTGATGCTTCAAGAATGATTTGAGTTCCTTCAACGTTTATGCTATGGGTTTTTTCAGGATCGGCGAAAGAATCAGGTACTGAAATTTGCGCCGCTAGATGGACAACTGCCTCACATCCACTAAGAATGTCCTCGACCGTACCTTTGTCTCGAACATCACCCTGTATGAACTTGATTTTCGGGTGGATTTGTGGATGTTGAGCAACAAGATCCAATATATGAACATCCCAACCTGCGTGTGCAGCTGTGTTCGCAACATGTGCGCCAATGAACCCAGCCCCCTCCCGTGATGAGTACTTTCGCCATACTTCAGCGTCAGCTCTTTCCCATCTTAGGTTTTCTAGACAAATGATCTCATGAACGGGCGAAAATCAAAGTCCATGTTGCACACCGGTTGGACTGTAGGAGGATACGCCATGGTCACTAGTTTGATGAGACGATGGAAAATACGTCGCCTCTATAATCGAAAACGATGGAGGCATGCTCGGCGGTTATGTGAACATGAATTGGAAACCCAAAATCATGATTTTGCGACCGACATAATCGTTCGCTCACTCTATAATGAAGGTCTTTGGAAGCCATTGATCGACTTCACTGAACAATACCCTCGAGCTGATTACAAGATTTACGCTCAAAAGGCCCAGAGAAAATTAAACCAAGCACGCGAGGAAGCCGAAGGCATTCCAGAGCCGAAGAACAAGAAGCCGTGGAACGTGTCAGATTTGCTATCTAATTGGACTCAAGAAGAAAATCGCTTGTGGCTTCGCCACCCATGGGGTTGGGCGCATTGGGACATGCCTGAAGGTTACTTGCTGAACGATACCCATCCGGCTCTGCTCCATTTGGCACTCGAAGTTCTCCTGTTTCCATGGGTACCTGAAACCAAACATTGGGTTGTTGAGCAACGGATGCCAGGGGCGAACAATTCGCTCTCTTATTCAGGAGGGGTTGATTCAACCGCTGCCATGTTGTTGCTGCCTAAGGACACCATTTTGGCTTACCATGAGCGAAATTTCACATCAATGTTGAACCATTCTCTTCCTCATTCGACCTTTGAGGCTATTGAGAAGCGAACCGGCCGATCGATTCTTTGCATTCCTTCAAATCATGAAAAGATTCGAACTCATCATGAGTTGCAAACAGGCTTTTCATCCGCCAATGCAGCATGTGTGCATCTTATCCTCCTTGCTGATCATCTCGATCTCTGCTCAATTTCATTTGGTACGGTCATCGAGAATACTTGGTTGGAAAAAGGACTCAAGTTTCGGGAATTTCAAAATTCCTATTATTGGAACCATTGGCCTAAGAAGTTCGAGAAAGCCGGGTTATCCTATGTTTTGCCCATCAATCACATTTCTGAAGCTGGCGCATTGAAGATTTGTAACCAGAGCGTGTTCGCCGATGTTGTTAATTCGTGCCTTCGAGGGAATGGAGATCGCTGGTGTGGGACTTGTTGGAAGTGTTTTCACAAGAATGGGCCGCTTGGGCGAGAGATTGACGCAACAAGCAAAGAGATTTCCACCTACCTCAACAAGAAACCACTTCGTACGGCGCAACATGCATTGTGGGCATTAAAAATTCAAAATTTAGAACACCTTGCTCCTCACCTGATTGAACACATTGCAGACGACTTATCATGGTGGGACAAGGCATACGAACCAGGCCTGAACCTGATCGAAGAACCATTGAGGTCCATTGTCAGGGAGAAAACCGAATCCTACCTTGAATGGATGGCCGAACCTTATGCGTTGTTGAATGTTGACTTGGACATGTGAAACCTCCAAACAAACCTTTGCTACGTTCTCGTTGCCCAAACATCAAGAAGTCAAGAGGTCAGGCGCTAGATATGGATGAGGCGGACCAGTTTGAGGCATCATCCTCAATAGGGCCGTCCGAAGAATCGCTTCGAAAGAAAGTCAAACGGTTGGAGCGAGAACAACGCCGCCTTCGAAACACCGTTTCTTTTCAACTCGGTTTCCATCTTACTAGGGCTGTTCGGCGACCGTGGCGGCTATTTGCCCTACCGATAACGTTCCCGCTGTTGGCGTTCAAACTCGGGTTGCAACGCCTTGGCAAGCGTCCACTGATGCTTTCTGATTCGGTTGTTGTCGAGGACTTTGCCGAGAGAAAACACAGTATCGTTCTCTTTCCTACAAACGGTGTTGGGTTCGGCCATTTCACACGGATGTATGCCGTCGCTCGCGCACTACGAAAGGCCGACCCAGATCTTGAAATCGTGTTTTTCACGCCTATGCCCACCCTCCATGTGCTATACAATGAGAAGTTCCCAACTTACCATCTCGCAGGAGGTTACATGCATAAGGACATGACTGCTTCTCAATGGAATGGGTTGGTTGAAGACATGCTGCATTTAGTGTTTGAGACCCATCGGCCAAAATGGTTCATGTTTGACGGTGCTTTTCCCTACCGTGGAATGCTAAACGCCATCGCCTCTCAGCCCACCATGGAAAAGTGGTGGATGAAGCGCGGTTCAATGAAGTCAAGCACGTCTACTCCTGTCGACAGTGCTTCTTTCTTTGAGGGGGTTATCGTGCCGAGCGAAGGTAAAGCGGTGAACTCAGACGCGGGCCAACACATCGTGCCGCCCATCCGAGTCATGGACTTTGAAGACGTTTGGGACCGAGCCTACGCCCGCTCCCGCTTGTCGGTGCCCGATGACGCCAAAGTCGTCTACGTTCAACTGGGCGCAGGGCGTATTAACGACATTGAAGGGGTGTTAAATCGGGTGCTTGAGGGGCTGTTTTCACACGAAAATGTCCACGTGGTGCTTGGGGAATCCATGTTGGGAGAGCGTCTTGACGTGCACCACGAGCGTCTGCGCGTGATTCGTGATTACCCCAATTCGCTTTACATCGAAGGCTTTGATGCGGCCGTTCAGGCCGGCGGCTACAATTCCTATCAGGAGATGCGTACATTTGGGGTGCCCACCTTGTTCATTCCCAACACCGATACGGGCATGGACGATCAAGTCAAGCGATGCCAGCAAGCCGAAGAAGAGGGGTGGGGGTTGGTTGTCTTGGAGCCGCATGTAGCGGCTCTTGGGCAAGGAATTGAGAAATTGCTCACCATTTATCCACCCCCAATAGACCCTGAAGTCAACGGCTCGAACAATGTCGCTCATCTCTTGCTTAACTCTTAAGCAAGGTCATTAATGTGTGTACGTTTTTTCGGTGTTGAGGCGTATTGAGATGTTCTGTGAAATCTTGTTCAATCATTCGCCATTGATCTGCCTCTTTCATTTCTGGGAGATAGGTTCTCAATTGCTCGAGAACATGCAACCTGTACTTAGGAGGGACCAGGTTTATCGCCGGTGGATAAAATGCATCAAGGTGCTTTAGTGAATATGTTGAAGCAACTAGGCGGTTGAACAACACATCGAGCGTTGGACCCCGCTTAATTTTATTCAACGCCCACCCCAACACATTTTCGTGAGAGATGAATTCTGCAGAGAGTTTGCTCACAACTTCTTTTGATTGAAGGGATTTTAGGAATTGGTGTTCACTGAAATCCGTTTGATTGATGCCGTGTTCAATCAATTGCTTTCGAAAACACTTCCAGCAATTGTCGCAGGTTTGAGGCCAATCACCGCGTATACAAGAACGGGCCATTCCTCTGTAGGGCGAGCGATGAACGATGGTACTCGTGCCGACTTCGCTCACGCCTGCTACGGGCAAGAACAACGGCAAACCAGCGGCTGAGAACAAAGGGGCCCAAACTTTGTAATGGGGTGACTCAATATAATCGCGAGATCTTTCGTGCCCAATTCGATAGGCCGATTCCATCACGGTGCCAAATCCAACGGAATCAAACTGAAAGTGGGAGGCAAGAGCCAAGACCGGAATCCCCGTCGCCAAATCTGTTGGAAACCCAACAGGGTTCCGAATGAATTCAACATCCGTGCTGATAGCGATGTTCGGAACGCCTTTTGCCTCAAGAAACGCCAATGTTGCTTTGGCAGCGGATTTGTTGTACAGTGTCGTGTTGGCCCGGTGCGGGCGATCAAGAAAAACAGGAACGGTTTTGTTCGGCATCAACGCAAGTGCTGCCGTTGAGTCCATTCCTCCCGAAAATGCGAGACCTGGCTTTCCGTCGGATGTCGAGGTGTACGGTTTTCCGGATGTGGACAAGAATTCTGGCCGATAACGGGAAAAGATTCGTGTTGCTTCTTCAAACTGTTTTGAGACATGAAGGGGGATAGGTAATTTCCCTGTTGCGAAAGGATGAGCCGCTAACAAAACGATCAGGGCGAGATGGTCTTGGTGGACCATGCGGAAGTCGATCGGTCCGTTAGAAGCGATTGAAAACTCAAGTAAGTCAGCCATTTTTTCGCCATAAATAGATTCTCTTTCTTTCTTTGAAGCAGAGAGCGACACAACGATACGAGATTGTTCAAGATCGATACGGACATCCATGTTTCCTCCAAGGAGGCTTCGGGTATAGTCTATACGAATCATTTCGCTTTGTTTTTGGCGATGAAATGAAATGCTAGTTAATACAGCGCAACACATGACAAAGGAAATTCATGTTGTCGTCGGGGCTCGGCCCAATCAAATGAAGGCTGCTCCACTTCTACGTGTTCTTCGCTCTTCGGAAGGATTTACTCCCTTTCTCGTGGATACGGGCCAACATTACGACCATGAAATGGCCGGTATTTTCTTTGAACAATTTGGTATGGGTATGCCCGACATATCGTTGAATGTGGGAAGCGGTAGTCATGGCAAGCAAACTGCCAACATTTTGGAACGTTATGAAGCTGTTTTGCTTGAAAGGCAACCTGCTTGTGTCATCGTCATCGGCGATGTCAACAGCACCGTTGCATGTTCACTTGCAGCAACGAAACTCGGTATTCCAACGGTGCACCTTGAAGCAGGGTTACGCAGCAACGATCGAGGAATGCCTGAAGAATTGAACCGGATTGTGACAGACCATCTGTGTGATTTGTTGTGGACGCCATCGGCTGATGGAGATGAAAATTTAGCATATGAGGGCATCGATGGGAAAAAGATTGTTCGTGTTGGTAACATTATGATCGATACACTGGTCCAAATGGAGCCGTTGTTCCGGGCAAGAAACATGAAAGAAGAACTTGGTATTCTCCAATCTCATCTTGTGGTTACCTTGCATCGGCCGTCAAATGTTGATGATGAATCGGTTCTTTCACTTATTTTGGCCCAACTCAGCAGTCTTGCAGACCAGTACACATTGGTTTGGCCGATACATCCTCGGACAAAGTCTCGAATTGAATCCTACGGTCTTCAGTCTTACATTGACCACGAGAACATTCGTTGTGTCCCTCCTCTTGGGTATGTTGAATTCATGAGTTTGGTGGCTTCCTCAAACGGTGTTATCACCGACAGCGGTGGCATTCAAGAAGAAACAACCTATCTTGGCCTCCCTTGCTTGACAGTACGGCCCAACACAGAACGTCCAATCACCATCAGTGAGGGTACAAACCAGTTGATTACTCCCGGTGATATCATCGAGAGTTCGTCGGTCTTTGCGTTTGAACATACAGCCCGTCCTTCTATTCATTATTGGGACGGAGAAACTGCAGAAAGATGCGTTGAATCGTTGAAACAATTGTTGTGAGGTCAAAAGATGCTCAAGCGGTATCGACGAAATCGACGTCTTCGTCGGTTGAAGGAAATCAATAATCCAGTGATTGGTATCGCTATGCAATGTTTGGACCGACCAACCGATCTCAAAGAAGAATATTCCTTGCGCCAGACGCTTGATTTGGAGAACCTGCGCGCCCATGCTGAAGCCGCTTGTCTAGCCGAAGAATTCGATGTGATCGTGGGCAAAGACATCCGATTGGCGACCTTACGTGCTTTTTGCACCATGGATGCTATCTTCGTGTTTCAATGCTTATCAGCCATGCCGGAGATGTTGAACGACGAGCGCGCGATACGTTCGCTTCATACCTATTTCAACCGAATTGGACAACCAGAGTTTGCAGAATCGCTGTTGGGTGCTCCGGATTTTACCATCAAAAAAAAGTCCAAGCGGGAAAGGATTCTCGAGATTATAATCTCCCCATCAGTTTCTTCTCCCAAGCAAGAGAAACCAAGTCTTGAAGAAGACCAAAACCTTGATCTTGATTTGAAGACAATTGAAATTGAGCGGATAGGCCCACGATTGACTCGGTACCTCGCTGGCCAGAACCTTTCAACGTTCACGAACGATGTCACCACTCTTCTCAATTCAAAGAAGATTGAAATTCGCAGAAAACGCGAAATTGTCTTTCAAGCAGGTGTCATCCTTCTTGAATGCAGTCTTGAGCATGCTCTCGCTTTCAGGTCCAACGTAACTGATCTTGCTTCTGATGCTCGCCTTTTACGTCGTTTGGCCGTTGGTCTTGAACGAGTCGACCGTTCAGAAGATGCCATTTCCCTTCTTTCATCAGCCACTGACCAAACCAGTCAACGTCTCCGCAATTCCATTCAAGAACGATTGAACTGGAGATTGCATGGCTATAATTTAGATGTGCTCAAGCCGGTTGAAAATTATAAACCAGTTCCGGGGCGAGTCCTCTATCACATTCACGCAAGCATGGATTACACCACAGCAGGCTATTCCACTCGCACCCATCACATTTGCAAATCTTTGCTTGACTTGGGTGTTGATTTGCATGTTCGTACTCGGTGGGGGTACCCCTGCGATCGAAAAGAGGTCGACCTCAAACCAGAACAAATTGTGAACACGGTGTTGGACGGTGTCACCTACCTCCACGACCCCGCTGAGGAAGCATTTGGGGCCTATGCCATGGAAGATTACGCTGAGCGTTCTGCCTATTCCTTGCTTCGTACAGCAATGGAATTACGTCCTGATACCATTCATGCAGCCTCCAATCATTCGGTTGGCTTCCCTGCAGCCATGGTGGCTCGTGCACTGAACATTCCTTTCGTGTATGAGATGCGAGGATTGTGGGCGCTCAGCAGAGCGGCGAAGGACGAAGCTTACCGGCGCAGCGATCGATTTCAGTTGGAGATGGCCCTCGAGCGGCATGTCGCCAATGCAGCCGATCATGTCATTGCTATAACCGATGGATTACGTGCACAATTGATTGAGTGGGGAATTCCTGCCGAAAAGATTAGCCTGGCCCCCAATTGTGTCGATAGCGACCAGTTTACGGTTCAACCACGAAACGAACAACTCGAACGTTCACTGATGTTGAACGGTAAAGTGGTCGTAGGTTATGTTGGCTCTCTCCTGCATTATGAAGGTTTGAACATACTTTTGGAAGCCGTGTCTCTGCTACCTCAATTGCTTCGCAACAATTTGGCTGTGTTAATCGTTGGTGACGGAGTTATGCGGCCGCATCTTGAACAACAAGCACAGGAGTTAGGCCTCTCGCACATGATACAATTTATTGGCAGAGTACCGATGGATGTTGTCAACGACTATTACTCCCTCATTGATATTGCACCGTTCCCTCGAATCTCAGCCGAAGTATGTGAAATGATTTCTCCACTCAAACCCCTTGAAGCGATGGCCATGGGCTCCGTAGTGCTGGCCAGTAACGTACGCGCCATCGCCGAACACGTTATTGCCAATAAAAACGGGTTGCTGTTTGAAAAGGAAAATGCACAAGACCTCGCAGAGAAATTGAGTGCATTGATTCAACATCCAATGAAGATTCAACAATTGGCCCAAGCCGGTCGTTCCTGGGTTGAGCAACGGCGTTCATGGAGCAGCATGGCTTCGGTGATTGCCAGCGTATACACACATTGCCATACTTCTGAAGGACTTCTAACGTGGGAATTGGACGTACTGCCCTCAACCATCAATAACGGCCGACTGACCGGTGTGCCATTGGGATTGAATCAGGTGAAAGTATCAGTACCGTCCAACGATCAACTCTCATGGTTGTCTGAACCAGCATCAATTTCCGACCATTGGCAACTGTCGGCCGGTTCGATTGAATTAACACCGAATTTGCCGGTCCAATCCGGTGAACATCGATTTGACCCTTGGTTGCCTGATGCACCAGTCTACCTCGACCTCACCATCAGGAATGGCCATCCGTGCCAAGAAACCCTTCGCATCCCGAACCAAAACGACCTTTCACGAGCATCGCCGACGGTTTTCCTGTGCGATGCGACAACGACCGAAAGCGAGGTGCACCATGCCGTGTTGTCAGGTTCAATTTTGGTGGCAGAACGAACAGCACATCTAAATCACTATGTTGGCATTCTTGCCGACATCAATCATGTCAACACGATTGTTGAAACCATCATCAACGGAGATGAAACCCACCCACACCAACGGCAGGAAAATTGGCGTCGTCGAATCTTGAAATTGCATCCGTGGGTCCGTCTCGTTGAATCTGCGTACGACCGGTCTCATCTACGACGTGTGGACCCATTACGTTACGAATTGTATGTTCCCGAGCACGGCGTGATGGATTCCAGCCAGTTTGTCAGTCAAGTTCTCTGTCAGCGCGTGAAACCTGCCTGGGTCACGCTCCCACCCACGGTTCAGCAAACCGACGACTGGCTGATGGTGATCAACGCTTTGTTGGTGAACAACATCGCAGTGCATCGCAGTTCGGAACCGTTGACGACACGTAGTCTCGAATATTCTTCAGACATAAATGAACACGCTGGCCTCGACTTCTGCCTCAATGTCCTGATTTCGGAGGGTGTTGGCGAACTTCACGAACCAAGCGAAGCCGACCGTCTCTCGGTTCTGCCCGTGAATCAGCGCGTGTTGATTGTCGGCCATGATTTGAAATTCATCACCCCGATTGCCAACACTTGGCGTTCATGGGGTGCCGAAGTCACGTTACTGAAGTCAAAGACCCATTCGGGGGCATTGGATATTGACGACCAAGAGCTCATGCACCTCATGAGTACCCACGACGTTCTCTTCTGCGAATGGGCGTTGGGCAATGCTACAAAAATTTCAAAATTAAGAGGGCAGCGGCCCATATTTGTGAGGTACCACGCACAAGAATTACGAACCGATTACATCTTGAATATTGATTTTAATCATTCAGACAAGATATCGTTTGTTTCCGACCACATGGACCGGTTTGAAACACGACTGAACAACAACTTTGAGAGAATTGTGATTCCCAACGGGATTGAATCTCTAAAACTCAACGTCGAAAGAAAAGACCCGACCTGTATCGGTATGATGGGGATTACCCCTCAATCGAAGGGCTTTCATCGGGCTCTTGCGATGCTTGATTTGATCTGTAAATCATCACTCAATGCCACTTTGAACATAAAGGGCAAGTTACCAAAAGAATATCCTTGGATGAAGAGAAGATTGGACGAAAATAGTTGGTATGATGGTCTATTGTCTTCATTTCCCCACCTTTTTGAACAAAACAAAATCATTCACGAGGGCTTCACGCCGGATGTTTCACATTTTGTTGCAACATCGAAGAGCGTATTGTCGGTCTCCGATCATGAATCATTCCATATTGCACCACTCGAAGGTGCAGTTGGTCGGACCCTTGTTCATATGCTGCCTTGGGAAGGCGCCAGCGAGATCCATCGTATGGAGTGGATTTTCGAGAGCGTTGAGGAAATAGCGAATGACCTTCTAATGATTGAATCCAAGGGTTTGGCATACGAACTTGGTTGCGAAAATCGGCAGTTTGTCATGGACCACTATGATCATCGCTACGTTGCCATGGAATTGTATCGCCATGCAACCCCAAATCAAGGGCTAACCAGAAGCACGGTTTTACCGTCGATGATGAATACACAACACCATTCTAACTTGTATCCAAGGAATATACCGCCAGCATCAGTAATGAAAGTGCGATCACATGTACAGCAGGATAACGACCTCCCACAGGTTGCCGAGAATCTTATTCGTGCCCAAGAATTACGTCACCATCATCATATTCTTCTTGCCCATCATGTCGACCTTAACCTCATTGATGGATCAGCTATATGGTTTGCCTCAATGGCTGAAATGTTGGCTGCGACGGGAGTTCATGTAGTCTGCAGCATAGCAAGCGAAGCCGAATCCTCTCCGTAATCCAGCCTCTGTTGTTGCTGGACAACGTTACCATTATCACCCCAAGGAAAATGGGATTCAAAGACTTGGTCGCAAACTTCCCCACGATGATTACGTGAACATGGTAAACAGCCTTGCGAATTATCTACCGGGGCAAACGAAAGTGTTCAGCCGAGGTTTTGACCTAGTGCAAGATTTGTCTCAACTTGACGGTATTGAAGTATGGGCCTACTTGACCGATTTATTACGGCCATGATGATGATGGGTCTGCCACAGTCAAGGCATTAACCTCCTCCCTGGTTCAAACCATCTGCGCAAATGGAGGGGAAAATCCTCTGCCAAACCTCTCTCATACGGACTGAGTTAATGCAACTCTCAGGCATGCCTGAAAACCAATTTGTGGAGTTGCCTCCGATGATTCCAAACGAAGCCCCTCTATTCACCACCGATGATGTTGATGAAAGCACCGTGAATATCGTTTATGCAGGGAAAATGGCTCCTTTGTGGGGAGTTGAATCCCTGCTTGATGCCGCATCATCTGATTTTGCAGTAAAGGTTCATCGGCGATAAGATACACAACGGTCCAGCCAGTGATTCGACCTTCCGTTCCAGAATGACCTCCAAATTGGAGACCAACGAGCACATCGATTGGATTCATCGTCTTCCCCGTGAAGAGGTTCTCAAGAACGTCGCATCGGCCGACCTTGCTTGGTGTGCTCGAGATGCTTATTTCGAGAGCCAGACACGGGAACTTTCCACGAAAGTGTTAGAGTGTATCCTGGTGGGCACCCCCCCCATTCTCACTCGTTCAAAGCTTCATGAGGAACTGTTAGGCGAGGATTGGCCATTCTTTGTTGACGGGCCGGAGGATTTGGCGTGGAAAACAGACCTCATTTCAAAACTTCAAAAAGCTAAAAAGTCGCTGTCTTATTCCGAAATTAAGTTGGGAACACATAAACTTTCAAATATTTCTAGAGATTTTTCAATATTGTTGGGAGGTGAATCTTCATGAGCGATAGGTTGGATCTCACAGACTGGGGGGAGATAATGTTTTCAGGTTCATCTAAAGACTTAGCTTTGCAGGAAATGAAAGACGGAATCTATGAGATTCTTTTCGGAGAAAATATTCTCTACATGCGAGTTATCAATTCAAAATATCTTTCTCAAACATACTCCATTTGTGTTTGTCTTAACGCTGCGATTAGTGGGCGAGATAACAAAACACCTCCATACTTTTCAGGTGAAGGGATTTCCAATTCCGTTGGTTGTTGTATGATCTCTTTTTCCGACCCATCAACACACATTCAAGGCATTGATCTCGGGTGGTATGTTGGGAATGAGAAATGGTTAGATTTTCAAAAAGACTTAGTAAATCTAATTGAAATGATAAGTAAGAACCTTTCAAAAAGTCTTGTGATTTTCGGGGGTTCAGGTGGAGGTTATGCATCTTTTGCTTTGAGTAAATTATTCAGCCAAAAGGCAGTGGTCATAGGTATGAACCCTCAATTTGATATCTCATTATACCCATCTTGCAACAATTATGCAACAAGGGCATTTCCGAAATCAAACATTTCAGATTTTGACAATTTTTCCCAAAAAAGATCTGAATGGAATGCTTTTTTTTTACGACACAATCTAATTACCTCATTCACGCACTGTGATTTAAATCCATTATGCGATTATCTATTGTTGCAAAATTGGAATGATACACACCATCTTCAATTGCACACGCCTCTAATCTTACCTGGTCTTGAAACCTTGTCATTATCAAAATATTACGGTACTGATAACAATCTATCATATTTTATTGGACCATGGGGTGACAGACATTCAGTCATCTGGAAAGAACATATTGTGTTGGTTTTGCGAATGGCAATCAGTGGGGCTTTGAGTTCACAGATAATTGAGAAATTATCGACAGAGTTCCTTCCGATTAATTCCAACCAAAATCATTCTTTATCAAAAATTAAAATTCCACCAAAAATTCACGTAGAAGGTTCAGATTATGAAATGAATCTAGTACGATTTACTTTTGAACAATTCCAAAATAATGGTATTACAGAATCCTTTTTCGGATTAGATTTTTTACGTCCTTTATTGAATGTTGAACGTTCTAATTTAGAATTATTTGCCGTAGTTGCTTCATTACAGTGTTGGTTTGATATTATACAAAAAAATAAACAATTAACCGAAGAAATATGGAAAATCGACCACTTCATTCATCGAGTATCAATCCTCTGCTATTTATGCCAAGAATTCCCTTCAAGACCTGCGATGAAAAAACATCAATTGTTTTTGAGTCAGATTATTCAATTCCATCTTGAAGAGGCAGATAATAGAAGTATTTCTACTGATTCAAAACAGTGTGTGGTTCTCAAGAATTATTTAGTCCAGTTTGAGTAATTCTTTGTACTTCAATAACACCTCGTTCGGATCGCCTATGGTCACAAACTCTCCGTCATTCAATAACAAAATCCGGGTGCATATTGAACTGAGTAAGCCCATAGAGTGTGAGACGATTACAACGGTTCCAGATTCGTTCATCAATTGTTTTACTCGCTCCTCGCTTTTTTTCCTAAATGAGGCGTCGCCTACCCCAAGTACCTCGTCAATCAAAAGAAGATCAGGTTTGAAGGCTGTAGCCACTGAGATGCCTAGCCGAGATTTCATTCCCGATGAATATGTTCTAATCGGGCGATCAAAATGGTGGTCAAGTTCAGCAAACGACTTTATTTCATCAATTAGTACATCTATTTCCTTGGTTGTGCGCCCCATCAATGCGCCGTACAAATATGCATTTTCTCGGCCAGTTAGTTCTTTATGGAAACCAACGCCCACTCCTGCTAAAAGGGATACTGAGCCGGCCATGGCGATTCTTCCTGAATCGGGAGGAAATACGCCCGCCATCATTTTCAGCAGGGTGCTTTTCCCAGAGCCATTACGCCCAATAATACCTAATATCTCTCCTTGTTTGACTTCAAGTGAAAGATTCCTTATACCTGAGGGTCGAACGTCTTCTTTCCGGTATTGACGGGGCACTGGATATTCCAGTGTGATGTTCTCAAGACGCATAACAACGGTCATACGTTCACCACCGCGCTGTGAGCCTTACGCTCAAAGATCATGGCTCCAAGAATGAAGCCGATTATTGCAATACCAAAACACATTGCATATCCATAACCAGGAATGTTCGATGTTTCTCCAAGAACGGCATCTCGCATTCCTGTTATCGGAATCACTGTTGGGTTCATGTGAGCAACGATTCCGTGCCACCCACTGCCAAATCGCGAATTGAACATGTCATAAGTCCACATAACCGGGGAAAGGAAAAAACCGGCGCGAATTAAGAAATTAATTAGATTGAGGACATCTGGAACTTTACAAGCTATTGGAGCAAGCAACAACCCGATACCCCACCCAGTAAATGAAAGGAGAATAAGCCATACTGGGAGAAGGAATAAATTGGCCGTAATCGGTAGGTCGTGGATAAAATAAAACGGTATTAAACATGTTAGAGAAATAAGTGCGAGAACAGCGTTTGTGAGGGTTCCACTAGTTGCAAAAACAGTTTTTGGTACACGAGCAAATTGGAATAAATTAATTGAACTACTCAATGACTTTGCCGAGGTAGTTAAGGATCTAGCAAACATCGTCCAACCAATAATTCCCAGAATTATCTTAACAGGATACAGCGGATCTGATGAGCCCACGAGAATTGTGAAAATGAATGTGTAAACGATTGCGAGAAGAAGTGGTTCAAGAACAGCCCAAGCATACCCAAGATATGCTCGTCGATACTTACCGCTCAAATCTCGCTTAATCAATAATTTAAGCAAATGCCTTGAAGAGTATAGGTCTTTCAAAACAATGAATGGAAGTCGATGCAAACTCCGTTTACCCCAAAGCGGTGTGAGTCCATCATCACCGTCAACTTGAGACATATGATTGCCTTGAACCGCAACTCCACATAAAGGCGACGCTATTGTCCTATTCATTTGGGGTAATTCAATCGTGATGGCGTAGCATCCATCGTTGTTTTTCTGATGGATTCAGCACTAGATACACCGCTACCTTCAATGGGGGAGAGTCTTGACCACAGGACATGGGCATGTTGCGTGCATTCGCCAATAAAATTGCCGACGGCCAGACGAAGGTTGGGATCATTGGTTTGGGATATGTTGGCCTACCAACAGCAATTGGTTTCC
>CASIBY010000004.1 GCA_949373095.1 Candidatus Poseidoniaceae archaeon
CACCTTCAAAGAGGTTCTTTTCTCCATCAAACATTGGAGCATATCCAATATCAGAAACCCAGTGTGTAAAGCCCGTACCAGCGAGGAGGATTCCTGATAG
This sequence comes from Candidatus Poseidoniaceae archaeon, assembly GCA_949373095.1. Lineage (GTDB taxonomy): Archaea > Thermoplasmatota > Poseidoniia > Poseidoniales > Poseidoniaceae > Poseidonia. Next base: position 101 of record CASIBY010000004.1, read on the forward strand.
CGTCACGAAAGTTAGGATGAATAGAGGCGTTTTGATCCACGTATTGGTAGGACCAACATGGGCTGCAACTTCTCCCTTCGGAGCCCCTGCAAAGGTCTTGAGCCACATTCGGGACATGTAAAATCCGGTCATTCCGGCGCCAAGAAGAACACAAAGGGCAGGATACATGAAGCGAGGGTCGTCAAGAGCGACTCGCCAGGTATTGGCAATGATTCCTTCCTTGGACCAGAATCCACCGATAAGCGGGAATCCCATGATCGAGAGTGAACCAACAAGCATTGCCGTAGCGGTAATGGGCATCTTGGAAGCAAGTCCACCCATGTTATCCATGGATTGTGCATCAAATTCTTCGTGGTGGTCATCGTGGTCGTGAGCGTCTTCAAGAAGGACACGACTCAAGGTGAGGTCCAGTTCTGGAACGTTTATTTTCCCATTGCCGTCAATGTCGATGGCTTTCATGAGCGGTTCCATTTCCCAGGGAGGTAGGTCTGCAACTTCTGCGCTCTTGAGCGCTTCTTTGAATTCATAGGTATCAATTTCACCTGAACCATCAAGGTCAATTGAGGTGAAGAAGTCAAAAGCCGATTGGTCTTTGCCTTTGAGGTAGGTTGCAAGCATCACGAGTTCCTTGGGGCTCGAGTCGTGGTGATGGTCGTCGTGATGCAAATGATGGTGTGCATGGTGGACTTCGTGAATCACTGCACCACTGGCCATGAAGAGCATTCCCTTGGCCATGGCGTGGTTGAACAGGTGGAAGAGAGCAGCACCGAAGGCTACTACGACAATGCCATGTTCAACTTCATGCCCTGCACCGTGCCAGTGAAGTGTGTTGGCAAGATAGAGTGCTGCCCCTAGGCCAGTGAAGATGTATGCTAATTGTGACATGGTTGAGTACGCCAGGACTTTCTTCAGGTCTGTTTGTACGAAAGCAATCGCTGCCGCCATAACTGCGGTTGTTCCACCAATTGCGGCGATGAGAAAGGCGAGGTCGTCCAATTGTCCGAACATATGCTCGGAGCCAAAGAACGGGAACATGCGAGCGACGAGGTAGAGTCCGGCGTTTACCATGGTCGCTGCGTGAATGAGAGCGGAAACAGGCGTGGGACCTTCCATTGCGTCAGGCAGCCAAACGTGGAGGGGGAATTGGGCAGACTTGCCGACTGCACCAATGAACATCAAGCCGAGTGCCCATGCCAGGCTTGAAGGGTCTACTTTTGCGATGTTATCATCGTTGAACACGTATGCATAATCGAGATGGCCGTCAAAGAGCGTCCACAGCATGGCCAGGCCGACCATAAGGAACACATCGCCTACACGGGTGGTGAGGAAGGCCTTCTTTGCTGCGTAGGCTGCACTGGGTCGCTCGTAGTAGAACCCAATGAGAAGATAGGAACAAAGTCCCATCAATTCCCAGAAGATGAACAACCAAAGGAACGAGTCTGCAAGAACCATACCGAGCATACCGGAGCAGAAGAGAACGAACTCTGCGTAGAAACGATGGTCTACAGATTATCGTTGATAGGGGTCGGTGTTCATGTAACCAATAGCAAAACTGTTGATGAGAAGGCAGAGGAATGATGCAACAAAGAGGAGAACGACGGTAATATGGTCAACGTGAACGCCAAACCCAAATACGACTGTTTTGGTTGTATTGCCGGATTCCCACATGCTCGAAGTGAACCAAGTCCAATCGGTGAACTCTTCCATGCTGGTAAAACTACCAATAAAGTCCTTGATGAGCCATAGAGACAGAAGGAGACTGGCCCCCATGATGACAAGAGCAATCAATCCGCCTTCCTTGACATTGTTCTTCCAGAATGGATTGCCGTTGAAGATCTTTCCAAGGAACAAAATCACCGGGAAAGCCAACATCGGCAAGATGAGGATAAGAGGTGCGTATTCTACCGCACTGCTTTGAATAATTACTTCGGAACTGCTTGTACTACCCATCCTATCACCTCAGTTCTTCAAGACGTTAATATCGTCCAGCGTAATTGATTCGTGTTGTCCATACATGGCCAAGAAGATGGCGAGTCCAACAGCGACCTCACTGGCCGCAATAGCAATGGCGAAAATGGTGTATACCCACCCTGTAGCATCGCCGTGATGAATCGCTGCTGCAGCAAATTGCATATTCGCAGCATTCAGCATCAATTCAATGCACATCAGAAACGATGATAGCGTTTTTACGAGTGAAAGCTCCTGCAAGTCCAATAACAAACAACAGTGCTGAAAGACCTGAAACCCATGCTGGGTCAATCATTCTTCTTCACCTCCAAATTCCCACAATAGATTTTCCATTCGCTCATCACGAACGAGGTACGCCGCTCCCATCATGGCCATAGCCATGAGCAAGCCAAGAACGGCCAAGGCCAATCCCCATTGATTGAGCATCGAATCAGCAAGTCCTGAGGTGGTCGGAGTGGTGGTGCTTGGATTGCTCCAAACCTCGTCATCGTTAACGATGGCGACGAGGATAAAGCCCAGAGCAACGAGCCCAAGGCGGGTAAACAGAGAGAGGAACTTCATTCGAAGTCCTCCTCAAGAATTTGACGACGTGTGAGCATGATACCGAACAGTACCACTAATCCTACACTCGCCAGGTAAACAAGAATCTGGATGGCTGCGAGGAATTCTGCTCCGAGAAGGATGAAGATTCCTGAGACTGCCATGAAACAGAAGATGAGCGAGAGCATTGAATGTGCAACCCTTTGTGCGAAAATAAGTCCCAGCGCACCGCCGAGAGTAATCGCAGCAAAAAGAAAGAATACACCGGTTTCAGCAGCACTCGCTATGTCCATCTCAAGCATCCCCCTTTGCAGCTTCCTTTGCAGCCTTCTTGGCTCGCTTGGTGCGTTCCTTGGAAGCACGCTTTGCTAGTTCAGCGTCAACGGCTTCTTGGTGCACGCCTGGAAGAACTCGAGTTCGTGAGGCATCAAACCACAGGTCTTGTCGTGTAAATCCGGACATACCATCGTATTCGTTGGTCATGAAGAAGGAAGTAAATCCGCAGGATTCCATGCAGAGTCCACAGAACATACAGCGTCCGAGGTCAATGCGTCCAGAGACAATTTGGTCGTCAGCAGGTCGGAGTTCAGATTGGGAAACGATGGCTTCCTCTCCAGAATCATTCCATCGGACCGTTGCGGTATCTCCTGAAAGGTCCAGGACTTCTGCAAAGCGCCACTCATCAGGTGCATCGGTGTGTGCTGTAACGAGATTGAATTCTTCTAGCTCCGCCTTGACTTCAGGCTTTTCAACCGCAGCGTATTTGCCGACTTCAAGTTCCATACCTAAGCCGCCATCTTCGCCGTCAGCGGAGTCCAGCACGTCAACTCGCAATTCAGTCGTCATGTGAAGGCAATCGTTCGGGCAGATGTTCACGCACATTTTACATGCAGTGCAGGTTTCCCAAATAACACCAATTCGTCCGTTGTAGTTCCCTGGTACGAACAGCCATGGCTCCATGTCTTCAAGTCGCTCGTACGGGTATTGAACCGTTTGAGGCTTCCAAAGAGTTGGCTTGAGGTCAGAAGTCACACGGTCAGGAGCAAATTCCTGGCGGGAAATATCGTTCATTACAACCGAGGAAGCGGCACGAGTTCGGCTTCCATCGTCCAAAAATTCAGGGTGGCTGGTATTGTGGTAATCACCGAGCTTCTTTCCGAATCGCTTACCGATGAACGGGAAGGTTCGGAGAGCTGTGATCAAAGTAATCTTAAACGGGTACCAAAATAGGTTTCTAAAATTCGGTTGTGCGTGTGGATGCATTGGCATGGTTTCACCTCACTCCTGCCCCGGGACAACTGTTCCCGCAGGCTCTACTGTTTGTACGTGGAACATTCGTTCCTGTGCGACTGACTTGTCTTCATCGTTGAGATAGACCCAGAACATACCCATCCAGAACAACGTTGTTGCTGCAGGTACAAAGAAGGGGATTCCAAAGGCGTCCCAAGCCATACCGCCTGCAACATCGTTCTGAGCAGACATTTCATCAGGATTGAACAAGTAAAGTCGGTAAACCAACGAGAGAACTAGTTGGAGTACCGCAAGAGGAAGGAGCATACGCCATCCGAATTCCAAAATTTGGTCGGTTCGAATTCGTGCGAGAGAAAAGCGAGCCCAAACGAACACGATGAGGAAGACGAGCCACGACTTGATGAGCGTCATAACAGCCCCAGGGATGAGCAGGTAAAGTCCGCCAAGTCCCAAGAATTCAATGGACCCAATGGTTCCCTGGAAGGGGAGGTGCCATCCGCCAAGGAAAAAGTGAGTAAAGAGGAAACATGCTGCATAGGTGCGGATGTATTCAGCCATAAACAGCATACCAAATCGCATACCGCCGTATTCAGTCCACCAACCTTCAACGAGTTCAGCTTCGGCTTCAGGCATATCGAACGGAACACGTTCCACTTCTGCAATCATCGTGATGAGGAATAGGGCTGCTCCTAGCGGCATCAAGAAGAGGTTCCATGAGCCCGCAGAATGCTGGAAATGGATGCTTTCAATGATGTTGAACGTACCTGAAAGAATCGCAACCGACAAGAGGGTGAGAAGCAATGGAATCTCGTATGCTGTAAGTTGAGCGGCGGAACGGATTCCTCCGATGAGAGTGTACTTGTTGTTTGAGGACCATCCGGCGAAGAAGACGCCGATTGGAGCGATACCGAAGATGGCGATAGCATAGAGAATGGAGAGGTCCGGATTGGTTGCGTAAATGCCGCTTGAAAGTGGAATCATACCCAATATGAGTAAGGTTGAGGACACGATAAGGAACGGTGAAACTTCGAAAATCAATTTATCCGCACGTTGAGGTACCATGTGTTCCTTAACGAGAAACTTCATTCCGTCAGCGACGTTTTGGAAGAAACCAGGAACGATGGGTTTGCCCATCCAAGAACGGTTGTTCACACGGTCAACCGTAGCGAAGTTCTCGTCACGATTCCCGAAGTTCTTGTTCAACCATTTGTTGATAGCGCCAACTGGCTTTCCTGCTCCAAACGGCAACATATTCCACCATTCACCAGCAGTCACACCGTTTTCACCAACCCACAACGAGCGAAGTGCGGTAGTTGCACCGTATCGGTCTTGCATACGAGCAACGGCCTTTCGTTCAATCCAAAGAATGGCAAATTGAGAGAAAAACAGCATCAAGAATACGATGTTCACTGCAGCAAATGTACCTGCTGCAAATGAGATGCTAGAGGCACTTTCTTCAGCGGCTGTACCGTCCAAGAGTTTGATGATGTTGGAACGGAAAACACCTTCCTTGTCCAAGAAGAATCCTACCAAATCGTACTTGTCATCCATCTTATCACCTCAACGGTCGGTTTCTCCAATGCACGGGTCAAAGCTCCCCATGATAGCGGGGATGTCGGCCACTTTGTAGCCAATCATGGTCTTTGCAACGTAAGGAATGGTGATGAACATCGGTGAACGGATGGACAATCGGTACGGGTTTTTACCCCTTCCATCGCCACCGCCCTTGATGTAGAACTTGGATGCACCACGGGTGCATTCGTAGTTGGAAAAGCCTGTAGCCCCTTCCGGAGCACGAGTGGGCGCCTTTGCAAGAATCATTTCGTCACCGTTGGAGTAATTGGTGTTCTTTCCTCCAGGGATTTTTTCAATGGCATCAAGGATCATTCGGCAAGACTGTCGCATTTCTTCCATGCGAACACGGTAGCGGTCGTAGCAATCTGCACCTTTGACTGAAGTTGGTTTTTCAACTGCAGGCTCCCAATCAACTTGGTCGTAAACGGAATACGGATGTGCCCAGCGAGCGTCGTAGTTAACTCCAGCCGCTCGGATGTTTGGACCGGATACTCCGGCGTTGACCATGTCTTCGGCGTTAGCGTAGCCAACACCTTGGAGGCGGACGAGCCAGATGGTTGACTCGTCCAACATCATTTCGTATTCTTCGATACGCCGTTCAAAGAGCTTGACTTTAGCGACGAGCCGGTCAGCGAAACCTACGGGAATATCTCGCTTGACACCACCGATACGGGGGTAATTGTAGTGCATTCGCGACCCGCCAAGTTCTTGCAGTAGATCAAGGAACATTTCACGGTCTCGCATACACCAGGTCATCAGCGTTAAACTGCCGATATCTGGACCGTAAGCACCGAGCCACATCAGGTGAGATGCAAGGCGTTGACACTCAGCGGAGATGAGGCGAATATATTCTGCTCGCTCAGGCACTTCAACTTCGAGCAGGTCTTCTGCTGCGTAGATGTAGGAGTTGGCCCACGTCATTGCGCTAACATAGCAGAGGCGGTCACAGTAAGGAGTGATTTGAGTAAAGTCGCGAGATTCTGCAATCTTCTCGACGCCGCGGTGAATGTAGCCAAGTTCGGCTTCAGTATCCACTACAGTTTCTCCGTCTACCTTGACGCGGAGCGTCCAAAGTCCGTGAGTCATCGGGTGTTGAGGCCCCATTGTAATCCACATTTGTGCCATGGTATCACCTCACTTAACCCGACCCTCATCGGTTGGCTTACGACCAAACCCTTGGGCGTCGTCGTACATTTCGTTGTAATCATGATAGCGCAGTTTGTGTTGCTTTTGCAGCGGGTGGAATCCTTCAGGGCTGTCGTGAGGGTTCAAGACCCGATGCATGTTTTCGTGGCCTTCAAAACGAATACCAACCAAGTCCCATGTTTCTTTCTCATTCCAGTCAGCTCCAACCCAAACCTTCTGAACGCTTGGAACACTTGGTTCATCGCCTTGAGGCAAGGTAACAATGATTTCAAACTCCAAAGGAATGTCTGACCCAGTAAGTTTGGAGGCAACGAGGACGGTGCTGGTGAAAGGTTTCTGGTCAACAACGGGTTGTCGCATGAGGTGGTAAACAACTTCCCAACCTCGGTCGTCCCCGCCGTCTGGGAAATGTGTTCCCGTCACCATTGAGCAGTAATTTGCCCCGTGGTCAAAACGCAAGGATTTGGCGACTGCAGGCCAGTGTTGAGGTGGGCATTGAACACGCACAAACGCCATCTTGAAGGCGTTGGAGTGGTGCTCAACGGTTGAAGTTACTTCGGACCCGCCAAACCGCTTGGTTAGGATAGCGACACAGGATTCTGCAGCAGAATCGCTTTGTTCGTTGCTAACACGCATCCCCATGTTCAGTCCTCTCCAACGATGATGGGCTTCTCGCCCTTCCGACCACTGCTTGGTGCAGCACCGATTCGAATTATCTTTTCACGTAACAGTCCAAAACCGTCGATGAGGGCTTCGGGCCGTGGCGGGCAACCGGGAATGTAGACATCCACTGGAATGACCGTGTCAACGCCTTCTAAGACGTTGTAGGATTGGAAGTAAGGACCTCCGGAGATTGCACATTCACCCATTGCAATGCAGTACTTTGGTTCAGGCATTTGCTCCCAGAGGCGAACGACCTTGTCAGCGAATTTCTTCGTGATTGGACCGTTGACAAGAAGGACGTCAGATTGACGTGGAGATGAGCGGAACAAAACACCGAAACGATCTCCATCGAAACGAGGTGTTGCAGCAGCAGCCATCTCAATGGCGCAGCACTTGATTCCCAAGTGGAGCGTGAACAGTGACTTTCGGCCTGCCCAATTGAAGTATCGTCCTGCGAGAACACTCAGAAATTGCTTGATTTTTGTTGCCTTGAGTGCCTCATCGGTAACATCTCCAACCATTTCAACAAGTGCTCGGCTATTGAAAGCCGCATAGTTTTCGTCTTGACCTGCCATATCATTCAACTCAGATGTAAATGCGACCCCGCTTGCGGAACACGTACCAGACTCCAAGAGTCATGGTAGCGAAGAAAATCGCCAATGTAGTGAGAGCCTCGGTTGCGCCGGCTACAGCAGCGGTGCGATCGGTGACATCTGCTGCTGTTGCATCTGCAGCGACCATTCCACCCAATACGAGGAACATGAAGGCTACGTCGAATACCAGGAAAATGATGGCGTACCAGTAGTACTGGAAGTGAAATTGAATCATTGCATCCCCAACGGGTTCGCTTCCACATTCAAACGTCGTAAGGCGACGAGGATACAGGCTGTGGTCTCGCTCGTAGCCTTCTAACAGGTAGGAGCGTGTGATGTGGGGGCGGGCCGGATCGACCTTGGGCCGGACGACCCACGTAATGAGGAAATTCGTTAGCGGCATGATGATGCCAAGAATGGTGAGAAATCCAATGGAAAGGTATTCACTGGGTACGGATTCAATTCCAGACATGTTGACACCCACAGAGAACGCATACGCTCTCTGTTCTTTCCGAATTGAGCCCCCTCAATAAGCGTTGTCAAAGGCCATAAAGAAAAAACGCCCGTCTCGTCCGTTTTTTTATCGGCCAAACTACACTTTTTTCAAAGCGTAATTAGGGCGCAGCCCTCGGTTTTCAATCCCTACGGACGAGGAAGAGCAGTAAAAGGACAACAATTACCGTTGCGCCGATTGCTTGGAGCGTGGTATTGCCGGCCAAGTCAAGAACTCCTTCTGCGGGTTCGCCTTGAACGACAAACTGCAAATTCTGACGGTCAAGAACTCCCGTGTCGGTTGGCTCTGCCGAGAGTGTGAATTTGTAAGTATCAGAAAGTTCTGCACCATAGGGCGCTCGGATGGTCGCGTTAACATACAAACGCTCTCCTTCATCCACCATACACATCAATTCATTTTGTTCAAAAGAACAATCACCGTCTCCGCTGTTCAAAACGACTGACCATCCACGAAGGTTTTCGGAGGTAAAGACTCGAATCTCCGTCGGGACATTTCCAGTGTTGACAATTGAAATCTCATGTACGATGGCTTTTCCACCGTAGACCAAATCAAGCTCTTGTCGGGCCCCTGCCTCAATAAATTCAAGGTCTTGGATGACGGAGACATCAAGCATTATTGAGACCATACCCGTCCGATTTGCTGCGTTGGAAACACTCGTGACAACAACCTCCAAAAGGCCACCTTGACCTGTTTCAGCACCAGGACTAACACGGATGGTCAGTTCAAAGTAAATCTCGTAAACTTTTGCTTCATGGCCGATCATAAGGCCTCTGTTGAGCATTTGATTCCCGACGTTGCTCTTCGAATCGCCCAAAATTGGCGCTCCATCTTCAAGAACAAAGGTCTCGTTAGCAATGTCCCAAATCCCATAACCACCAGGGATGTTAATTGGAGCAGAAACTGGAAGACCATTCAGTGTTAGCGAACGGGTAGCGATTCCTTCAAGCCCGTCCATTGTAAAGACGGCTTCGTCACGACCATCCCCCATGTTTGAAACCCACAGACCGTAGGTGACTTCTCCATTTGGAGGTAGGATTTTGGAACCACTTTTAGCGGTTTCACCATCCACTAGCCTCATAGACATTGCAAAGTTCCTATCGGATAAAATTGCGAGGAAATCAACCTCTCTCTGATTGTCAGGAATGCCGTCGTTGTCAAGATCTTGTGTGTTCGTATCGTCTTTGTTACGCACACGAACGGTGAGGAGTGTATTGTCAAGTTCCTCACCCGTAGGGATACTTACGACCAAGTACACGGTGGTAACCGTTTGAGGATCGAGGTTGATTTCCGTGAACTGCATTCCGTTTTCATCTTCAAACACGGTATCCCATTCAGGGCTTTCAGATTGGTCAACGACTGAAAGAGCCATTCGGTCGCGAACGTTACCTAGGTTGGATATTTCAATCGGGAAACTCACATCGGTTAAGGAACGCCCTGTTTGTTCAGTTGCAGGTGTCACGACTTCAAAGTCATGAATTGCTCCGACTGTCACTCTCAACACGACACTATCGTAGGTCGCCCCACCGCCTGATGGAAGAACTGAGAGCGTGATTTCAACGGCTTCTGTTGCAAGAGCACCCTGAGGCACACGGATGGTCAAATCAACAGAAACCGAATCCTGATTTCCGTGCCGAGAACCAACCAGTACGGTTGACTGTTCCAATTGGATAGCCCAACCAGATGGTGCGCTCGATGAGGAGATGCGCAAGTTATCCTGTCCATTTCCTTGATTTGCGACCGTGACGACAGTGGATTTGTTGGTACCTGGGTCAATGCCATTCAGAAGTGTTGTTGCAAGAGATATACTTGCTCCGTAGGATTGGCCAACAACGACGCGCAGTTGTTTCTGGCAGTTTGGATCCACACTGCTACCATCCTTACCAAGAATTGTAATTACTGCTTCGGAACCTGCGTCTATTGAATCGTCAGGAGATACATCCAACTCGACCGAGACCGTTCCCTCTCCGTTATCGTAACGAAGGAGTCGGGACGAGGCTCCATCCACACTGATCCACCCTGCTTTACTTCCTGTAGATGCAATGCTAACGGTCCAATCCACGTTTCCTGTGTTGGTAAAAGTGGCCGTCAGTGAGGCTTCTTCATCGGGGTTGACCGACAATGAAGTCTTGCTGAGTTCAACCGAACAAGTCTTGAGTTGAGGGACAATGAGTTTGAAATCATCTGTGTCTTTTGCCTCTGTTGAAGGGTCATTGGTTACCGTGCCCGTGACATCCCAGCAATAGTCATCAGCAGATTGACCGTCCGGAATCTCAACTGTGGCAATAATGGTTTCGACATCTTCGCTATCAAGATTGATTGAAGTGTCACTGAGCGAAACGGTGAATTCCGAGGTACTGCCGCAGCCTGGTCCAGTGTTCTCATCAACAGTCAAAGCAATCGTTTCATTCGTCTGCCCGGTGTTTTCAACTTCAATTCTGTAGGTAAGTTCGTCTTCACCAGTCCAATCTTGTTCCTTGTCACCGCTGTTAACGGTGAGATCAACACCGAACACTGCGCTTCCTGAACCATCGCCAGCCGTTGTTGTGACGGTTGTTGTTTCTTGAGCGGGGGCTCCTGCAACATCTGGTGGAGTCGCCTGTTCGTTGGCGTTGACTGTTACCGTAGTGTCACAGGTCCCTTCTGCTGCTTGAGTAAGCGTCACGTTCATAGTAGCCTCCTCGTAAGCCCCGGATTCAATTGGACCGGGGATTTGAGTAATGCTTGAAGAATAGCCATTGCATTCCTGCGTTGCTTCTTGTGAGGTGCTCAACGAAACAGTCACCGGATTGGACCCTGTATTTCGCACACGGATAGTATACTCACCTGCTTCGCCCGGATTCACTTCCAACGCATTCGGGATTGGAGTAACTGTGATTGCGGCATCCCTTGCACCATCTGCAGAAACTGTGGGGGCAACCAAAGGTAGCACTGACAGTGACATCAAAACGACGAGGAAGAGCGCCAAACGCTGGTGGGGAGCGGCCGCGCCGTCACGAGGTACCATACCATCGCCTCAGAGTCATCCTATCAAAACCCTATGCTCTTTTTGAGTCAAAAGCAGGCTTAAAAAGCCTCAGGCTTGAACGAAGTGTTCTGAACTTTCGGAGCAATTAACACACTGTCCAAGCTGAGTTGCCTCACAGTTACCGTGGGCAATTCCGTGATACCGAGCGCCACACGAAGGACATCCAAGAATAGGCCCGATGACTGGCTCCCTGCAAGACCAGCACATAGGGGCGGGGGTGGCCACCACAGCAGGTTCTGGAAGAGCATTAACTGGTAGTTGAGGGACTGCATAAGTTGGATGAGTCTTGGGGGGAAGTGTTGGTTGATTTTGAGGACTCGGTGTTCGGCGAAGGACTACTGCCCCAAGAGCCCCAAGAACGACGAGGAGAATAACCAATCCCGACACTACAGATGTGGTACTCAATCCTGATGTCAAGGAACTACCGATGGGCTCTCCTTTTGAGGTTGCTGTAAAGGAAAAGGAACCTGAAGAATCCTCATTCCCGACCAAGTTCAAGTTCACTGTAGTTTCGCCGGGCTGATCGGCACGTAGGTCCAAACGAACCAATGTCGATTGCCCGACTTCAAGTTCAATGATGTCGTTACCATCGATTGAAGCCGACCAATCGTCTCCTGCATCTACACGCACTTGACGCTCAAGGCGAGTGTTTCCCGTGTTCGTGATTTCAATCACAACTTGGTCGCCATCTCCAGTCTTGAAGGCCGGAACGCTCTCAACCTCCCATCCCACGATTTCATTTTCACCAACGAGAAGGCCAACGGTCTTTGTCAGAAGTACACCCTCTCCTTCAAGTGTCACAGTGAAGGAAGGCTCAGCCAATGGCATAGCTCCATTTGCGATGAGAATAGAGCATGTGACTGGGGCCAATTGATTGAGTTCAACAGTCCCAGAGAAGGAGCAGTCCCCAAACAGTCCCGAATCGGTTTGCAAACTGACGCTTGGCGACCATGGCGTGGTCGCATCGTTACTGACTAGCCATGTGAATTTCATGGACTCTCCTGTTGGGTGAGAACCTGAGCCTTGAGGTGTTGAAAAACTGGTACCGTCAAGGAGTTCTAATCCTGCAAAGGTAAGGGATGGAGCAGCTAAAGTTTCAACGACCAAATCTCCGTCCCAAGAAAACCGATTAGTTGGCACCTCGAGATTGAATTGAATCTGGCCTGATTTCGCTGCGCCGTTTCCTTCTAGCGTATAGAGAAGGCTTGTGCTGCTTCCCCATGCCATGGAAACCAGTTCAATTGGGGACGTAATGGACCATCCCGGAGGAAGCGTAAATGATGGACTCAATTCAAGGTCAATGTTCCCGTTGTGTTCAACCGAATACAACAGAGAAACGGTGGAATTGGGACTTAGTTTCGAGTACGAGGACTCAAGATGAATGTAAACATCCCGAACGGTTTCTACTTTGATAGGGATTTCAAAGACTACCGTTTTTTGCAGTTCTGTTTGGCTGATTGCAATCAATTCAACCATGCGTTCTGCACCGGCTGCAGTCAATACTAACGGGGGCGAGAGCACGAGGTCAACCGACCTGTAGGCGCCACTGTCAATCAATCCAGTAGAACCGGACAAAGCCCCTCCTTCACTACCTAAATTAGAGAATCCTGCATCCCAACCCGTTGGAGGTACCAGGAATAAATCGTAACCAATGGCTGTATTTCCATTATTGATGAAACGGACCGTCAGGTTGGTCGGATTTGAAGGGTGTACTGGGACGATGGAATAATCGAATTCAAGGTTTGCATTTGCCAGGTCCGGCACGATAAAACTGAGTTCAAATGGATACGTCACGCCGTTGTCTACATCAAGGCCAAGCAGGTCAATTCGGTAGTCTCCAGGTTGAGGGGGTGCTGGATGAACCAGCGTAACCGTGATGTATTGAGACTCTTGACCTTCAAGACTGAAATTTGAGGTGGTGCTTCCAATATACCAGGGTACGCTTTGGCCGTTAGCGCTGTTGACTACTTGCCCGGTTTGCATTGAAGCATTGGTGGAAATCAGAGCCGTATTTGTCAACGTGAGATTCCACGAGGTTGTCGTGATATTTGTTTCGGATAGGGTCATGGTTGCGGAAGGGGATTCCAATTTCACACCAGGGGCAGTAATGTTCACCGTGATATCTTGCCGATTGTTATTTTCCCGAATCTCCTCAAGCGTGTCGTCTGGGTCAATAATGAAGGAAAGTGTGCTTGTTCCCGCAGACTGCGGCGTCCAATCCCAAACCATCTTCTTGGTTGAACCTGCCCCTAAGGCTGTTGATTTACGGCTTATTTCGGTTCCATCAACCTCAAAGATAACTGGGAAAGAGTTGGCCATCACGTTTCCAAAGTTGAACACTGAAGTTGTCAACTGAACGGGGTCCCCCACTTGTGGAATACCGACATCCATCTGGAATTCTTCGGGTTCCATCATCGGGTCGGGTCGCAAGTCATTGACACCATGACCCAAAACAGCGACGGCATAGGGTTGGGTTTGGGAGCCGCTGTGTTGCCCGTCTTGGATTTTAACCGTCCATGTCCCCGACATGGCAGCATCGATGAGAACGACTTCCAAATTGTTCACTGTGTCTCTTGAACCGCCAGTTGTTGAACGGCCGTTAGCAAAGTCATTGCCCAAGTAGGTCGTCCCATCAGGAGAGGTGACTATCAGGTCGAGGTCATTGACGAGTTGGGCATTGGAGAATCTGGAGCCTCGCTCGTCAGACCATGTCAAGACGGCTTTGAACAAACCAGAGGCTTGTGAGACGTTGAAGGAGTAAGTTTTGCTGTTGCCTGTACCTGAAAGTAACGAACGGTCATCAACCCAGATACCCTGTCCCGTTGAGGGAGCAAGCGTGTTACGTAAGTTGATTCGGCCCCAGCCCTCGTCGTCGTTGGGTATGTTTCTTGAACCTACATCTTCGGCTCCAAGAACCAAGAGTGCCTTTACCAGAGCGCCTTGGGGTGAGGGGCGTTGTGCGATTTCTTCCAAGTATTCTCGGATCATCAAGGCCATACCAGCAGCATTGGGTGTAGCCATCGAGGTACCTGTATATTCGAGATAGTAGGAATTGCTCCATGTTGAACCGCCGGTGTCCGTTGCTTCTTGGGCACGGCATGAACGAACGTATCCCCCTGGGGCAATGAGATCCGGTTTGATACGGCCATCATCCGTTGGCCCTCGTGAAGAGCCTTGCATAATCGAATCTGGAGCGCCGTTGTAGCGGTTTTGATGGTTTCCAACCGAAACAACGTTTTTCGCAGTTGCTGGAGGAGAGACTGTTCCTGAATCAGGCCCGTCATTTCCTGCTGCAAACAGGATGGTCAGCCCTTCTCTTCCGCTGTAATAACGGTCGTAGTAACTTGCTCTGTCATCAACATCCTCAGTTTCGGAATTGTACTTTCCTTGTTGGCTAGCTGAACTTGAACCCCACGAGTTGGTGTGGGTGCGCGCATCGGCATTGTAAGCCGTATTCAACAAATTATTGAGAGAGGGGGATTGGAAATTGCCAGTGTTGTCATTTTCCATGGCTTGAAAGTACAAATCTGCAGCATTGGCGACCCCAGAATACCCTCCCTTCGTCCCATCTCCAAGAACTGTGCACGACACGTGAGTCCCATGACCCGAGTGTTTGTCGGCAGTAGAGCCATCTCCAATAACGTCAAAATTCCCGACGACACGAGAACCAAAGTCGCCGTGGTCGTCATCCAGTCCAGAATCCGCAACCGCAACAACTTGACCTGAACCATCCAAATCGGTGGTAAAGTACGTCCTCATGGTATTGGTTTCCATATGTCCTCGGGCGTTATCATTGAATGCGGTAAAGGCTGGGTCCGGACGAAGATACATCACCGCTGGTTGTTGCATGATGGTGAGGAGGTTTCCTTCCTCCACAAATCCCTCATAGCGTCCATCGTCCCAAGCTCTTGTTTGCTCAAGTCCTGAATGTGCAACATCACTGAGATGCTGGTCAATGACTCCGTTTCCGTTGTCCATTAACGTCACTCGTTCAATGGGGCCCTCATCGTTACGCCATCCTTCTAATCGGATCAACATTGAAGAGAGTGCCTCTTCGCCGCCTTCCATCAGAAGAAGGTCCATCAGGGTTGATTCAACGAGCATACCTTTGGGAACTTCGTGACTTGCAGCGATTCCTTGAACCTGCTCCGATGTACGTAATGCAGTAGGAGTTCCTTGAACCATGAGTCCCGAAGGAGCGATGAATTCTCGGACTTCAAGCCCGTTGATGGAAGAGAGTTCATTTCGGACTTCGTTGAAGCGTACTTCATCAGAAACGAGCAGCAACAGGAGGTCGAAGCGAGGCTCCATCCATTCAGAGGGGATCGGACGGTGCAGTTGTAAACCGTTCATGTCAAAGGTTCCAAAAGGTCCTACTGCAAGGGTATCTCGTTGTTCATCTACCAGCGATTCATCGAGAATCCCCACAGCGTCATGATAGACATTTTCCTTGATATCAAACCGAACCCATTCAGGCTCAAGAATCTCTTCAGCGTCCGTAATTGAATTCACGCTCATCATCGGACTTGTAGATGCGACGAGCAGAAGGAACAGGAAGAGGATGACCCATCTTCGGTTTTGTCCTCCTGACATGAATTACCCTCCTTCTTCTGCACTTTATCGCTTCGCTTTTCTTGGACAAACGATGCGTCAGTTAATTGGCCAATAATGTCGTGGGGCCTTATCCATAAAAATTTCTTGAGACCAGTCACCTACCGAGTGGCTCAGTTGGTTAATTTCTCTTAATTGCCCCGAATAATCAGTGTAACTCAGCGATATGACAAGTTGGTAATCGTCCCAAACCGTATGACCGATGATCATCATCTCCAACTCATCTCCAGCAATTGATGAGTGAGCCGAAATACGACTGATTGAGATTTCCATATGGTCCAAGTAATCCCCATCATCTGCCTGGAACTCGACTCGGATTTCCACATCAATAATGTCTCGGCTTCCATCATTATGGATTTCAGACATAATGAGATGGCCTCCACGCTGCATGTAGTGAGTTTCAAGTGAAACTGAGTCACGCGGAAGAAGCCAGTACCATCCGCTAAAAGTTAGCATGATGAATAGAAACACGACCGCTCCCGCCATCCCTACCCTTGACGGAGTAATCTCTTTTCCAAGTGTTTGGAGAAGTTTTGCCGCATCTTGAGCAGCCTCCCACGCTTCAAGGTCTTCACCCTCGGGCGTTTCATGGTCGCTACGAAGGTCTTCGGCTGTTGGTTGACTCATGAAATCACCCAAACAAAAGTGCCAGTCCACTGGCTACGCCAGAACTGATGGGTTCAACCACCATGATGTGTCGCGTCTCAACAAATTCACCGGTTAACGAACCGACGAGAGAGAGGTCTGTGACCATGCCGTTAATTCCAATAGAAGAAGCAGTAGGGACGATACCAGTGAATTGTGCATCCAGCAAAACTGCTCGCCCATCTAGGCGTAGGTCTCCGAGTATAGGAACATAATATCCCGGCTGTACAAAGGCTTGAGCACTGGCAACCAAACGGCCTTCGTTGATGTCATCAATGATGATAACTGGGAATTCCCCGGGCCCTGTGTAAATATGGATGGTCGCCCCCTTGAGGTTTTCACCCACGACTTCAACCCGCTCAAGCGTGACACCTGGAGCTGCAGGCAAGTCGGTTTGTTTGATGTATACCCGTTTCACGCCGCTATCAGAGGATACGATTCTCATGCCGTAGTCATCGGTTTGCTCAAGAACGAATCGTTTTGGAAGGTCTTCCGCAATCATCAACACGTCACCCTTTGCGTCGATTGAACGTCCTGTAGCCTCAAGATAGAGGTCCATGTCATCCGTATTGGATGAATAGTCTAGTGTTCTCATCCCTTGGAATGCAGTTTGTTGACGAATGTCGAAACGAGAATCAGGGACTGTTGAAAGGTTCATCACGCCTGGTAAATTCTGCATGAATGCCGTTGAAGGCCACCAAAATCCATCAACGTAGCGAAGTTGCTTCAGCATTAACGAATCTGCTGAATGGTCATCAATCCGGAATTCTTCGGGGACAAAGAGATCAAGTTCCAATACGTCTCCGATGGTTGCTGATACATCGGTTGATTGAGGGATACCCATAACCAAAGCTTCAACGCGAGTAAGTGCTTGATGGTCAATCAAGAGTGCATACGCTGATTTTAATCGAACACCGGCATCATAACGCATGTCCATAGATACCCGTGGCACCGTGAGGTTTTCTTGAACTGAAAACAAGACATTGACTTCAACATTGTTTGGCTGAGTTGTATCTAGGCCGTCAATCAACAATTCGAGGTCCTGACCCTCAAGCCCTCGTGCAACAATGGAAATTTGTTCGCGTTCGGGCTGCCATTGAGACATTTTCAAGTCTATCTCGTAGGTCGGAACCTCACCAATCATTCTGAAATCATAGAGAATCTCAATCTTTCCAGCAGGTAAAGAAGGAAGCCAGGCCCTGATGTGCCAAGACCGACGATCTGTAAGTGTAATGCCCTCTTCTTCAAGAAGCGTGAGATTGACTCCGATCAATTCTTCGTCGTAAATACGTCCGTCCTCGAGGGCGTCAACAAGTGCATCAGCAGCAGTAATGTTGGCTGCGTTCGCAATGGAAAGTGCTTGGTTGCGTTCGTTTTCCAAAATCATTCCGTCTTCAAGAATTTCGGTCATGGTAACACGGCTTGATTCGACAAAGGTGGGCATGCGCGAGAGGTTGAATGTGGGGAGGGTTTGTTCAATGGATTCGACCCCAATCCCATGTGACCATTCAGGTTCATTGACCAGATTGCTTCCTTTCTTCATGTCCACTGTCATGTTGAAGGCTTCTCCAGTGAAGAGGTCAAGACCAAGACTCATGTTTTCATTTTCACCAATCACGCCACCTACGTCAACGGTTAAGGCATGGACGAAATCATTGACGACCGTACCAAAGTCAACCAAATCTCCCAAGAAGAACGACAATGCTTCGATGCCTTCATCTTCACCAAAGGTTGGTAATTCAAGTCCATCCGAATCAACGTCGCTCGGTAGTGTAAGCGATATGTTTGCAGGAAGGGGCGCAAAATACACCTTGCCGTTAAGTCCGAGGAACGGATCCTCATAATTCGTATCGTCCTCAATGGACACACCGAACGGAGAGGATTGAGAGCGGACCAGTTCAACTACGGAATTTCCTTCTGGGCCCGAGGAACCAGGTATGAGCGGGCTTAATCGCTGAATTGATGTTACATCGGAAATTTGAGTGCTCAAACTTGCTTCAGCCGTATCTTCATCCACCCAAAAGCGCATGTGGTCACCGTCCATGGTGAGTGGGACTGTGGCGTTTGTCATCTGAACCTGAATGCTCTCCATTGGAGCATCAGCGACGTAACCCACCGTGTCTCCAAGAATCAATGAGAAGGTTGCCGGCAAGCCGTCCAGACGGATGGCGTTTCGCTGAGTACCGGATTCGCCGCCGTAAGTAATGGTCCCAATTGGCTCACTTGCGCTATATTGGAGCGCCTCTGCTTCTTGTAAAATGTTGAATGTTCCCGGACGGTTTGAAACGGTGGCGGACTGCTTGACTGCTTCATCAAGATTACCGTCGTTGTGCCGAATATGCCCGATGAGGAGAGATCCCGCTGCTTCGCCATCCAGTTCCATTATACGTATTTCATTCACTGGATCAAACGAATGCCGGACGTGGGAGATGCCTCCGATACGCATGCTCATGGCCACAGGGACCAGCGGGTCTTGTGGGTCCTAAGCGGCCGTTAACCACCTCGATATTGGTGTCTTCAGAGAGCAAGATGTGGTCCATTTCAGGCAACCAAGGCTGAGGGACTGCTCGCCAAGTGCAAAGGCCATTTCCCCGAGGTAGGTCGCTTCTCTTTGGGACGATGGGTAGACTTTTCTTCACCTGGTTGAAACACTCGGATGTCAACCTCTCCACCGGTTGAACCCGCAGTCCCAACAACCGCGTTGGGCAGTCCGTTGAGAATCGTCCCGATGTCCAATACGACCTCGATGACGGTCAGGAGGGCGTTGTCAAGCAATTGTGCAATTGAATTCAAATTCGGATTATCATAATTGATCCGACTCGTTCCACTTGAAGGGATGAGGAAGCTTCCTTGAATCACAATGACTCGCGGCACCTGTTCGACCCGAACGAGCATTGACGAACTGTCATCTTCATATCCTCCTCGTTTAAATGTTGAAATAAAGTCTAGAGAATCAATTGATCCTGTTCCAGCGATCAAGAGTAATGTATTGGGTGGAGCGGCTGGATTAATGGGCAACGTTGGGTCATTGACGTTATCGGTTTGGTCTCCGGTGAAATTCTTAATGGCGATGATGAAGGACAGGCGTTCCGGTATTTCACCAGGCAGGTTCACTGAGCCAGGGGCTTCCCCAATCATCGTGAAGATGGCGTTGATTTCGTCCTCGTGCAACGAATCCGAGGGAAGGCCGCGAATCCAAATGCGCGAATCCGTGATGTTCCCGAACGGACTGTCGCCTTCCGGGACGTTTGAACGGTCCTCAAAGTAGTGGAGGTACACGTCGATGTCAACATCGGAGAACAATTCAACGGTATCAAAGGAGTTTTGCCCGTAGTTGTCGTTGCGTAGCGTCAAATCAACTTCGGCTCGGCAGGAGCGATGCACCCTTTGTCGGGATGGAATCCCACGTCGAGGTAAGCCAACTTCAAGAATGGGCACCGTACCATCTGCTCCTTGCTTCACCAAAGTGAACGTAACCAATACCGATTCCAATGCTGCATTTGTGCGCACGACTTTCCGCATCACCGTCCGTAGCAGGGTCGTAGTTGAACGTCTGGCTGCAGTCTGTCTGCTTCTGCCCACCGGCGGCGTTTGGATTTGCTAAACGGACGGCGTAAGGCGCTGAGACGCTCGTGAGCGCGAGGTCGCTCGAGTTGACTTCCACCTCCAAGAAGGTCGATGGCCTAACTGACCGACCGATGCGTACACGGCGCTGAGGGCGAACGTCATCTTTTGGATGCCGACCCCGAGTGTTACGTCGTGTGGAGGTTGAGTAAATCTTGTATCGATGACAATGGCGTAAGATTCTGAATTGGACAAGGTAATATCAAAGGCGAGTCCCTTCATCAACGACACTTCAAGATGCTCAAGTTCATCCCAAAGCGGGTCGTTTTCGTTGAGGGCCTCAACGTTCCATTGGAAGGTCGGCCGAAGCCAGATTTCTTCAATGACGGGGATAATCCCGTCGCCAAACTCAACGCCCCAGCCTTCGTTAAGGGTTGCAAGCCCCTCAATGGTAAGAGCAACTGAAAGGTCATCCGTACCGTCACCATCAATGTCAATGAAATTTTTGAAAAGGACGAGGTCGGTTCCAACAAGAAGTTCTCCAGTGAATGTTCCTGAATCCCATGCTTCGTAAGAAGGCCCGTTGTTTCGAGAAGTGAAATTGACGTAAATTGCATACGTATTGATACCAACGCCCAGGAGGTTATCTAAGCCGAGGTTTTCAACCGAAAACAAGGTCTGCCAGAGGTTGTAGGGCCATTCTTCCGGGCTTGTCGCCAAGTCGGTCAAGAATTGGTAGGGTCGCGGGTGGTCTTCAACCAGCGGCGAAGTATCCCGAAGTTCGACTTGGTTGAGGTAACCCTCTGCATCAGCAAGAGCGTCACCCGCCTGAACAGGGCGTTTTGAAGCATCGAGAATAGCGAATGAATTCTGTGCTCCGTTGATGGCTACGAGTTCTTCATTTGCGTCCGAACGGCTTGCAAGTGTTTCTGCAAGCGCATCAAGAACGCCAAAGTCATCGCGGTCCACCGTAGCATCTGCAGAAACGGGTTGCATCATTGAAAGCATCATGATGACAACAAGGAGCAATGCAGCCTTTCTTGGGTCGCCCGATTGGGGAAGGCCCGCACGAACAACACGCGTAGCCTTCTCATCCATGCTACAACCTCGGGGGTCATCCTTTAGGAAGGATTCGCCGGTTTGCTCATACAAACAGATGTTCTTCAGCCGTATTAAGAGGCCGATTGGGAGATGGTTTGGTCAACACCGCAACCAGGACAACCGACGACCGCAACTTCAACACCACTTGGCATATCGATCTCAAACACCGCGTTGCATGCAGTACATGTGTGACGAATATTTACCGATGCAGCAGCTTGTTCTACTTCTTTTGGAGCAGGTTGGGGTTCACTGGCCATTACTGGCATCTGGATTTCGGAACGGTTGGCTTCCGGCTCATAAGGAGGGATTGCAGGTTCTGAGGTAGCGACTGGCTGTTCCACCGGCGCAGGCGCAGGGGCGGGTTCAGGTTCATCGTCCATAAACGCTGCAAGTGCATCAAGTGTTACGGCTGAAGATGGCGCTGTAGTCTGCTCCATGTCAAAGAGCGATGCAGCCTCTAAAGCCGCTTGATTGCTCCCTTGTGAAACCGCTTCGGCTTGATACTGAGGAGGAGGAGCAAACGATAGGTTAGGATCTGCTGTACTTGCTGAACTACCGTAAATGGCCTCCATTTCTGCAGCCTTTGCGTCAGCTTCGGAATCATCCTTCGATTGGATTTCTCCCTGGTCCAATCCTGCAATTTCTGTTGCTTTAGCAAACAAAGAGATTTTGCGCCGTTGAGCGACCATTCCGATGTGACCTTGCGCCTCTTCTTCATTGAGGCCCCGACCAGTCAACAACTCAACTGCAAGTCGGCGCTGCCAGGAACGGAAGCCGAGAACCGATACAACACCGGTAAGGCAGAGTACGAACAGAACCATCATGGCTGGCCCAGCAAGGCCTGCCGTAGAAGGTGGAGAATTCACTTCAACTTTGAAGGCGAACGAAGCCGTATTGTTAGATGCGTCAAAAACCGTGATGACAATATCTTGAATTCCCTCATTGTCGAATGCAATATTAGGCTGAAGTCCCATCATATCAGCATCGTCCCGAGTATCTCCGTTCCCGTCAGAATCCTTTGACGGATTTAGGTCCCAATGCACGCGCAAACTGGAATCGCTATCGTACGCGTCACTTACTTCAACATTGAACTTGAAACTGTCACCTGCGTATACCTCGGTCGGGAAGTCCGCCAAAAGTGAGGTGTTGAATGCAGGAAGGGTCGGATCGATTGAACGAATGGTAGCAGATGTATTCGCAGTATTTCCCGCAGCGTCTGAAACGATGAGACCTAGTTGGTAAACTCCTATCTCTTCCCAGAGTAGTGGAAGAGTAGTTGTGTTTCCAAAGGCTACTCCGTTGAGGGTCCAATCGCACGAAGCCACTGCATCATCATCGGTACTTGAGAGGCAGTTCATCGAGATACCCGTGCCTCTGTCAACTTTCCATCCACCCGAAACCGGCGTACCGTTTGAGGAAATGCGAGCGATTGGGTCTTGGGTATCCACAACGGTTACTGAATAATTAGAAGACGCCTGTTCTCCAGTTGGAGAAGTGGACGTAACCGTGATAATTTTGACACCGGGGGTATCCCATGATGGAGAAGCTGTGAATCCAGAACCATCTGCGTCATTGGAGGGGTTTCCGTCCTCATTGCTGTCCACAGTATCATCAAAGTCCCACTGCATCGAGGCTATTTGTCCAAGGCGGTTTGCAGTTGCTGACCCGTCAAGTAAGATGGAGTCTCCAATGGATACCGTTGAATTGCTTGAATCCGAAACTTTTGGAGTCAATGGAGGTGCAAGTTCGATTCGTACCGTCATGCGCAGGTCTTGTGTTCCATTCCCTCCTCCAAGAGGCACGTCCGTATTGTCTACAACCAAAAGCAGTTCTTCACCGTCAAGGTCGCTGGGTACCATCCAGGTCACAGATTTAGGAACTTCAACGCCCTGAAGGGCGCCGCCGTCGATGTATTGCACGCCTACCGCACCTAATTCGTAGCGCTGATGCATCAAGCGTGTTTGCAAATACACATCTCCAATGAAATCTAAATCCCATCCGGAAACCACGACGGTTGTTCCCGCATCGAGGCGCAAATCATCACCTGAGAGGAGGATGGAGAAATCATCTTGGCCTACCGCAACCAAATCGTGGTACGGTGTCCAGTAGGCCTGTTCTAAGGATGTCACTGAGGCTGAGATTTTGCTACGTACGCCACCCTGGTCCCCGGCTTCATCATCGCCATCATGAGCAAGATTGTCCAAAACCATGTACCAGTTTTTGGATTGAATAGAAGGAGGAACTGCCCAGTGGAACTCATACCCTCCTAATGCAGATTCAGTGGATGCCGGTTGTTCCATAGTTGAACGGTACGATTGGCCCAATTCATATGGCTGAATGGTATTCTGGTTGAAGAACAAAACATCCAGGGCATCATCAAGAATAATCAGTTCAATTTCGAAGACATCTCCTGGGACAAGAGTGCCCAGGTCCACGATAATGCAGACTCCTGGGTCAATGTCAACCGTCGATGCAAGGTTACCGATAGTTTGTGTCAAACATCCTGGGCTATCTCGCCCTTCTGTGGCAGATGCAGCCATGGGAACGCAGGCCGCTGATAGCAAAAGAAAGACCAAAACGAACGAGCGCATGAAACGAGGATGAGCGTTTTCCTCTTCAACGATTTGGTGACATGTTTCGCTTAGACCATCCTTCTTGACTGAAAACGAGGTGACTCACTGAACCATCTTCACCAACACGAAGACGGTCACCATCGTTGAGGCAGACAACATCAAGATGTACATCTCCAACATCAACTTCATTTGAAACCGTTTCAAGATCTTTTATTCTGCTACTGTAATGGGTGAGAGCAAGATGGCTGACCTTCATTTGTTGAGCGGTTCGTACTGCTCCAGCAACGGTTGAGTGGAGGTGTTCTACCGCTTTATCGCTTTGAGCTTCTAGGAATGTTGCCTCGTGAACGAGCAAGGTTGGCGTTGCTGTACTAAGGAGTCCTGGAGCGCCTTCTGCAGTATCGCCTGAAAGAATGACGCTCAATCCGGAGCCCGATTTACCTCGGAATGAATCGGCATCGAGAAGGTCTCCGTTCTCAAGCGTTACATCATCTCCACGAGCAAGACTCATCCGTTGCTCTTCGGTCAAACGGAGTTCTGCAGCACGGAGGCGGTCAAATTTACCTCGTTTACCAACTTGCTTGATGGCCCAAGCACATGAAGGAACGGAGTGGCGGGTTTGCAAGGCCTCAATTTTACATGAAGACCATCCAATGGGCTGGGGCATGCTGTCCAAGGCTACTGCTTTACCTGTCTGAGCATTGAGTTCAACCCAACGATTTTTGTTTATGTCTCCAAGGACCCAGCGAGTTGGAAAAGAGAGCCCTGAATCGTTAGCACCGAGAGAATGCCAACTGCGCCACTGGCGTGCAAGCTCAGAAGGATGCGTGTCTTTGGGCAATTCGGACCCGCTCAAAAGAGCATCAAGAACCGCTCCAGTGCTTGGGCCAAGAATCAACAACGGAGTATCTCTATGGTCAAGGCTCATGGTTTGCATCCAAGGAAGTGCCCCCCAGGTGTGGTCAAGATGGCCGTGAGTAAACAATAACACGTCGACGTTTCCGGGTTTGAGCGTCGTTCCCTTTTCATGTTGCTTCAGCATCTTACGCTGATGAGAAAAACGGTTTTGGAACCCTTCACCACAATCGATTACAGCAATGCCTTCAGGACATTTTACCGCACTTCCGCTAACGTCACGACGGTTGGTCGGGCGTGCAGAAGCAGTTCCGAGAACATGAACATCAATACCCATCTGAACACCTCAAGAATTCATTGGTATCGGAGTCGTTGGAAACCAGCGAAGTAACACCACTTCGTCAATCGCACGGACCCATCGCCATGGTACCGCAACATGCAAGTTACCCTCGACTAAGTCCTCTGGTGTATCTCGGACAAAGAGGTGCGTGCAATGGAGAGTGTTGGTGTCAATTACGGCGTCATAAACAGTGCCGAGTTTCCTTCCAGTGGGCAGGTAGACTTCGAGGCCGGCCCAACGGGACATGACCTCTTCTCCTTGCACCATGGTCATCCACTACCGGCTAGGGTCAATAAAGCAACGGCTCAAGATGATTACAAAGAACCAAACGCCAGCACTGCTGAACGCTTCACTTACCACGGTTGAGGTTTGCCTTGAGCGAAGGACGCAACTTCTCTGCACCCTTACCCTTCTTGTGCAATCCACGTCCTCGCTTACCAGCAGAGGTCTTACCTCGGTAAGCACGACCACGGTGGGCGGTCTTGCCGTTTGCACGGGAAAACACACCAAGTTGCTTGTCGTTAACGATAGCAGGGTGGTGTGTGTCGATGAGGATCACTTCGAAGAACTTGTGCTTTCCGTCTTGACCAACCCAATAGGAGTTGAGAACTTCCAGGTTGGGGAAGTGACGTGCAACACGCTCTTCAGCGATACGCTGCGTGTTCTTGGCCATAGTAATCTTGGAGATACCGGCCTTGGATGGCTTGCGCTTCATGTTAATCTTACCCTTGCGAAGTCCACCTCGGCGGACACGGGTGCGGATGAGGACAACGCCTTGCTTTGCTTTGTATCCCATTCGGCGAGCGGCGTCAAGGCGAGTTGGGCGTTCGATGCGACAATTGACCGGTTCGCGGCGCCATTGCGCCATGCGAGTCTGCCGGTACATGTGGGGCAGTGCATCCTTTGGACGCTTCCAAGTTGAACGAACATGTTGGTACAAACCTTGAGTCATCATAACCACCTACGCTTCTCAGCATCCTGCGGACAAAACTCCCCTTTATGAGGCTGCCCACGCGATGAAGAGGACTAAGCCCTCCAAATACGGAGCCCTTCGGCTTGGATTCCACGCCACCCACCCCACAACGATGATACATTTGTCCATCCCATATCCTGTAAGGACTTCGCCGCTAATGCACTTCGATATCCACCACCGCAATACAACACGATTCGGGCATCGTCAGCAACATCTTGCTTCTCAATATCTCGCTCAAGCACACCTTTTCCGATGTGAACCGCGCCCTCAAGATGACCTGCTTCAAATTCATGGCGCTCCCTGACATCAATGACAAGAAGCGACTGGTTGTCTGACAGCATTAGTTTCAATTCTTGAGCATTGCATTCAGGAATGGATTCTCTTGCCGATTCCACAATAGCCAAGAAGCGGGGTGGATGTTGTTTCGCCATACCCTCCCCAGAAGGGTTAGCCTCTTGAGCATCCCGCTCTAGCCCAAGACATGGCTGGACAAATCACGGGATTGACTGCGGTCATGGACGCCTTGAACAACGGAGTCGCCATTGACCGAGTACTGGTTGACCGAGAACATGATACTGAGGAACTTCGGGCACTTTGTGAAACCTTGGACGTGCCTCTCGAGGAGGGCTCAACCAATGACCTTTGGAGAATGTCGGCCGATGGAACTCAGGTCGCCCTTGCGCTGACCGGACGAACCCAGCATGAAACGCTGGACGAAGTCATGAAGGCCGGTGGGTGCGTTTGGCTTTTTGACGGCGTAGAGTATTCTACGAATTTGGGATTCACCATACGAACTGCTGAAGTTTCAGGAGCCGATGCTGTGCTTCTCAACGTTGTCAAGACGCATGAAGAACGACGTACCATTCGTAGGGCAAGCATGCGGGCCGACCGATTTATTCCTGTCATTTACACCACGACTGAGGAACTATTGATCAGTGCAAAAGAAAACGGTTTTCGAATCGTTGCCGCTGAAGACATCGGAACTCACGGGCCATGGGACGAGGATTTGACTGGAAATGTTATGCTGGTCGTGGGCGCAGAACGGCATGGTGTAAGTCAAGCGGTGTTGGACGCAAGTGATGCTGTGGTCAAACTTCCTATGGACGGATTTGTACCTTCCTACAATCTTCAAGTTGCAGTCAGTGTTTTAGCGGTTGAAGCCCTTCATCAGCGTCTTGACCGGAGAAACTGAATTAAAGCAAAGGCGTTTCGGAAGACTATGGGATTCTTCGCAACCATTGGACGCGGCTGGCAAATGAGTAAACTGAGCATGAGTGTAGTTAGGAAAGATCCTGAACTCATGGTGTACATGATTATTTCCGGTGTGATGAGCATGGCAACATTTGTTGCCATAGCCATACCCTCGTTGATGGAAATGACTTGGGCTGTAGACTCGACTGGAGCCTTCACCCCTGCCTACTTTGGACTAACCTTTGCAGGTTACATGCTGGTAAGCATCTTCGTGGTGTTTTGGAATTGCGCCATTGTAGCCAACGCCAACATCCGTCTTTCTGGCGGAGACCCGTCGTTTTCCGACGGATTCAAGGCTGCATTAAGTCGCCTCCCCATCATCATCTTGTGGGGACTTATTGCTGGAACCGTTGGGCTTCTTCTCAAGATGCTTGAGGGTGCTGCTCGTGGTAGCGAGAACGGCGCCATGCAAGCCTTGGCGTTCATTGTGCACCTCATCGGTGGACTTGCGTGGTTTGTCATGTCCTTCTTCATGCTACCACACCTTATCATCGAAGGTAAGAGTGTCGGAGAGAGCCTCAAGTTGAGCAAGAACATGTTCTTCAAGACATGGGGAGAGCAAATTACCTCAGGACTTGGTATTGGCTTGATCGCACTCTTGATTGGAATACCTATCGTCATCGTCACACTCGCTCTAACGGTTGCACTCGGCCCAATTGGCCTACTTTTCGGTGCTGTTGGGATTGCAATCCTGCTTGCATGCGTCAATGCCGCTGAGCAGGTTGCTGTTGTTGCCCTCTACCATTTCGCAAAGACAGGACAAATGCCCCAGCTCTACCAACAAGCAGGCATGATGACCTATTCCTTTGGAAATGCCGCTACCGTCTGAGTTGAATCTTCAATCGTTAAGTCCTTCTTCACGACGAAGGCGAAGTTGACGTTCACACTCAAGGGCGACCCCCTTAAAATCGGATTTGGTTCCTTGATGAAGCACTTCACTGGTCCGCGGGTGTGTTTTGAAAGAGGCAATCCAGCGATAGGCTTGCCGTGAGACAAACCTCATGTCGTGAGAAGTTTGGCTCTCGATAAGGCGAAACGCTTGGTCGGTTCCTACATTTGCAAGATGGGGCATCAAGCTCGTCCTTACCGCCCCTGATGAACTGTGCATAAGTTTCTCCCAGAGGGGGGAGCGGTCAAACGAAGTGTTTGCCATCAAAGCCTCTACAATGCTCCGATTCAACCTGCTCCGGCCAATTTCAACCCATTCGAAAGCGATTTCTTCAAACCAAGCCCCATAGGTTTTGATTTCAAACACGAAGGTAGGTAATTCATGGGGCTGAAGTTCTCCAATCATGGCCCGAATAGAATCGTCCATGTTGCGATAATTAGACATGAATGGGAGTATCTTTGTCCTGAAATCATGATCTTCGGATTCGGTAAAGAGTATTTCACAACGGTCAAGTAAGGATTCTTGCAGGTCTGGAAACTCAAGGAGTCGAACGACGATTTCCCAAAAAGATTCATTCCAAGTGTGGCCAAGAAGCGGCGAGAATGCGTCCCAACCATCTTCGCTATCAACGACTTGATAATTCTCAATCGCATACCGAGCAACATCTTCTGCCTGGTGACTCATAAAGATCGGAAGGCGTTCGTTATAGTGCTCCGGGTCAAGTGTTTGAATGATGTCCAACGCCCATACAATATTGATTCCATTTCTCCGCTCAATTCCTCGGCCTAAGATGCGTTCAGCGTGGAAGCGGGCACACTCAGGATACGTAAGTGGATCCAACAAAGGAAGACAATGGACCCATGACCGTTCATCCAATGCTCCAAAAAAGGCCATGGCTTCATCTTCAGTACCCACCTCTCCGTGAAATTGCTCACGAAGGCGTTGTCGTTCTGGACTGAAAAATATATCAAATCGCCCTCCTGGGAACGCTTTAGGATAGAGAACTTTTCCAAGAGTTTTAGGAAGTTCTTCAAGAGGAGGGTCCTCAATGCAGAACAACTGTAAGAGCGAAGCAACCAAATCGGTGTGAAGAAGCAAGGATTTGTTCCGTCCAGTGATTCCTGGTTTTGGAACCACGCATACGGGGTGGTCGTTAACCGTAACAGGGAGATGATGGCGAGAAAAGCCGGTTTTATCATCTCCAAAATCCTGTCTTGCAGCAAGGATCGGAGATAATGTGACTTTTGCACCGTTCACGAAACGCTCCACAACGACATGTTTTTTTACGGCCTTTCGGCGCCAAAGAGATGTTCCTTCCGTTATTGTATCGCACCACTGCAGTGCCCGTTTAACGGCACTAACTCGCTCACTTGGAACGCTATGGGGTACATGAAGAGGTCCAAATGAGGTCGCAAGGTTCATGGTTATTTACATTCATCACCGCATATAAACCAAGGAACAATGAAAATCTTTGATTTGTCTTCCAAAATTATGTTAGGAGACTCGTCCGCTTCTGATAAAACAAGCCACAATATGACTGACTGGAGCAAGATGACCCCCTCTTGTTTTAGGTAAGAGGAAGGACCGAACGCTGTTCTGGCTCATAGGTACATCCTCTGCATCAAGACCCAATTGGAGAAAAATAGGATGGACACTTTCGAATCACTCGGACTTTCAAAAGCACTTTTACGCGCCGTAGAAGACGAAGGCTACACCACGCCAACTCCAGTTCAATTGCAGGCAATACCTCCCTTGCTGGACGGAAAAGACGTTCTTGGAGTCGCTCAAACTGGAACCGGGAAAACAGCAGCTTTTGCCCTCCCTGTACTACAGGTCATGAGCCGTGGCAGACCACAAGGTAAGCGGCATATTCGCGCCCTTGTCCTGTCTCCAACCCGAGAACTTGCAGCTCAAATTGATGAGCGTTTTTCAGCATACAGTGAGCATTTGGACATCCGGCATAAGGTCATATTTGGAGGGGTGAAACAAAACCCTCAGGTACGCGCTCTGCAGAAAGGATTGGATATTCTGGTCGCCACACCAGGACGTTTACTCGATCTGATTGGCCAAGGATTTGTTGACCTTGGACGAGTTGAATTCTTTGTTCTTGATGAGGCTGACCAAATGCTGGATATGGGCTTTATTCGGGATATCCGCAAGGTACTCAATTTACTTCCAAAACGCCGACAAAACCTGTTGTTCAGTGCAACCATGCCGAAATCAATTGCAGACCTCGCCTCCTCCTTCCTCAACAAGGCCGTGATGGTTGATGTCAGTCCAGAAGAGATTACCGTTGAGCGAATCGCTCAGAAGATTATGTTTGTACGGAAAGCGGACAAGCGCAGGCTCATCGTTGACATCATTAAGGAAGAAGATGTTTACCGGGGCATTGTCTTTACACGAACCAAGCACGGTGCGAATCGCTTGGTAAAACAACTTGACCAGGCAGGTATCAATGCTGCCGCAATTCATGGAAACAAGAGTCAAGGCGCACGAACGAAGGCCCTTGCAAATTTCAAAAACGGAACTACATTGATTTTGGTAGCCACAGATATTGCAAGCAGAGGGATTGACGTGGATGACATTTCTCACGTCTTCAATTACGATTTACCTAACGAGCCAGAGAGTTATGTTCACCGAATAGGAAGGACGGCCCGAGCAGGGAAATCCGGAATTGCATACGGCTTTTGTGACGAGTCAGAATCGGGTTATTTGGTTGGTATTGAACGGTTGATTGGATTTGAAGTCCCCCGTGATGAAGAGCATCAGTATCACTATCCAGCGGCGATTCCAAAACCTGGTCAGAAACCGGGTAAAATCAAAGACGGGAAATCGTCTGGAAGTGGTTCAAATAATTCACGAAACCGAAATAGGAGGCCCAATAACTCTGGTGGTGGAGGACGGAACTCCAGGCCCAACCGCGGCGGTGGAGGAAATCAGGGCTCAAATCGTTCACGAGGTCAGAACAACCGTGGCGGCGGGGGCAATCAAGGCTCAGGTCGTTCAAGGAACCGCTGAGTTCCATTCTGAATCATCCATTGAGGATGTTATGGATTGAGTGGTTGAGGTTCTTCAGTGAGTTGCCCAGCAATCAGCAAAGAAAGAGCAATCATGCCTGTTTGAGCGACCAAGCGAAGCACGTGCCAAACATCTGCGTAAGTCTTACCACCAATGGCGATGTTGTTGATCCACATGTTGAAGTTGGCCCAATATACAGCAACAAGAAACGCTGCACTCCACAGTCCGGCTTGGCGTCGGGTTTGAGGGATGATGAGTCCGATGCCAAGAGCGATTTCAATGACGCCGGTCACGTAGACCCAAAAGGCTGCGTCTCCGATAATTGCGGGGACGATTGGCTCGAACCAAACAGTATTGGTGAAGTGCTGAACGCCGACATTGACGTACATTCCACCAAAAACCACAGTCATTGCAAGACTTGCCCATTTTACAAAATTCATTAATCTCAACGGTTTTCGGTTAGCATCATTCTACATTAAACACTGCATCGTTAAACATTAATTTTGGCTCAATCCCTAAATTCTAAAAGCGCGAAGTATAAAACAATTGGACTCATGGAGCAATTGTGAAGCATATTCCTGCGTCAAAGCTTCTCGAATACTACAGTGCTGTCCAAGCCGACAAATACAGGTATTGCTATGATAGCACCAACGTAGATTTTTCCGACGTTGACAAGAAAGGTGAGTCGAAGAGTAAGTGGATGGCTATTTGCCGGCCATATGCCACAATTTACGACATACTTGATGAGGCAATCAGGACTGATGACTGGGCAATGGAACTGAAGAAAAAAGACTGGAAATTTATCAAGGAAGCATGTGATGCAGAAGGGATTAAGGTCGACCGAGACGATGTAGAAGAATCTCTTGTTACATTTGGAAAGCGTCTGTCTGATGCCAAAACTTTGTCAGCCCGTGGAGAAAGGGCCGATGCATTCTGCGATTTCTTGGATTTGTCGTTTTTCCACCCTACGATGAATCAGATTTTCAAAAATAACGAAATTACTGTTCAATCCGAAGAAATTTTTTGCGGGAAAACAAGAACAAAAGCAATCAAAGATGGATCCTGTACCTGTGAATGGAAAGCTCGAGCCAAAGTAGAGGAAGGCGCTGCTGCTTATGTTCGTGGATGTAATGCTTGCGACCCTATTGAATTTCTATTTTCTTCTGAAACCATACGCCTTGGAAAAATCGGATACGTGCATGAGGCTGACATTTTTAGTAAATCATCCCAAAAGAAGGACTACTTATCATTTGATAAAATTCGCGAGTCTTTCTTGGCAGGTAGGGAGATCCGCCAACGCTTGAGTGGCCCCCAGCTTACCAAGGTGATTGCAACAATTTTCCATATGGCCGGAGCAAACTCAACACTATGGGACAAAAGTCCCGAGAGTATTGAAGAAATTTGGTCAAATTATCCAACACTGACAGCACGTGAGACATTAGAAAAAACAGTCGATGAACTTCTTGAAAATAACGATGGGTGGGGAAATGAGAATTACATTGACAAAAACAACAGAATAGAAGGGTTGCGCCTACAACTCAATGCTGGAAAAATTGTAACCATTCATGGAGAAGGAGGTCTCGGGAAAACTGAACTAGTCTATCAAACACTCAAGAGCGCCCTTGGCGACAAGGAATCTGCTCTCGCCTTTGATTACCTCATGCCGTTCACCTTTAAGGGGAAATTACAAGGTGAATTTGATCCTTCAAAACCAAACAAAGTAAAAAAAGCGAATCAAAAAGGTTGGGAAACTACGACCAATTTTCATGAAATGGTTCGCCTGCTAGCTAATGAAAACAACAATAATAACGCAGACTATACCCAACGCGAGATTGTCTATGAAAATGCGGTGGAATTTCTGATTAAAAATAAGGTATGGCTCATCATTGACAATCATGAGGTTCAAGACAAAGAAGGTGGTTTAGACAAATTGCTCACAATGTTCTTGGCCCAAAAAGATATTCAAAATAGCAACACAAGAATCATCATCACAACACGGGTAACTCCCGGTAAAGATCGCCCTGGAGCGATTATTCCGATTAAAGGATTGTCCGATACTGAAATGCCAGCCCTTGCAAAGAAAAGAGCCATTTGGCTGTCGAAAAGAAGCAATAAAGATGATATCCAATTCGATCTCCATTCTGAAACTGATCAGGGGTGGGAGACCGTCACAGCATTCATGAGAGATGAATTGAAAACACCGCGTCTTGAAAAAACAGCAGGCCACCCTTATGTTGTTTTCTTAGCAGTTTACATGAGTATGTTTGGACAAGATGAAGGCCCCAAGAAATCATTTACTGACATCTTAAAGGATTTGATTCAAAATGCAATTGAAAAGGTAGATGGGGGAGATGATGGCCCAATCGACTCGCTTTTGAGGTACATCATAGGTTTCTCATTCAATTATATGAAAACTCTGAGTACTCAAGAAGATGCCCAGAAATATCTTGAACTCACCAATTATGATGTCATAAAATCAAAAGACATGCTCAAGATATTTCAGGCAGGGCATCGGGTTTGCCTCCAAGAACTTGAAAATTTGGAAGTATTAATTCGGAAATCCGGTGACCCTGTAGATAGTGAATATGTATTCCGGACCATGCAACACCGAATGGAACTTAGAAAGTATGTATTTGACACATGGCCAAGTCTTCAAGAAAAGAAACAAATTTGGTCATGGTGGGCTGGGAGAATAAACTTATTGACGCCCGACTCAACTCTTAGTGAAGACTCATTGGGGATGATTGGGATTGGAGGGAAATATACTGATGCTCGGAAAGAAATATTTGAAGACAACATTGAACTCCTGTCCTTAAAAAATCCAGTTACTAGTGAGGAAGACGCGCTAAAGGTTATTGCTTTGGTGAGTTATCTCGGAAAACTCTTGACTACTATTCAACAAACTGAACAAAGAACATATCTCTGCCAAGACCGCAGAGAAGACTTTCAACAATCTTTAGTGCTCTTCCTAAAGAATACAGTAGACTGTGGAATTTTGGGCATTCAACGATTCATTGTCAATCGTATGAAAGATCAACGTGCACTATCAATAAATATCTTGAGCCGGATAACGCGACTACTATTGAGCGCCCATGAAGTTCTGAAAAACCAGGACCCTGTTGATGAAATATTTCCAGAATTCAACAATGAATTCTACACTCAATTTTACTCTGTAAATTCCCACCATGAATTCGAAAACCTTCTACAGTTGGTTTGCCTAGCTCTGCCACCAAGTGATAAACACACGTACTCTCCGATGTGGGACCTTTGGAAACTAACTGAAGAGAAGGGTCTCAAAGGGATTTCCACATTTACTTTAGGAATTAAAATTCTCAACCCGGGAGGAAATGCTCGTGCCAACGAAGTAGTGACCAAATTACTCTCAATTTATGGTGAAGATTCGGGATTTGAACATACCAGATTCAGTGACGATTTGATAAGTGAAAAACAGGTTCGTCCACTCGGGACCTATATTCACGCCGAACCTAGTTTAATATCTGAGACTACAAATTTTCTTGAATTTCTCCGTCACCTTCCTCAAATTGTAAGTAAAGAATCAAAACTTTTTCAACTGACTTCTGAAATTATAAAAATAACTGAAACAGGGATTAAACTTTCAGCCACAGGTATTTACAATGGAGATGATGTAACATATCTCATTTACGGATCAAATCACATCGGCCTCAATAAGGGCGATATTGCCCACATTGAAATTATACCTTACCACCGTGAAATCCAGGATGAGGACCAAACACTGATTTATGCAATATGGGCTGGTTCTGAGGTTATTTATGTTGATGAAGAACAAGATAAAATACCCGAAATTGCTTCTGACTTGACGCCTATTGAAGCGGTCAGCAAAGAGCAAATGTGGGAGCTCCTTGACTCTATCGAATTTCAATCCATTTCTGGTGCCATGTTGTTCGGAATTATGTTAAAAGAAGTTCTCGAAAGAGCCAAAATTGAGAATACGGGAAAGGCCTGGAAAAGGTGGAAAAGAGCTCACTTCTCTGGAGTGACGCCACAACTCACAAAGCAAAGAAGATCGTCGACATCATTCCAGAGTTGTCAAACAATGAATGGAAAGTAGAAACTGGAGGCGGCATGGATATTACGATACGGAGAGTACCATCTGTAGTAAAATATCTCAGGCAAAGAGAAGAGCGATGGCATCATGACCCAAACAATGTATTCGATAAAGAAACAGAACTCCGCCGAAAAATCGACAAGAGTGAAGGGAAGACTTGGGACTAAACCTAATGAATACTCCACGTTATGAGGGATAAAAATGTCGAATACTAGGAAACATTCAATTGACCCTTGGGAGCCCTGAATAAAGACTCCAATGAACTTCCAAATTGGGACCATGAAGATTATGAAACTCCGTTTCACCTTATGGCGGATTTGTTGATAAATTGGCCCGGCTCTACGCCAACGTCTGAATTGCCGTCCGAAACACGACACTTGAGATTGGTTGAGGTAGTTGCCGGATACCCAGAAGTATCAGTTGGTCGACGTCCTTTGGATTTTCCATTTTTCAAACGATCTTCTGATGCGCTTCAATTGTCATTATTTCTTGACAAGATCAAGTGTGGTAGAAACTCCGAATGGCATTCATTACGCACATATTTACTTCATTGGGACCTTGTTGAACATCGTCAGCCCCAGCAGTTAAGCAAAAAGAAACAAGTCCAATTCTTACACTACCTCATCGATACAATCCGTACTGAATCTTACCATCGTGGAGAAAAATACTCTCCAGATAAGCTCGATAGCGGGGAAGTGAAATTCCTTACGGCCTTACATTCAATGCAGATCACTCGGAGAGATACATTTTGGCCTGCGATTGACGAAGGAAATGATATTCAATTCAAAAGGGAACTTGAGCATAAAAAACCTTTACGCATCAATACAAACGCAAAAAAACATAACTATGTTGAGCATGAATTCAAACTTGACAAAATACAAACAAAAATCCGCCAGTGGGCGAACGACAATGGATGGCTACACGAAAATACTCGGCATAATCTAAGGGTTGGGTATTCCACTCTTTTAGAAAGTCTTTTTGCAAAAATTCGCTCTCAAATCCTCAAGGAAAGGCGACCGGGCTCAATCTGTGTTGATGGAGGAGGTAGAATCACGTATCTTTCTCACAAAAGTGAAGAAGAAGAAAATAAATGGGTTCACGAGAAATTATTGAATTCGATGTTGTTTGGACAAGTACACCCACACCCCTATGCATATGTCATCACAAATGAAATAGAAAGATACGGCAAATGTACTATGGAAAATATCAGTACTTTATTGTATAAAGAATACATTTCCTCAGACTCTTTCTGGAAACTAAACCAAGAAGGTGGTCGGAATGCAAAAAGTGGACTCTATAAAGAACTATTAGGGAAAGAAAAAATTGGGCATTTCTATCCAAAACTCGTTGTCGGACACAATGAGGATGGGACTCCAATAAGCATCTCCAATAAGACTGACAAACCTTGGGAAATGGAACAATGTTACTTTTGCTCTATACCCAAACCAAAAGATCAGGACCCTGTGAGTACACCCAAGGAAATGATTGAAAATGATAAATTCGTATGCCAATTTCACTTTTTGATCTATGAAATTGGAAAAAAGGCGATCCTCCGTCAGTCAAGCCAAGAATTCAAACCTACCTCTTTGAATGAATTTGGTAAAATTTCAGATATCATTATTTTTGACGGGAATGCGATAGGCAAATTGTTTACACCAGCTCAACAATCAAGGAAAATACCCGGCCATAGTGATGTTGACGTGAATGAGTTACTTAAGAAAATTAGTGATGAGGAGTTGGAAAACCTTCACGATCTTAGGGTAGAATGGCCAGAATGTATGCATCCCGCAGAAGATGGATATGAAGGTGATGAAAACCTATCCGATGAAAATAAAAAGCAGAAGTCACAAATAAATGACATATTGCATGGGCTGCGATATCCAAACATCATTCAAAAGCAACGTAAATCTTTCAACTTCAATGCTATGTGGTGGACGAGTCTGAGAGAGAGCATTACTGAAAATGGAGTTCTCACCCCATGGATTGCAGCCGGTGACGACATTGTTTTAGTAAATCAATCAAATGGAAATCAATCCGTTGTAAGGGATGGGCTGGAGCATATCCACAGAAACCTATCAAAGCGTTTTCCAAAATCATCTCCAGTTACCTTCGCAGGTGGTTGGGCGCAGCGTAAAGGCGGTTCAATTTACGCAGCTTATGAAAAGGCTCATCGTCTTGAACAACGGGCATCTCATTGTTGGAAGGGACACATAAAAAGAGAATTCCCTGGAAGTGTCAAGGATTTCATCGGTGAAATAAAGAATGACGAATTTGAACAAAAGGAAGGAAGTGAATACGATTCAAAAGTAGATTTCGATTCTGCCTCAGAACATAAACTTGTATTCACGACTGAATTAGATGGTCATCATATGAGTGACGTTGATCGGATAGAATTCCCAAGCATCATCATTAGTGAAGACATTTAAGACTCATCACCTCTCATGCGAGAAGGAGTAAATGGCAACATGCTCAACAACCTTCCCGCAAAGATGGATCATCAAGTTCAACAGAAACTTGAGGCTTCAACACCTCGTTTTGAATAAGTTTGGATTCAACTTTTTGTTCAATGACGATTTCAGACGAGACCTCAACTTGCGCCTCTTCAGGCAAGATCTTGTCTTTTGATTCTTCAATAGGATGTTCGCTAACCGGTTCCTCTTCGGCATTGTCAATCGACTTGCGCTCAACTCTGACCTCATCCATTTGCTTGGCCAATGTGTCAAGTTCCTGACGTTGCTCATCGATTTTCTTCTTTAGAATTTCATCTCTGGAGTAGAGTGTTTGGATTTTCGACTTTTGCGAATCGATTTTGCGCTTGAGCTGAGCCACTTCTCGGTCAACCTTTGACCCTACATCACGAATGAGACTCTCCATTGCTTGAATGCGTTGGAGTGCCGTTGCAAGACGTTCGGTTTCACTGATTGAATGGAGATTCAACTTATCAAGGGTTTGGAGTTTAGCTTCCATGATGTCGTCAACATCACCCATAGCTACACGTTGCTGGTACAAGACGCCGGGCAAAATGAACGGAATTTCAGTCTTCCCCTTCTTGGTTTGAACAGCGCGCAATCGGTTTAGGAACTTGTGGTATCGAGCTTCCAAGTCTTCAGCAAGGTTGACTTCACCATCAGCAGATTCAGCATCTCGGTTTTGGGCCTTCTTTTCGCTAATAAATACACCATGTTCCTTGCGAATAGGGTCAACGACCACTGCTACACAACGGTTTTCGAATGAATGGGTTCGCAACCGACCAAAGGTGTCAACGTCAATTCCTGAAAGAAAAATACCAATGTCCGGATGGGTATGAATCCAACCGATGACCCGCAGGTCTGGCGTGTGTGGCCCTCCGGCCTTTTCATTGGCATAATCACATGCAGCAGCAGCAATAGCACTGAACGAGCCATGAAATTCACAATATCCAGAGGATGCTTGGTCTTGGCGAGGGAAAAATCCGCAAACTACAACGTTGTTACCATACGAATCAACGTGCCCGATCAAGAGCCCGCCCATTTCAAGGCGCCCACGCGGCTGAGTGAAAGCAGTGGTTTGTTCGATAATCTCCTTTGGCACAATGGCCTGATATGTTTCGGGACTGCGACGAAAAAGCTTCGTTCGTCCCTTGTTCTTGACAGAGCCACCGCCAGGGAGAGCCCTCATTTGGATACGGAACGACCGACCGACCATTCCGGCTGCCATTCGGCTGCTTACGACATTACCGTCGTTGTCCATTACCTCCATTGGCGTACCGTCTCTCGGTCCGCCAACCGCACGCTTGTACACTTGGATGAGCATCTCGCCTTCACCTGGTTGGGCATTATGCCGCTCCCCGCTGGGAAGGATGAAAATTACTTCGCGCGGCTTAACCAATGGCTCGTCATCGTCCAAATCCCATGCGTCATCATCATCAAGATCGAGTCCCGGATGGTTTGCACCCCCAGCAACCTTGGCCACACCTACGTAGACGGTACTGTCGCGATGGTTTGCGACCGATTGGTTGGAGATGACCTTCCCCATTTGATCGTACACGTCGAAGTCGCCTTCGGGTGAGAGCTTTTGGTCCTGAACGACCTGCTTCAGGGTTTGACTTGGCTTTGCCTCGATGCGTTGCTTTGCAGTTTGGTTGAGTGTATTTGCTACGGTTAGGGGGATCATTGTGTTCATCATATTCTTCATCTCCAATTTTTTTCTTGTTTGATTACGTTCGTGCGCTCTCATCTACAACGTGGTTCGTTGAGTTTGTTTTCTGTCATTATTGACAGATTCACAATACATAGGCATCCTCCCCTTCATTGTAATGTTCTGGACGAACTGTGAGCGTCGTTCCAAAAAAAGAAGATACCTTTTGTTGTTGGGATACTCTTCTTCGACCTTTCTTCAACACAAGACGTGTTCCGTCTCTCGGTTGATATCCCGTTCGTGCAAACAATTCTTCAAAGGTTTCATCTTCATTTACGTCGTCTATCAAAACTGAAGGATTCCAGATGAAGTCAAGCGTGAGAGGCGGTGGGGTGAGGCTGACCCATTCAATGTGAACTCCCGAAATACATGTTAGGTGAGAACCATCATCTTTCTCAATAAGAACTTCACCCTGGATGTTTTCTTCCTCAAACAAGTAATCCTCGATACTCTTGATGTATTGATTAAATGTGATTGAAACGCTGAGTTCTCGCTTCTTTTGGGAAATTTCAATAAACGATTCTGAGAGGTCACAATTTAGGATATATCGTTTACGGAATTTAACATCAATACTGTTTTTCCCAGCCTTTGCAGCATCCTTGATTTTCTTGTCAAAACGATGAGCTTTCATCAACTTAGAAATCTTATTCTTGAGTTCTCTCTGAGCGATACTCTGTAATTTCAAACGAGATTGTTCGCGTTTCTCTTGCTCTCTCTTGATGATGTCGACCAAGCCTTTCTTTTTTAGATGAATACTAGGGAAAGCGATCTCATTCATAGTGACACCTCCACATCAGGCCAAAGTGCTCGTTCCAAACGCCCAACCTGGGCTGTTCGATCCAATCTACCATCGGAATGTACGAGATGAAATTCATTCTCGAAGGCATTCCAGTAGACCGATTTAACGACAGAAGTTTGATGCTTTGAGAGACGTTGAATCGCTGATAGAGCTTGGAAGGCCCCAACGAGTGCATTCGTGAGAACCATTGATGACTGTGGGACTTCACCGTCTTCTTGGCAAGAACTTACCTTGCGGTCTTGAGCGATTGATTCTCCATAGAGTTCGACCAGTGATGATGACGAAAATTCTCTAAACTCACCGGAATAATTTGCAATTCCTCCATTAGAATAGGGAAGACCTCGTTGGGCGGCAATCAAATCAGCCAAAACTCGTGGACGCATGGCATCTAGGCAACCCAGTACAAGGTCGGTTTTATTGAGATGTTCAAACACTTCTGAGGCGTCCAAAACATCAGTAACTTCACTGCCAGAATCAATCGGCTCATCGAAAAATTCATCCAAATCGGCTCCGTCATCACACGCCTCAACCTCATGAACCATCGAATCTATCAATTCATAGACGATGTCAACCTTTGAGCCTTCAAGCCGTTGGGCAAGCCAGCGACGGGTTGCTTCAATTTTAGGCAGCCCAATATCGGCTTCGGTGAAAATGACTTGTCGGTTCAAATTATGCCTCTCTACTTCCATGTCCTTGTCAAAAATCAAGAACGAGACGTGCTGTTCCTTTGAACGACGCAATCCTTCAACAAGCGTGTGCAAACACCATGTGCCAAGACCTCCAGCTCCAACAACCGTCAAGTGACCTTCAAGCCTTGGAGATACGGAAGGCAATTCAAATTCCAAACATGGAAATTTGGGGAATTGGGATTCATTGAGTGCTCGGATTTCGAGAGCATCCCGCAGTTGAATTGCAATAGGGTCTTCATCGTCCAAACGAAGGAGGACTCTCCTGTGAGCACTACCATCGTTCGTCTCACGGACATTTTGATGAGTGAGGTGACCCTTCAATCCAAATTCAAGTTGCGAGATATTCGTATGCTGTGAGTTTTCATTCACCCTTACGTTCACTGAAACTGAAACCTTCGGGATTTCGACCGGCGTATATGCCTGTGAACGCCGAAGGATTTCACTCCAAACCATGCAGGCTGCAATGGTGGCGATTGAGGGCTCATAAACAGGGTCAACCGCTGAAGCAGAGACTCTTCCATCCAAATAGATTCCATGCGTGTCGTAGGTCACTGCAATCTTATTCGGGTTAATTTCAATGTCAACTGCTTTTTGACCACTCCAACTCACACTGTAAGAAGCCTCTGGTGGAGTCACTGGAAATGTATCAACACCAAGATGCTCTCCTAGACACACCATTGCATCCTTGAACGGCTCCGGCATTGCGTCCTCACTGGCTAGGTGAACTCGAAGTCCTTGGACTACCGATTGACGAATCAGTCCACGTTGGCGGGAAAATCTATCACTCATGGAATCACCCAATCATCATCATCATCATCATTCCAGTCCTTTTGTTCGGGAAGTTCATTTGCATAACCTGCAAACAAATGAGGGCTGCTCGCAAGGGCTGCGATCATGTCTCTCTCTTCTAGGGATGCATCGGATTCTCCATGTCCAATGGACCGAGAAACTGCATAACGCTTGGCGGTGTTGATAAGGCCGAAGAGGTCTGCCCCTGTAGCCTCATCAACCATTCTGTTGATCAAAACAGCCCACTGGTCTTCAGTAATTGAAGAAAGGCATTCCTTTACTTCGTTCTCAAAGAAACGCTTGAATGCGTTCTTTGGAAGGGGCCCAACATGGATGGCACGCTCAAAGCGGCCAGGGCGCAAAAAGGCACGATCAACCAATTCAATTTGGTTCGTAGAAGCCATGAGGTAGATGTCCTCGTTGTTTCCGAGCCCATCCATGATGGACAGCAATTGAGCGACAACCGAGTTTGAATGGGAGGATCCTTCCCCGCCGTCCCTTTGTCGTCCAAGAGCATCAAATTCATCGAAAAAGATGACAACCGGGGCTGCTTCTTGAGCAGCTTGGAACAATTCTCTGACAGCGCGTTCAGATTCACCGACCCACTTTGACAGCAACTCGGGGCCCGAAACCGCCATAAATTGAACCTCAGATAGGCTTGCAGCAGCCTTGCCCAGCATTGTTTTACCAGTACCAGGTGGCCCGTGCAAAATAACACCGCCATTGCAGTTCAATCCCATTGCAGCAAACTTTTCTTTGTGAAGAATTGGCAGTACCAAATGCTCTCGCAACTCTTGCTTCGCTTGTTCATGTCCAATGACTTGGTCCATGTCATGGTATCCCATGTTTGCAGGTCGTCGGTTTTCCAACTGATACGGCGTTGCTCGGACCATCGCGTCTGAAAAGTCTTCATCTAGGATTTCCAACTCTGAAAGTTCCTCATCACTGAGAGGTTCTTGCTGCTTCAAACGCTCTCCAAACACGCGTCGCATGGCAACCACGGCTGCATGTCGGCAAAGGTTGGCAAGGTCTGCTCCGGTAAATCCGTTGGTCTTTCTCGCCCAATCTTCCAAAGCGAACTCAGCTTCTAGGGGCATTGAAGAGGAATGAATTGTCAAAATTTGTTCACGGCCTGAGATGTCGGGATAAGGAACGTGGATTCTTCGGTCAAAACGACCCGCTCTTAGAAGTGCTCCGTCGATGGAATCCATCATGTTTGTAGAACCTACAACTAGAACCTGTCCCCGATCCTCGAATCCATCCAATTCAGTGAGCAATTGCGTCAAGATGCGCTTTTCAAGTTGGCCCTTTCCATCCTTACGAGACCCCGAGATAGCATCTATTTCATCAATATAAATCACCGATGGGGCCTCTTTCTTGGCTTGAGCAAACACTTCTCTGAGTTTCTTTTCAGATTCTCCATAATTTGCTGAGAACAATTCGGGCCCGTTGATTGAGATAAAATTACATTGCGCCTCTCGTGCTAGGGCCTTAGCAAGGAGGGTTTTACCAACGCCAGGTGGCCCGTACAACAAAATACCCTTTGGTGGGTCTTGCCCAGCCTTTTGATACACTTCAGGATGAACAAGCGGAACAATTGCAATTTCCTTAACTTCTTCGATGGTTTCGTCGAGACCTCCAATGTCCTCAAAGGAAACACTCGGAATATTCTCCCCATTACGGCGAACAGGGGTTGATTTAATCACAACACGCGTGTTTGAAACCAACCAACCATGAGCGGGCTTAATGCCAGAAGCACAGACTTCAATCTGTTCTCCGTTCACAGTGGCGACAAAACGATCGCCCTTTGACACGTACACTTCTCCAAGAAGTTTGACTGCTCGTTGTAGGTCCTCCTCATCAATTCCATGCTTGAGGGGTTGAAACCTAATCTTCTGAATGACTTGAGCATCCACCGGTGCAAGGGATACAACATCTCCTTCGGCGACATCAGCGTTAATTCGCATTGTAGCTCCCATCAACATATGACCGGATTCGACCTCATCAGAGATCACCAATTGGGCAACGGTCTTCTTAGAACCGCTCAGCATTACTGGCGAGCCAGCGTGAAATCTTCCTTGCGCACTATCTTCATAACAGATAGCAATCTTGTTCTCTCCAACTTCGGCTGTTGCTTGACATGTAAATTCCATCATTTCAATCTCCTCATCTAGTACCCGTCGTTCATTCCTCTTTTTTCTGTCAAATATGACGCAAACATGGTTCGTTAAACCAAGGTGGCTTTGAATTCACTTGAATTCGCTCAACTGCGCCTTTATGCCACTGCAAGCGAGGCGCTGACTGTTCGGTCAGTTCTGATGCTTCAATGAGGCCAAGTGCCGCCATCATCGCACCAGCCCAGGCTGTTGTAGTAGCAATGGAAGCAATTGGTCGTGCACCTTCTT
Organism: Candidatus Poseidoniaceae archaeon; assembly: GCA_949373095.1. Taxonomy (GTDB): domain Archaea; phylum Thermoplasmatota; class Poseidoniia; order Poseidoniales; family Poseidoniaceae; genus Poseidonia. The sequence goes on from CASIBY010000004.1 coordinate 44,141, forward strand.
CAGTACAGGAGATGACCTCGGATTCATACGCGGAATCCCGCCCATAACGACAGACCATACAACCTTCTGAAGCATTCAAACGTTCTACAATAGCATGAACAGATTCACTTCCGCCGTTGATCATTGTTGCTTTGAAGTTCAAAGCTGCTTCATTTAGAAGAGTACGAGCGCGCATGTTATCGAGGCAACCAAAATACAGTGAACTGGATGTGAGGGCATCGGTAAGATAACTGCCAGGGCCATCTTCGTCAAGGTCAAAGATAAGCTCGTCACTTTCGTCATCCTCTTCGACGTTCAAATGCCCAGGCAAAAGGTGTTCTTCGTGAGCTACGATGGTGATGTTAGCATTGAGTTCTTTGAGCTGTTGCTCTGCAACGGTGGCTTTTGCTTGTCCTACGTGTGTTTCGTTGTAGAGTACTTGTCGATTCAAGTTATGCTGTTCAATGGAAAGATCGCCGTCAACAATATGAAGAGTTCCAGAAGGCATTTGTTGTGCCAGCAATGGTGCTGCCCAACTACCCAAGCCTCCAACACCCAACATCACAGCATCGACTGGCAAGACTGAGGTCAATCCATCCAACTCGGTTGGCATCGAATTCCAATCTATCAATCCAACATTGTGATGCAAATCAACTTGCTTTTGTTGATGTTCCTTCTTGATGTTGATAAATTGGTATGGATTTCCTGGCATCGGATAAGGAACTCTCACACGCGCAAGAGTTGCAAGTCCATCGCTTGTTGGCTGATAGGACATTGGAATTCCGTTCATTCCAGCAACATATTCTGCCGCCATGCTGGTGTCAGTTGTTTCAATGCGGCATGTTACAGTGAACCAAGCATCGCTAACCGAAATTTGATTCTTTGCCCCAATGTAGGTTAGCATTGTTTCAACCAACGCTGAAGCACAAGCAATGCGAAGTGACGGAGTCAATGGATGGCTCTCGTGTTCGAATTGTCCCTTGGCGATTGGTTCATTTGAAATCAATGCCCGAGGACCCCATGAACGGCCATACAGGTTGGCTGCATGTTCTGAACTACCGTTCAGTGAAAGATGAATGTCCCATTCATCACTGTCTGCACAATCCACGACCACATACTTGTTTTCGGAAGTTGTAACGAGTTCAGAGAATGTTGCTGACTTTGGAAAGGCAAGCTTCCAGAATACAGATGTTGGGGCCTTATGATGTTCACAAAGAATTCCGATACGCCCCTTTCCTCCTGCAATTCCTAGTTGTTGAAACAGCACAATCAAATCTGCAATTCCTTCATTTGAACCTGAAACAAGGACATTGAGTGACTGGAGGCGTTCTTGGTCAACCAAGCCAAGTTGTCGGAAAAAACGGTTCTGCATCATTCAGACCTCCCTTGCATAATCATCTGGATTTGGATGCTTCAATACATGAATAAGATGGTCGAGAAAGACTCCAAACTTCATGAGGCGGTCGCAGGGATTATCCTGCCATTCCGCTGCCCATTGGTCTCGGAACGAATCTCCAGTACAAACAGCACTGAGTTCCCTGTTTGGAGCAATAGCAAAAACTTGGCTAGGATAGATGTTTGAGTGTTGAATCTCTGAAGACTTCGGAGAGAGAACGTAGGCGGATGGAAGAGCCGGAAGCGAACGAAGGTCAATCAGCACAGTGTATTCGATCGTTGACGTGTCCCAGTGTGACTTAACACCTGGAATGGGCAATACAAGTGCCCCAACATGTGCTTCAGAGGAATACTTCGTGATGTGACGAATGCGAGGAAATTCAATTGTTTTCAACTGCTTAAATTCTTGGGGAGAAATACCTCCAATTGCACCCCCAGCAACCTTGGCCACACCTACGTAGACGGTACTGTCGCGATGGTTTGCGACCGATTGGTTGGAGATGACCTTCCCCATTTGATCGTACACGTCGAAGTCGCCTTCGGGTGAGAGCTTTTGGTCCTGAACGACCTGCTTCAGGGTTTGACTTGGCTTTGCCTCGATGCGTTGCTTTGCAGTTTGGTTGAGTGTATTTGCTACGGTTAGGGGGATCATTGTGTTCATCATATTCTTCATCTCCAATTTTTTTCTTGTTTGATTACGTTCGTGCGCTCTCATCTACAACGTGGTTCGTTGATTTTGTTTTCTGTCATTATTGACGTATTTACAAATCCGTTAATGTCCTCAAGTATGAGCCCCACCACGCACATTATCCTCACCTCATCAAGCTGCAGCAGCCGCATGACGAGCGACTGAACTTATTTTTTCAATATCGAAATGTTGCATGCAACGTCCGAACCTTCGGGTAATGTGATTTGGGATATGAGCAACCCAGCTCTGGGTTCGGTCGTTCCATTCAAACGATGGCTTGCACTGAGAAACAGCAAGTGCAATCGTCTTGTTACGAGCTTCAACACTCTTGGGCTCACAGCCGCAGGAACGGAAGTAAGTGTTGGAGTTGCTGCGCGCAGGGTCGTCCTTTCGAGGACGGCGGTTGCCGTTGTGATTTCGCTTGTGATGATTCATAATTCTCTTGTTCTTTCCCATATTCTTCACTTCCTGATTTATTTTGTTCACTGTTCTGTAATTCGGTTTGTTCGGTTCCTTCATCTAATAGGGGTCATGATAACGCAGTATTGTGTATATTTTGACAGAAATCTAGCCTCGGTTCTGAGACTGGATTTTGTTGAAACAAAACTATGAAAAGAAACCGAAGAACCAAAGGAGAACGCTATTCGCATACACGAGAATTGAGTAGATGAGCCAAAATGGAAAGAGGATGATCGCCACTGCAGTCCAAAAGAGAGCCTCAATCACCTCAAAAATGAAGGTGATAATCGAGACGACAAGATTGATGACAAACGAAATCGCTTCAACAATCGCATTGACCACATCAAGAATAAAATTTACAACCTCAAGTACGGCATTAATGATGGTTTCAATGACATCGAATACAAATTGGACGATTTCAAGGACAATGGACACTACAAAAATTCCTGCAACTACAACAACGTAGCCAACTACGAGAATCGCAGCAAGCAGTAGCAATTTTGAAAGGATGTCCCAATAATTAAACGATTCATTTTGACGTTGATTTCTCTGTGCGTTTTGATGGTGATGGTGCCCCATATACCTGTCCGCAATATCCACAAAATGCTGGGCTGGTCGTTGACGAACAGGTTCGGCGCGATGCTGGCGCTTTTTGGGTTTTGAAAGAACGACTTTCCTTGCGCCTCTTCGAGCAGGCTCACCAGGGAGGTCATTCAAATCCAATCCATCATCCATGACCTTCACCTTTTTTCACATGTCATGAGTTGAGCAGATTCTGAATATGATTTACATAAGCTCCCACGCGTGCAATGGGGTCGTTTCCGAGTCGATTCAGGTGTGGTAGAATATTTCCATGACAGACCCAATGACCTCTTCTTCTAGAGCCTGGAATCGTTCCATTACCTGAGCCACTGGCATAAGAGACCGAAGGTGGATTTGGGTACAAAGAAACTCCTGGACGGGTGGAAATTTCATCAAAATTGAGGACATAAGCGTGCATGAGACCGGATGAAGCATTTGGGCAATATACCACAACTTCCCAAAATCCACTCTTCGTCTTTCCATTGGATGGAAACCTTAGTCGGAGCATTTGGGCGCTTGACTTTGTCAAATGCTGCTTTACTGGTTGGAGCGAAGGATACTCAATTTGAAGTTCCTTCACCCTATTACGAGGGACAGAACCCCCAGCAACCTTGGCCACACCTACGTAGACGGTACTGTCGCGATGGTTTGCGACCGATTGGTTGGAGATGACCTTCCCCATTTGATCGTACACGTCGAAGTCGCCTTCGGGTGAGAGCTTTTGGTCCTGAACGACCTGCTTCAGGGTTTGACTTGGCTTTGCCTCGATGCGTTGCTTTGCAGTTTGGTTGAGTGTATTTGCTACGGTTAGGGGGATCATTGTGTTCATCATATTCTTCATCTCCAATTTTTTTCTTGTTTGATTACGTTCGTGCGCTCTCATCTACAACGTGGTTCGTTGATTTTGTTTTCTGTCATTATTGACAGCCCTTATCCATGTGCGACAAGTCCCCAACTCAGAAAGAACACATATGCCAGTACACCTGTACAGAGAAGGAAAATCTTTCGTGAAAACCCGTAAGTGAACAAAGGGGGTTCATTCTGATTCGGTCGCAACTCTCTCTTGACATAGACAGGGTCAGTGGAAATGTACATCCATCCATGACGTGGATGTGGAACTTTTGCGAATTTCATCTGGTTGGTATCGACCCTGTAAACAGACCCAATACGATTTGGAGTAGTTCCTTGAAGATAGCACTCAATCAATGTTTCCAAACCTTTCTCAGCAGTATACAGTCGGGCAACTTGAATGTCGCCGGTCAAAAATACAAGAGGAGGAATTCTATGAAGATAAGACGAGTTTTTCAAAAAATTAGCCTGGGGTTTGATTTCTTTTAGACCCGTAATGGGTGAACCGTGGTATAGCGGTTCAACGACCGAAGAGGCATACTTGAGGCGACTAGGCACGTCAACGATGTTCTGAAAAGAATCGTCCCGGTTTTTGCTTCCCTTCCAAAACATCAAATCACCTGTAACATCTTTCTTTGAGGATTCTAATCAATTTCATATTTCGTACCAGCGATGTAAAAATACTCTTCATTTGATCTCCACTCCCCGAGGTTATCATCGCAACATGCGCAATAATAGTAATCACCTCTTGTAATCAGTTTTGGATGATCACAATCTTCGTAGAATCTGCTGCATTCTTTGGTTCCACACTTCTTACACGATTTCTTGCTCATATTGACATCTCCTTTGGGGTGTTTATCTTGAAAGGGACGTGACGAAGTTATTTTCTGTAAAATTCGACATGTGCTGTACTCATACTGAAAAAATAGGAATAATGAATAGATTCTCATGATGGTTATTCTGAATACGTATCCAACGAATCAGCTGAAAACATATGCTGTGCTTCAGGAAGAAGACCTTCTTTGAATTTAATTTCAAGGTCCTTAAGCCGGTTGGAGAGACCTGCAGGGGAGAGTCCAACTGCTCCTGCAACACGTCCGAGCTGATGCTTCTCCATGCCAAGGATAGCCAAGGCAGAAAACATCACACATCCTGAAAGGTAACCAATTGCAAGGTTAGCCATAGGGCCGTCGGCAGATGGTTCATCCAAGTCCGTCATAAGGTTCCAAAATATGTGGTGAATTGATTTCAATTCATTCTCGTCGAAATGCGGAGCAAGTGTTCCAATCAAGTTTTCAGCAGCAATATCAAATTTATCGGCTCGCAGAGCAGAGCGTTCCATGACATCTGGAATTACGGCCCATCCCATTCGACAACGTGCTTTATAGGATTTCGAAATTGTCTGCTTTGCATTACGGAATTGCTTATTTGAGATCCCATACTGCTCCATGATTGGCATTGGATTGAATGCGGGTGTTCTCAACCACTTGTGAGAGAGCGTTGCAACCGCAAGGGCCATAATTTGCAAATTATGCTGATGGCTATTCCCTCGGATTCCCTTTGGTTTACGAGTGATGGAGGTCTTTGGGCAGATCAATGCAGTTTTTTCTCCAGATGACAATGTTCTACGAATGGCTTCTCGTTCATGTGACAATTTTCGACAAGCAGCATCAACCAAATGAGTGGTAGCACGAGCCAAATTTTCGCCAAACATGGTTGAAAGCGTTTGCTTTAGTTCGCGGCACATGGGGTCTTGTTCGCGTTGACTTGAGCGATCGGCCCTACCCAAACGGATGAATACCTGACGCTGGGCTGATGTAAGGCGATTTCCTGCATAATCGGTTCGGTCTCCGAAAGGATTCATTCGACCTCCTTTGGCTGAATTAGGATTGTTAGAAAACACATCGATCGCTTCGCTATGGCGAGTGTCTCCTAGGCTTGAGCTGCTGTTAGTGTCTGCATCAAGAGTGTAATGATTGTCAACCAAACCACAATCTGAACAGACTCGCTCAGCTCGGGTAATATCCAAGTCAAATGTCGTTCCAAGGCAGTCTTCACAAGGGGCGTTATTGGTCATTGCATTCATCTCCGGTTGAGGTGGTTGCCTCACTAATAAGGGGCTTTGATTAAGCCAATATCAGTCATTTTTGACACAAAACAATACGATGCCTCATTCATTGGTTCGGCCCCCCTTTTTGCTGAAATCACGGGGAAAACCAACTACCCGAAGAGCTCGCTTGTACCGCGTATGGCGCTTCAATTGAACAATGACCCAGCGACCACGATAGTTGTCAAGCGGATGCTCTTCGCTGTTGATCAATGTGCATTCCACATTATCCTTCATCATCGGGTTATGCAGATGGACCGTACGACCCTGTTCTGGAATCTTGATGAACTGCGTCATTCCGTATGAAAATCCCTCGAGATTCACCAAGTTAGGACGTGACTGGTTGCTCTTTGCCACCAAGATCCCACGCTTTGGGGATGGACTACTCTGCACTGAACCGCATACCAATACAGGCCAGGAATTGGGGCCTATGGTTCGACTTCGGTGAATGGGCGGGTCCAACTGAACGATTGAAAGGTTACCAATTTCCACATGCCTGCTCTTGGTACGACCACCAGGCCTTGCCTTAGGCAGATATGGTGTGAAGTCCCGAGGAATCGGCGTGACATCTTCACGAAACTTGACGCTGTGCAATTCTGTGATCTCCCATGCAGACCAAAGGCCTCTGATTGCATCAAGTCGTTCCTTTTCGCATTCCAACTTCACCTTGTGATCACACAATCCGGTTTCGGGATTATAGAGATTTGATGCGGCTCCCTTCAGTGGTACTTGCAGAAAAACCAATCCCTGTGTGGAATAATAGGGAGGTTGTGGCGAGAACTGATACCCAACCAAATGATCACCCCTTTTCCAAGAGGTAATGTAAGCGGTGGTGAACGTGTCAACCACTCCCCCCAGCACCGTAATATCACGGCCAAGATGGTCTTGTGACGGAGCGAAATATGGGCCTCGTAAGTGGTCAATCCATATTTGAGCCACATTTCTCGGTGGTTCAACACGAATAACATCAGGACCTGAATGCGCTTTTTGATAATTGACCATCATGCCATGAGAATCAGATAATAAACGATAGGAGCCATCTCTAGATGCAAGACCGTTGGTCCTCATGACATCATTAAGTGTTGAACTCTCATCAACGATGGAAACAACGGTGGAATAGTCCGCATCTGGAAACAGAATTGTGAGACGCTTGACTTCCCTTGTCATGACCAAAACCGGCCTTGACAGGGTATTTATGTGTCAAAAATGACTGAAAGACTCCAATCTAAATCCCGGAACTTACGAGAATGGTATATATGGTGTAGCAGCAAGCGTATATCATGGATGTAGTCATCACGGCACACGGCGCTGCAGGCAGTGAAAGCGTTCTTTCGCAGCACGTTATTGATTGGATTCAACAAACTTCAATCTCAAGATGCGTGTTGCTTGTTCCGAGAGACGAAGAATACCGATTAATCGAAGAAGAATTAAACAATTCTCTTAGCGTAGCCTGCTTGGTTGAGCGTGTGGTATTACCAAAAATGCAGACCAAAAACATACAAACTCCTACAGATCTAAAATCACAACCATGGGCAATACTCAATCACATCCAAAAATGCATGAACCTCAACAACGAAACCACCGTTTTTCTCGGGCGTGGCTCGAGATTGCATGACCATCTTCTGTGGCTGAGTGCACAGTGCCACCCGAACGCTCATCTTCTCCACATTGATTCACTTCAACCAGCTCTTTCAATCAAGCGCACGGGTTCAACAACAGACATCGCTACCAGTACCCTGCGTGGACTGCTGTATTTCCACCTACAAGACATTGAAAACAAAAGGCCTGAGCACCTCGGTTACAGTGACGCGGAACGATTGAGTGGATATGCTGGGGCAGGCACTGCGCTAGGAGTGCGCCCTGCATTGCAAACATTTGTTGAAAAAAATCTTGTCGAAAAGTTGCCGGTCGCCAAAGACTCTGTTTCGTACAAACTCACTCCGGCTGGTTTTGCTGATGCGTTCGCCTCATATTGCGACCGTCGCTTTTCTGAAGACGACACTATACGGCGAAATCTCAACATTGTGTTCGGGAGACTGCCCCACATCCAAACGGAAAACAAAAAGGGGGAGAAACAGGATTTTAATCTCTTTCAATACCTTGCCCCGCTTCAACCAATTGATGGACTTCTTGTTGTGTTGCAACGTCATTCCGATGAAATCGAAGGAACACATGTTGTCACTTTAGAAGATGCGCTCGTTCAATTTGAACACTCAGATGCTCATTTTATTGGCGATTTACGTAATGCGCATCGAGTCCTGATGCGGCGTTCTCAAGAAGACTTGATCGATATGAAACGGCACTTGGTCGTCATCAATCCTGAAGCAACACAAGAATTCCATCTTGAATTTTTGCTTCGCCTCCTCAATGAATGCCAAATCTTTGAGGAGAACTTTGGGCTGTCAAGGTGGAATATTGATCTAACACAGCCCCTCGGTAAATTACACAGTGCCGTTTCCTTTTTCACACTGCTTTCAGGCGCCATAACAACCTACATTTACAGAAATCAATTACCAAACGAAGAGCAATCGCCATTCACTCGAAAAGAGCATCTTATTCCAGTCCCGAATAAAATGGCTTTTGAAACACTCAACGCGTTCAAAAATCCACATGGAAACACAAAAGATGCTCCAAATTTCTTGCAGATTTTGCTGCTTTGGGAACGCTATCGCGAGGGACAAAATGCCAGTTTAGAAGGTAATTTGTTCGAGGCACCGAAGTCCGCAACAACACAACAACAAACTGCCAACAACGCTAACCTCTCTAAATTTTATGAGCGTGAATTGAAGTCCAAATATAAGGAGATATTTTATCCTACAAATTTTAATCGAATCATAAAGAATCTCAATGGACATGGATTAGTCGTCAAACAAGGAATGGCGTACTTGCTCACTGACCTCGGTACTTTCGTTGCAGAACAACTCCTAAAAATAACAGAAATGGAGGCGTTGAATTGATACCCTCCGAAGTGTATTGTGTTTGTAAGAAATGCAATGATTACAGTAGGTTGGATTTGCATTCATTCCATTGCGAAAATGGGCATACTCAACTTCCCGGTTTCCTTTTTCATGACGGAATTGATTATCTTTACAATTGTGACTCAAAATGCGAGGGTGGGGCCGAGTACTCAATGGGGAAGTGCACCGGTTGCGATGAAGAAATGGGGAAGATTTTGAGTTTGGACTCAGTGGGCCGAAAAAAACCAAAAAACTTCCAGATACTGTACACAAAGGACGAGGTGGAAGCAGACCGAGTCGCAATTGCAAAAAGGAAGAAATCAGCCCCAAAGGCTCAACCGGTGCCTATTTGTCTGTATTGTGAGCGAAATAACAAAGCGACTTTTATCACCGAACCAAACCGCGTTGAACAACTTGGTTTTCGTCCATATGGTGAACCTACAGGCAGACAATCATCAGACGATTTTGCGCCTCTCGGTTTGTGCATTTCCGTGGTGTGCCTGCGTGATGCGGGAAGAGAGCATGACTTCGGAATACCTCTTGTCAGCCAGGAAGTCTTTGACCAAAGCGTGACAATGGAAGCACCAGAACCTTGTGAAGAGTGTGGCTCAGGAAACATAGTGGTCAATGAAAAAGAGACTTTTTACGTTTGTAATAATCCATCATGTGGTATCCAGTACGGTAAGGAATTTGACAAAGGCGAGGGACATGGAGGTAGAGGAGATAACTCCTTCATATTACAAAAATGCTATTCGGATGCAATCGCCGACAGAAGGCATTTCGTTGAGCCTCCCTATCATTTCACCATTGCTGAAAATCCATTTATGCAGAAGAAATCTATTGATCAGGCCATCAAAATTGAAAAAGAAAACAGGGCTTCAAAGTACAAGAGCACAAAAGATTGGTTTGAATGTTTAGGGCCATACTTATCAGTCCTCTACAGAAAAGAGATTGGAGAATACAAAGAGCACATTATTTTGGCAACATATCTCGACAAAACATATCAGATGTACCATATTGAACCTTTATGGCTCTTTGCCAACAGAATCGGAATCAATGACCGCGTGGTAAAACGTTCTTTTGACCTCTATGAGCATGCTGAACTTGCTTTTGAACATATACTTCGTCAAGAACAGGATGAAATCCTTGTCACGCGAACCCGACTTGGCCCAATTGTGTCTCATCTCAAAAATCAAATCTCACCTTGGCCGATAAGTATTGACGACAATGAACTTCTTGCTGCTGGAATAGAGTGTTATGATAAAATGAATCAGGCTGGACATCTACACAACTTGCTCAATGCATCCTTGCTCAATGAGGACTTCACGCTCAATGGAAAAATCAAGACACCCATTGGTTTTGTTGAAGCGTTGTGCGCTCTAGGAGGCTTTTTCAAACTTAACCCCCAATTTGCAAAAGATGTTTTGAGGTATATGTTCCCGACCACAGGCGGAAACGATCTTTGGAAATCAGTACTCAATGAAAACGGAATACATTTTGTGAACAACAACTTGATGACATTAGTTCGAGCGATTTCTTCTTGATGTATTCACTACCTTGGACGACCAACTACTCGCCCATTTACATCATTTCATGCTTGCGAGTGTACTCAACTTCGTTGTCAGGATTGATGAACACTTCAACACCATAGTACTCCGCCAACGGCCCGGTTGCATCACCTGCAACTTCCGGAGAAAGCAACGAAAAGATGCCGTGCAACCCTTCTGTTGTCAAAAGGTAAACCCCGGGTTCAAGGGAATCGGAGTATTTCATCTGCGCCTCAGGATGATACCGTGTGCTCTCAAAGTCATGGTTTCTCACAACAATCGCCTGTACCTTCTCGTGCTTGAACGTCCTCACCTTACCAACAGCTATGGGTTTAGGCATGGAAGAAACGCTACCTGCGGCTGCATCAAATACCAACGTTCGAAATCCGTTGAATTTTTCAGAAGCAAGAACAATCATCCACGGTGCAATAGCCATGAAACCAAACATCGTCAACCAACTGCCTTCGGCGTTGAAAACGTCTTCCATCAACTTACCTTCAATCACTGCTATGATGAATCCAAACAAAGAAAGAACGCCGAGCATGCCCGCAAAAATGTAAAACATTCCACCGAACAATTGGCGTATTCGTTCTGAAGCGGTCGCTGAGGGCTTCATGCTCAAAATGCTGTTGGCCAACTCAACATTGATCTTTTCACATTCGCCATAATTGATAAGAAAGCCCCGCCCCATGAATTCGGGCAAAGAAGAGAAATCAGGACCATCGGATGGTTCGGTCGCTTCGTTCCAAAACCCTTTTTCCATGACCCACCGAAAAATCGCTACTATATTCAAGCATCGTCTATCTCAAGAAGTGCCTCATAGAAACGAGTAACTAAAGGGGATAATAACGAAATCACTCACATGGACGCCTACGATTACTCTTTTTTCTTATCAACTATGTGGGTCGGCCCGTTTTGGATGGCCATGCTCATCGCCCCTGAGCACGACCTCACCAAGAAAATCATGCAAGGGCCGTGGTTTTTCCTCGGACCAATCCTGATTTGGTGGGCGGTTACCATCGCTTCACCGCAAGGATTGATTGATTTCGCAAAGGATTCAACAAACCCTGCAGGAATTCTTGACAGTCTCGCTGCGCTAATGGGTACCAAAGCCGGTGCATCCGCTGCCTGGGCTCACATGGTTGCAGGTGATATTTTCGTGACACATTGGATGTGGAAACGCTGCATGGAACACAACAGTGAGCGATGGGTCACAGCGGTAACTGTCTTTTTCGGAGTCATGTTGATGCCCGTTGGGATCGCACTGCATGCTGCGTTGGTTCGGTCAAACAATAGCGAAGAAGCCAGCGTTGTGGCTTGATTGAGTCCTCGTTAGCATCGTAACCTCATTCTATTAGTTGGTATAGATACAGATTAACATGTCCGGAAGAGGTCCGCCGCCTTCTATGGAAAGACGCCAGCGGAGTTTTGTTCCTAACTGGGAAGATTTACCTGAAGGGGAATGGTTGGAGAACGACGAAAACGGGAACCACTGGTACCTTGACGTTGAAGGAAACTACTGGCATTCCACGGATGACGGTTATCGCATTTGGGTTGAGGAAGAGGAAGTTACAACCTCGTCAAGTACCGAGTCAACGTACCAATACGAACCAGATGAAGGTGGCGAAGGTGATGGCGAGGAGGAAGAAGAACCGGGACCTTCCCCCCGTTTAGGTGCCGGAACAGCCCTGCTGGGGATTGGCCTTGCCCTTATTGTCATTGCTTGGACTTATTTCATCACCATGCCAACTGCAAAACTGAATATTGAGTTGCAATCCTCGGAAGCGACTCAGTGGGAAGGTGAAATGAGCAAGGTGTTTCTTGACGGAATGGAACTCTACCAACTCCTCAACATCGCAACCCTCGTAATCGCAATGGTTATGATCGGCCTAGCGGTCATGACCCTCACCAAAAAAACACCATGGTGGACAGTCTCTGCATCCAATTTTGCCCTTCTGTGTGTTCTTTTCATCGCATCACTGGTTGCTTTTTCTTCGGAGCAGAAGAGTGTAGATGCTTGTGACCCTTTGGTGTATTACTGCTATGGTTTTGAACAACCTTCGATACTTCTCATTGACGCTTTTTACCCTGCGCTATTTTCAATGGCTGCCTTTTTCTACATCCTCAACACATCATTGAAAACTTGGGCTGATTTTGACCCGAATCAAGAACCTGAACCCGAATTAGACATCCAAATTTTCTCAAGAGATGCTCCTAAATTGGGTGCTTTTCCAGCATTAATTGGGCTGGTTACAGGACTTGCTGTTCTTGCATTTACCCAAATTGTTTCCGTTGCTGAGGCCGTAGAAAACATTGACATCGCAAACGATTTCGGGATGGCTGACATGGCCGAGATGTTTGAAACGGTTCTTTTTTACAATCAATTGGCCGTTGGACTTTCAAGTTTGGTCGTGCTTGTTTCCTTGCTTTCGCTCATCAAAAAGGCTCCCTGGTGGACCTTACCTGCGTCCTATTTCCTTCTGATTCCGAGCCTGTTCATCATCGTCAATAAGAGTGATTACAACGGTTTGACTACGTTTGAACAAGATGCATTCTTCACAGGAGCAGGTTCGCTTGTCGCAGCGATGATCATCAGCGTGAGTGCCTTTCGCACCCTGGCAAACCACGAATGGGAGGAACTTGACGGAGACGAAGGGTACAGTGACTTCAGTGAAACAAATTCTTTTGACTTCTACGATGACGAGGAAGAACTTCAGGGATGGCGTGGCAAGGTGAGGACCGCCGCCATGGTGATGTTGGTTTTGACGGCAGGAATTGGAGGCTTCTTCTTACAGCAATACGTAACCTCTGCGGCAAATGAACCAACCTTCAGCATACGAGACGCAAACGGTGTTCTCAGCGGTGGAAGTTACGATGAATTGGTTGTCCTTGATTTAATGGACAAAACCAGAAAATTCTCAGAGGAAACAATTGAAGTCAAAATCGAGTCCGACGCAAATGAGTTAGGAGAAGTCGTATGCAGGTGGAAGCAATCAGGCAAGTGTACGTTTGAGTATCTTGAAATTTTTGACGACCGTAGGTTGACGGCTATGGAAAGTATTCTCATCTCAGAAGGCGGTTCTGTTGATTGGTGTTCTGGCGCTGCTGACGAAACATGCAAAATCACTGTCGGTGTTTACCACTCCCGTTCTACAGAAGATGAAGACATGCAAGTCTCGGTTGAAGTAATTGAGCTTGGTAGTTACACGATTACGGTTGTTTGAGCAAGGCCACACTATGTGGGCCGAGGACGAAGAAGACATTCAACAAGAGGAGACTCGGCAAGAGGGTTATTCGGCTCTAAAAATAACTCCGAATTGGTGCAAAATGAAGATGAGGCGACCTATTGTATCTGCGAGATGTTTAGTTCCCGCCATCCTGCTTTGATATCCAATCTATTTTTTCATTAATGTTCCCCACATGACATACATGAACGTCTGGATATTCATCTTTATATGTTCCAGAGTAATATTTTTCGGCAACATGTCGAGACGTAGCAAGAATTGAATAAATACGCTCTTTTGGAAAATTCAAAGGAGGAATTAATCGGAGCCTTTTAACTTCCTTTTCTATAGTTCCGATGTTCTTTGTGAATTTACAACTTATCCAAATTATCTGTTGCGATTTTGTTAGCACAAAGAAATCCTCTTCTTGGGATTCTCTATTGTGGGTTCCAAAATACACGGAATGGTAGATTTCGATTAGATCTCGGTTCGTGCTTAAAATCGATTGAACTATACTTTCAAATCCAAAGCCGAAGGTAGGGTTAATATGTTCAATAATGTATTTCGTTGACTCTTCATGGGTTCCCTTAACCTCAATATCGATAGCCCTTTTGTGAACCTGGGGGATGGTCGCTACCGGTAAAACTGTGTTGAAGTTTCCATTACTGGGTTCATCAAGTATCATTTTGAGGGTTTGATATTTATCGGTTTTCAAGGGGACCTTTTTCATTCTAATTTTTGGCAAACCCGCTGGTCCAAACGTTGTTTTATGTAGTGCAAACATGGTGATAGTTTTTCCATCCGGGTTTGGATGACACAAACCAATATTACCTTCCCTAAAGTCGAAAGAATTCGTAACTTCATGCAAAATCTTTCCAAGCAAAATGCCAGGGTGTGGAAGAAGAATCCAATCTTTATCGCGAAGCCCGTAGTCTCCATTCCAATTTGAAACCTCTCCTAAAGAAGGGATTACTAATTCATCTAGCTCAATCTTGTAATTTTTGTTCTTGATAGCATTAACGTGTTCATCAATCATGTCCTGGGAAAAGGAATTGTCATACAGGAGAAGAACCCTTTCAATTAAGGGTAAACCATCTTGATGCTGAAATAGATGTAATGTTGAATTAAGCTTTGTAACCGCCCATTCAATGTTGTGGGGTTGGGCAAAGAAAATCAGCCGACTCATATTCAACGGCCCCCTCTAAAACCCGCTTGCTGAAATCTGTCGTGTGCGTTTTGGTGCCAGCCAAATTCCCCAAGAGGGGGGTGGCGCCCGTCCACTGCATGTTTTCCAAATCTTTTCTGGGCTTCTTGCAATATTCCTACCGCTTTATCTTGAAAGCCCCTTATTCTTTTAAGACTGAATTCCACAGCATCTCTTGGAAATTGAACATTGTAAATAAATCTGTTAGAATGAACATCCCAAATAATACGATTTGCCTGAATGAAGGATAAGTCATCAGCCAATAATACAGATTTTACAACAGTTTTCTCAAGTATAGACATCGGGATTTTTGCGCCCGTATAGGACGATAAAAATCGCTTGTCGTTCTTTTGGTCCGGGCTTTCTTCAATAAACCAAAACGTTGGGATATATGAATGATTGAACAGTAAGGAAAGTGTCCTAAGCTGTTCTTCTCTAGTTGATGGTCCAATAAGGAAATTGAATTCTATATCACCATTGGCTTTTTCCAACTCCTCAGCAAGGTCGTCATGGAAAATAGCTTTTATTTTAGGGTTATATTCTTCGAAGCGTTCACAAACCGAACGTGTTTCTGGGGTTGAAATTATCCAGCAAATCCAATTCTCGCCTTCATTAAGAAAAGATAAACTGCACTGCAGTGTGTTCAAGGACGATAGCCCTGAGGGGAAAATTGCAATCTTCATATAGAATTCTCATCACTTACTTTACAAAAAGGTTTTGAGACGCTATATTTACAGTAAACATATTCCTAATTTTAGATTAAGCAAGTCATTCGCTCCATCCTCACCGAGACTCTCCCCGTAGCAAGATATATCTGGAAATATCATTCAACCTCTCGATTTTGCGGAGACGTAACGTGAGGCTACGATTAGAGTCCCCGCTCCCATGAGAGAGGACACAGCAAAAAGCGCTCAACCTCCCGATAGAGCGTGGACCACGATGCAATCTGATGCCTACGGAAGTGGTCCCCGCTCCCAGACTTGAACTGATGTCATCGTTTGTTGAATTTTGAAGCCAAAATATTCAGATTTTTGTTTTGCTGCTTTCGTGCAGAATTAAGTTCAGAAGCGAGTTTTTTTGCGTCTGCAAGTAGAAGAAGTAGCCCGATTAGTTGTAGAATCGTGACAAATAATGTGATGTTCGTTGTTAATATTAAGCCTTGATTGAAACTATCCAAATTATCAGTATCAAGAGTGGGGGGTGACAACAGCATGAAAAAATTGATGAAAACCCCTATAATTAGGAATGATAATCCGAAAGTGGCCATTGTTCCAAATTCAACAGCACGATAAGCTGAGAGAATATTATGATCTGCGGCAGAAGGCTCAAGTGAGCTGGAATCTACTGAGTATGTATCCCAATCTGAATTGTCCATGCTCTATTGAAAGCATGCCTAGAAATAGTCTTTTCACAAGGTTTCTGATGGAATAAGAGTCCCCGCTCCCATGAGAGAGGACACAGCAAGAAAGCGCTCAACCTCTCGATTTAGCGTGGACTATCCGAACTGATAGAATTAGAGTCCCCGCTCCCATGAGAGAGGACGCAAATGGAAGCGCTCAACCTCTCGATAGAGCGTGGACGCACGCCAAAGGCTACGATTGCCAATGAGGTCCCCGCTCCCAGACTTGAACTGGGGACACCCTGATGTCTGCTGAGACGTTTGTTTTTACACAACTACAGTCAGGTGCTCTACCAACTGAGCTAAGCGAGGTATTCTGTCGCACTTGCCTCCAGTACTTAACCCTCATCAATGAAATGAGCGAGGTTGCACACCGTTTCCCCAGGAGAGGGAGAGGCTTTTCAAAGGTTGAGGGATTTGCAATAACTAGAGATAACGGAGCCGAGAATTTACCTCCAAAATCGCCATCTTCGCCATCGTTTGAAGGGTCGCGGTTATGTAGGGTAAGGAGAGGCTCGCAAACGGAGGAGTGAAAGGATGGGACCTGGGCATGCTTCTAGTGGTACAAACGGTGGGGCGAGCGGTAGCGATAACGCATTTGCCGACATGATACAGGGTCTGAAAGATGATGCTATTCATCGCGGCGCTACAACCCTCATGGATGAGGAAGTTGGCTCGTTCGGAGTACCCAATCCTCGTATTCTCATCGTTGGCTGTGGCGGCTCAGGAAACAACACTCTGAATCGTATCACCCATCTTGGCGTCGAAGGCGCTGTGACTGTTGCCATCAATACCGATAAGCAACATCTCGACCACACACGCGCCCTGCAAAAGTTGCTCGTAGGCCGACACATCACCCGGGGATTGGGTGCTGGTGGCGATCCGTCCACCGGACGTCGCTGTGCTGAAGCAGGCCGTGAAATGATCAAGCGAATCGTAACCGGCGCAGACCTCGTCTTCATTGCATCAGGTCTCGGTGGTGGTTCAGGAACCGGTATCTGTCCTATCGTTGCTGAAGAAGCAAAGGCTGCTGGCGCTCTTGTCGTCGGTATTGTGACCACGCCCTTCCACGTTGAGCGACGTCAACGCATGAACCGTGCGTTAGAAGGATTGGAATCCCTTCGCCGATGTGCTGACGCCGTCTTGGTTTTGGACAATAACCGCCTGCTTCACTTCGTACCTAACCTCCCTCTCGATGAGGCATTTTCTATCATGGACCAACTGGTTGCAGAAATTGTCAAAGGAATCGTTGAAACCATCACCCTGCCTTCACTCATCAACCTTGACTTCGCTGATATTCGGGCCATTATGGCCAACGGCGGCGTGACCATGATGCTCTACGGTGAATCCGACCGTGGTCCCGAAGAAGTTGTTCACGAAGCGCTCAACCATCCACTCTTGGACGTTGATATTTCAGGAGCCACTGGCGTACTCATTCACGTCACAGGTGGACCTTACATGACGCTTGAAGCAGCAAATCAGGTAGTAGACCTCTTGACCGCAAAGGTCAGCGATAACGCCAACGTGATTTGGGGTGCCCGACAAGATGCTGGATTCGGAGACACCATCAAGGTCATGGCCATCATTACCGGCGTAGGCGGAACCACGCTCAACGTCGCACGAATGCAACCTGATG